>NZ_JBFBFP010000011.1:0-195937 GCF_040684275.1 Streptomyces sp. NPDC091371
CCTTGCGATGCTTCCCCTAGGCCCTGCGGGCCTGGGGAGGCCCCATGCACCGGACACCGCGACCCGGCAAACCTTTCCGGCCACAGCACTAGGCGTACCGCTCAGGCCCGGGGCCGGAAGTACGCGTTCGCCGCCGGCCCGAACATCAGGGCCACGGCCGTGAGAACCGCCCCCACGTGCACGGCCCGGCTCGCGCCGAAGACCCAGTCGAGGGCCCCCGCCTGGGACAGGGCGGCGGTGAGCGAGCCGCCGTCGGCGAGGTAGCCGAGCGGCTGCACCACCATGGAGGCCGTCCCGAGCACGCCCAGGCCGATCGCGAGGGTGATCCGGGCCCAGCGCGCGCCGCCGCGCATCCTCCGCGCGATCAGCACGGCCGCGGTGAAGACGGTGAGCCGGACGGCCAGGCCCACGCCGATCTCCCCGGCGGACGCCGTCCCGTCGGCGACCATCCGGCCGATCGCGAGCACGGTCTCGAAGGCCCCGGCGGCCACCGCCGTGAGCCAGAGCGCGTAGGCGGTACGGACGGGGGCGGGGGGCGCGGCCCGCGTGGCCGGACGGCTCAAGGCGGTGGTGGCGGTGGTGGCGGTGGTGTGCATCGGGGGCGCTCGCTCTCGGATCGGGAACTCGGTGCCCCGATGCTCCCGCCGCGGCGCCCCGCCGTGCCCGCCTGCCTCCTGGTGTCCCGTTACGGGGGCCAGCCCCACCAAGCCGGGTTACGGGGTGCGGATCAGGCGCCGGGTCGCGGCGGCGGCCACCGCCGAGGTGCGGGAGTCGACGCCGAGCTTGGCGTAGACGTGCACCAGGTGGGACTTGACCGTGGCCTGGCTGAGGAACAGCCGCTTCGAGATCTGCTGGTTGGACAGCCCGTCCGCGACCAGTTGCAGCACCTCCAGCTCCCGCTTCGTCAGCGCCTCCGCCGGCGTCCGCATCCGGTCCATCAGCCGCAGCGCCACCGCCGGGGCCAGGGCCGACTGGCCCGCCGCGGCCGTCCGCACGGCCGCCGCCAGCTCCTCCGGCGGGGCGTCCTTGAGCAGGTAGCCCGAGGCGCCCGCCTCCACCGCCGCCAGGATGTCCGCGTCGGTGTCGTAGGTGGTCAGCACCAGCACCCGCGGGGCGCCCGGGCGGGCCGTGATCAGCGCCGTCGCCGCGGAGCCGTGCATGCCGGGCCCGAACTGGAGGTCCATCAGGACCACGTCCACCTCCTCGGCCGCCGCCAGCTCCACCGCCCGCTCGGCCGTCGCGGCCTCGGCGACGACCGCGAAGTCCGGTTCGGTGTCCAGCACCGCGCGCAGCCCGGCCCGGACCACCGGGTGGTCGTCGGCGAGCAGCAGCCGGATCGTCATCGGGACGCCTCCAGGGGCAGGGGCAGGGTGACGGCCACGGCGGTGCCCTGGCCCGGATCGGACTCGACGGTGAACAGCCCGCCCAGGGTCTCGGCGCGCGAGCGCATCGCGGGCAGCCCGAAGCCGCCGTCGCCGGAAGTGGACGAGGCCGAGGCCGAGGAAGGGTCGAAGCCGTCCCCGTCGTCGACGATGTCCAGGGTCACCGAGGCGTCCATGAAGGTCAGCGTGATCTCGGCGCGGCCCGCCCGCGCGTGGCGCACCACGTTGGCCAGCGCGGACTGCGCGATCCGCAGCAGCGCCACCTCGTAGGGCGTCGGCAGCTCGCGCGGGCTGCCGCTCAGCGAGAACCGCACCCGCGGCCCCGGCGCGCCCGCGCACAGCCGCTCCAGCGCGGCGGCGAGCGACCCGTGCTCCAGGTCCGGCGGGGTGAGGGCCCGTACGAAGCGACGCGCCTCGGCGAGGTTGTCCTGCGCGGCCTCCCGTGCCCGGCCGATGTGCGCCAGGGCCGCCGCCCGCCCGTCGGAAGCCCCGGCCCCGCTCCCGGCCGCCGCGGGGGCCTCGGAGAGGGCCCGCTCCGCCGCCCGCAGCAGCAGCTGGATGGAGGACAGTCCCTGCGCGAGGGTGTCGTGGATCTCCCGGGCGAGGCGCTCCCGCTCGGCCAGGATCCCGGCGCCCCGCTCGGCCGCGGCCAGCTCGGCCCGGGTCGCGATGAGCTCCTCGATCAGCTCCCGCCGCCGCTCGCTCTCCCGGTACAGCGCCTGGTAGCCCAGTACGGTCGCCACCGCCACGGCCCCGCCCAGCAGCGGCCCCAGGAAGGCCCCCGGGGTCACCGCGCTGCTGTGCGCGAGGAAGCCCGCGATGGCGGCGCAGGCCGTCACGGCGACGGCCGCGACGCCCCAGCGCAGCCGCAGCAGGTGCAGCTCCAGGAAGTACAGCGGGAACGCGATCCACAGCCCGTCCGGGGAGACCGCGAGCAGCGCCACCCAGGCGGCGCCCAGCGCGGCCAGCCACAGCGCCGCGGCGCGCGGCGAACTGCCCACCGAGGGGGCCCGTACGCCGCCCGCGTACACGCCGGCCAGCAGCGCGCAGGCGGCGACCATCCAGCCGGCCCGGGGCGCGGAGTCGGCGACGGCCCGGCCCGCGGCCAGCGCGAGCAGCCCGAAGAGCAGCGCGTGCAGGCACAGCCGCAGCACTCGGGAGACGGGGGTGAGGGGGCGCGGGGCGGGGGGATTCACAGCAGGCATGTCCCGACCAGCGTAAGTGGGGCCCGAGCGGCCCCGGTCAACCAAAAGTTTGATGTCGGGACCGACCCTTCGATACCAGGATCGCTACCGTGGCGCGATGCCTTGTGTCCACGCGGACGACCAAGGTGGGGGACATGTTCGTCGCATGGAGAGATCTACGGTTCGCCAAGGGCCGCTTCGCCCTCATGGGCTCGGTCGTACTGCTGATCACGCTGCTGGTCGGCCTGCTGTCCGGGCTCACCTCCGGCCTGGCCCGGGAGAACATCTCGGCCATCACCGGCCTGCCCGCCACGCACCTGGCCTTCGCCGCGCCGGCCGGGGACCAGAAGGTGTCCTTCACCAACTCCCAGGTGCCCGAGAGCGCCTGGCGGGCCTGGCGGGAGACCCCCGGGGTGAGCTCCGCCGAGCCGCTGGGCATCCGCACCACCAATGCCGCCGCGGGTGAGCGCACCGCGGCCGTCTCCGTCTTCGGCGTGGACGCGGCCGGGAAGCTCCCCCCGAAGGGCGCCGGGCTGGGCCGGGGCCGGGTGGTCCTCACCGAGAAGGCCGCCAAGGAACTGGGCGGACTCGCCGCAGGCGGCAAGCTCAGGATCGGCCCGCTCGAACTGACCGTGGCCTCCGTCTCCGGCACCGCCGCCTACAGCCACACGCCCGTCGTGTGGACGGACCTGAACGACTGGCAGCGCATCGGGAACCCCGGCACCTCCATCGACACGCTGGCCACCGTCGTCGCCGTCTCCGCGACCGGGAACGCGGACCTCGCCGCGGCGGACAAGGCGGCCGGCACCAAGGTCCAGACCGTGGACGAGGCACTGGGCGCCATAGGCTCGTACCAGGCCGAGAACGGCTCGCTCCAGCTGATGCGCGGTTTCCTCTTCGCGATCTCCGCGCTCGTCATAGGGGCCTTCTTCACCGTGTGGACGATCCAGCGCAGCGGGGACATCGCCGTCCTCAAGGCACTGGGCGCCTCCACCCCGTACCTCCTCAAGGACGCCCTCGGCCAGGCCGTGGTCATGCTCGCCATCGGCACCGGGCTGGGCACCGCGCTCGCGGCCGGATTCGGCGCGCTGATCAGCGGAGGGGACGTGCCCTTCGTCCTCGACGCCGCCACCGTGCTCGCCCCCGCCGCGATCATGATCGTGCTCGGTGCGCTGGGCGCCGCCCTGTCCATCCGGCGGATCACCGCCGTAGACCCGCTGACCGCCCTCGGGAGCGCCCGATGACCCTGCTCGTCCATGACGTCACGCTCACCTACCCCGACGGCGACGGCAGGCTCACCGCCCTCGACGCGGTCGGCCTGGAGGCCCCCGCGGGCACCCTGACGGCGGTGATCGGGCCCTCCGGCTCCGGCAAGTCCAGCCTGCTCGCGGTCGCCGCCACCCTGGTCACCCCGGACTCCGGCCGGGTCGTGGTCGCGGGTACGGACGTCACCGGGATCGGCGCCGCCGAGAAGGCGGCGCTGCGCCGGGAGAAGATCGGCATCGTCTTCCAGCAGCCGAACCTGCTCGCCTCGCTCACCGCCGCCGAGCAGCTCCAGGTCATGGCGCACCTGTCCGGCCGCCCCTCCCGCGCACTGCGCCGGCGGGCGCTGGAGCTGCTGGACGCGGTGGGCCTCGCCGACAAGGCCGACAAGCGCCCCCACCAGCTCTCCGGCGGCCAGCGCCAGCGGATCAACATCGCCCGCGCCCTGATGAACGAGCCCGCCGTGCTGCTCGTCGACGAGCCGACCAGCGCCCTGGACCACGAGCGCGGCGCGGCCGTCCTCGACCTGCTGGTCACCCTGACCCGGGAGCGCTCCACGGCCACGGTGCTGGTCACGCACGACCACGCCCACCTGGACCGGATGGACCGCACGGCGACCATGACGGACGGCCGCCTGACGCAGGGCGCGGAGCCGGTCCCGGCCTGCTGAGCCGCGTACGCGTCCTGAGCCGCGTACGTACGAAAGCCCCGGTGCCCCTCGCGAGGAGGGGCACCGGGGCTTTCCGCGTACGCGCGTACGACCGGCCGCTACGCGGGGTTCTGGTTGGCGAGCGCCACCGAGAGCTCGGCGGCCACGCCCTGCAGGATCGGGACGAACGACTCGGCCACGGACTCCGTGACGCGGCCCGCCGGGCCCGAGATGGAGATCGCCGCCGCGGTCGGCGAGTTCGGGACGGAGACCGCCAGGCAGCGGACTCCTATCTCCTGCTCGTTGTCGTCGACCGCGTAGCCGACCTTGCGGACCTGCTCCAGGGCGTCCAGGAAGCCCTCGGGCGTGGTGATGGTCTTCTCGGTCGCGGCCGGCATCCCGGTGCGCGAGAGCAGGGCCCGTACCTCTTCGGCGGGGGTGTAGGCGAGGAGCGCCTTGCCCACGCCGGTGGAGTGCGGCAGCACCCGGCGGCCGACCTCGGTGAACATGCGCATGGAGTGCTTGGACGGCACCTGGGCGACGTAGACGATCTCGTCCCCGTCGAGCAGCGCCATGTTGGCCGTCTCGCCGGTCTCCTCGACCAGGCGGGCCAGGTAGGGGCGGGCCCAGGTGCCCAGCAGCCGCGACGCGGACTCGCCCAGGCGGATCAGACGCGGCCCGAGGGAGTAACGTCGGTTGGGCTGCTGGCGGACATAGCCACATGCCACGAGGGTGCGCATGAGACGGTGGATCGTCGGCAGCGGCAGGCCGCTGGCGGCGGAGAGCTCACTGAGGCCGACTTCGCCCCCGGCGTCAGCCATACGTTCGAGCAGGTCGAAGGCGCGCTCAAGGGACTGGACGCCACCGCTGGCGGCGGTGGGCTTGGCGGAAGCGTCGGTGGTGCTGGCGCTGGACGTCGGCACGGCGCGGTCCTTTCGGTGCTGGCAGGCAAGGAAGCAGCCTACCGGTCAGTCGGCGTCGGCCCTAGAGCTGGGGCGATGCCGTCCCCGCCGGTCAGAGGCGGTATGTCCGGGGCCGGACGTCCTCGCGAAGTTACCCGTCCGACCCCCGGTGGCGGTAGCTACATTCTGTATATCGAAATCTTAATTCCATCCTGTGGAAACATCCAATTGCGGCGGTGGCGCGTCAGCGGTCCATCCGGGCACTCTTGACTGGTTCTCCATCGCCGTGAAGACTCCGTCAACAGAACGTTGAATTTCGCTCTGTGGAAGTAGATGGGGAGGTTCCGGTGGCCGACGTGGCTGTGGAACTGGTACTGCGCTCGACGCGCGTCATCACCCCCGAGGGGACGCGCGCCGCCTCGGTGGCCGTCGCCGGCGGGAAGATCACGGCCGTACTGGCCCACGACGCCGAGGTACCGGCCGGAGCCCGGCTGGAGGACTTCGGCGACGACGTCCTGCTCCCCGGCCTGGTCGACACCCACGTCCACGTGAACGACCCGGGCCGCACCGAGTGGGAAGGCTTCTGGACGGCCACCCGCGCCGCCGCTGCCGGCGGCATCACCACGATCCTCGACATGCCGCTGAACTCCCTCCCTCCGACCACCACGGTCGACAACCTGCGCGTCAAGCAGGAGGTCGCCCGCACCAAGGCGCACGTGGACGTCGGCTTCTGGGGCGGTGCCCTGCCGGACAACGTCAAGGACCTGCGCCCCCTGCACGACGCCGGCGTCTACGGCTTCAAGTGCTTCCTCTCGCCCTCCGGCGTCGACGAGTTCCCCCTGCTCGACCAGGAGCAGCTGGCCACCTCGCTCGCCGAGATCACCGGCTTCGGCGGCCTGCTGATCGTGCACGCCGAGGACCCGCACCACCTGGAGTCCGCCCCGCAGAACCCGGGCCCCAAGTACGCCGATTTCCTGGCCTCCCGTCCCCAGGACGCCGAGAACACCGCGATCCAGAACCTGATCGACCAGGCGAAGCGACTGAACGCGCGCGTCCACGTCCTGCACCTGTCCTCCTCCTCCGCGCTGCCGCTGATCGCCGCCGCCAAGGCCGAGGGCGTCCAGATCACGGTCGAGTCCTGCCCGCACTTCCTCACCCTGACGGCCGAGGAAGTCCCGGACGGCGCCACCGAGTTCAAGTGCTGCCCGCCCATCCGCGAGGCCGCCAACCAGGACGTCCTGTGGGACGCGCTCGCCGACGGCACGATCGACTGCATCGTCTCCGACCACTCGCCCTCCACCGCGGACCTGAAGACCGGCGACTTCGCCACCGCGTGGGGCGGCATCTCCTCCCTCCAGCTGGGCCTCCCGGCGATCTGGACCGAGGCGCGCAGGCGCGGACGCACCCTTGAGGACGTCGTCCGCTGGATGTCCGCCGCCCCGGCCGCCCTCGCCGGCCTGGCGCAGAAGGGCGCGATCGAGGCCGGCCGCGACGCCGACTTCGCCGTCCTCGCACCTGAAGAAACGTTCACTGTGGACCCGGCCGAGCTCCACCACCGCAACCAGGTGACGGCGTACGCGGGCAAGACCCTGCACGGCGTCGTCAAGTCCACCTGGCTGCGCGGCACGCAGATCGCCGACCACGGCACCCCGACCGAGCCCACGGGCCTCCTCCTCGAAAGGCAGAACTGACAGTGGCAATCCCCTCTTTCACCGGTAACGCGAACCCGTACGGAGGCGGCGACCCGTACGCGGACTACCGCACCGCGGACTTCCCGTTCACCCAGTACGCGAACCTCGCCGCCCGTGAGCTGGGCGCCGGTGTCATCGCTGCCAACGACGAGTTCTTCGCCCAGCGCGAGAACCTGCTCATCGCCGAGGCCGGGCACTTCGACCCGGAGCACTTCGGCCACAAGGGCAAGATCATGGACGGCTGGGAGACCCGCCGCCGCCGTGGCATCTCCGCCGAGCAGCCCTGGCCGACCGCCGAGGACCACGACTGGGCGCTCGTCCGCCTGGGCGCCCCCGGCGTGATCCGCGGCATCGTCGTCGACACCGCCCACTTCCGCGGCAACATGCCGCAGGCCGTCTCCATCGAGGGCACCAACTGGGAAGGCGCCCTCGCGCCGACCCCGGAGGAGCTCCAGGGCGACGACGTCAAGTGGACGACCCTCGTCGAGCGCACGCCGGTCGGCGGCCACGCGGCCAACGGCTTCGAGGTGAACGTCGAGCAGCGCTTCACGCACCTGCGCGTCAACCAGCACCCGGACGGCGGCATCGCCCGCCTGCGCGTCTACGGCGAGGTCGTGCCGGACCCGAAGTGGCTCGCGGCGCTCGGCTCCTTCGACGTGGTGGCGCTGGAGAACGGCGGCTCGGTCCAGGACGCGTCCAACCGCTTCTACTCCCCGCCGACCAACACCATCAACCCGGGCCGCTCCCGCAAGATGGACGACGGCTGGGAGACCGCCCGTCGCCGTGACAACGGCAACGACTGGATCCGCTACCAGCTCGTCACCGAGTCCGAGATCCGCGCCGTCGAGATCGACACCGCGTACCTCAAGGGCAACTCGGCCGGCTGGGCGTCCCTCTCCGTCAAGACGGGCGAGGAGGGCGAGTGGCAGGAATTCCTCCCCCGCACGCGCCTGCAGCCCGACACCAACCACCGCTTCGTGCTGGACGCCCCGGCGGTCGGCACCCACGTCCGGATCGACATCTTCCCGGACGGCGGCTTCTCCCGCCTGCGCCTCTTCGGCTCGCTGACGGAGAACGGCGCGGCCTCCCTGGCCGCCCGCCACCAGGAGCTGGGCGGCTGACGCCACCCCGATCCAGCCCCGGGGGCCGACACCCCCGGGGCGCGCACGACCCGAAGGGGCGCACCGCACGGCGGCGCGCCCCTTCGGCGTATCTCCGTTCTCCGTACGCATTCCCGTGCGGGTGGGGCACAGTTGGGCCCGGGGGGTCCTGGCACGGGGCCGCCGGGGCCCGAGGACAGGAGCATGCCCGCATGACGGAGAAGCCCGAACAGCGCGAGCAGAGCACCGAAGCCGCTGAATCCGCTGAGGCCGCTCAGGCTGCCGAAGCCGCCGGGGTTGCCGCCCCGCGCGAACGCGCCGTGCGCCTCAAGGACACGCTCGCGCGCCTGGAGCGCGACAACGACGTCTGGGTCGCCACCGCCGACGCGGACGGCTTCCCCTGCATGGTCCCGCTCTCTTTCCTCTGGGACGGCGAGACCTTCCTGGTCTCGACCCGGGCCACCCTGCCCACCGGCCGCAACCTGCTCGCCAACGGCCGGGTCCGCCTCGCCTTCGGGGAGACACGCGACGTGGTCCTGGCGGAGGGCACCGCGACGGCGCTGGACGTCGCGGACCTCGCCCCCGGAGAGCGGGAGGCCTTTGCGGCCCACACCGGCTTCGACCCGGGCGGCCTCGCCGACCCGTACCCCTACTTCCGGATCGTGCCGGTGTGGATCCAGGCCTGGCGCGAGGCCAACGAGATCGCCGGCCGCGACCTGATGAAGGCCGGCCACTGGCTGGCCTGACCGACCCTGCGCGGCGTGGCCGCCGTTCACCGCGAACTCGGCCGTGGTGACGTAGGCGGGAATGCGACCTGGCGTTTCGCGGTGCGTACGCGGCGGGCGGAGTCGATCGCGGGGGCCGTCAGGAGTGCGAGCAGGAGGCAGACCCCGAGCCAGCCGCTGTGGCGGTAGAGCTGCACGCCGAGCCAGGATCCGGCGCTGCCGCCGAGGTAGGCGCACGTCATGTAGGCGGTGTTGAGGGCGCTGCGGGAGTCGCTGCGCGCGGCGTAGAAGCGGGCCTGGTTGGCGATCATGCCGCACTGCATGGCGGTGTCCAGGAGCAGTGTGCCGAGGACGAGCGCGATGAGGCCTGTCGTGCCGCCGAGGGCGCCGGCGGTGAGGACTGCGGCGGCCGCGAGGGTGGCGAGGAAGCAGGTCAGGTTGACCCGGTCGGGGCCGAGGCGGTCCACGATCCGGCCGGCCAGCGGGGTGCACGCCATGGTGATCAGCCCGGTGAGCGCCACGAGCCCGAGGGCCTGCGGGCCGAAGCCGTAGAGCGGGCCGGTGAGCAGCAGTGCCAGGCAGGTCCAGACGGCGGAGAACCCGCCGAAGAGGGCGGCCTGGTAGCCGGCGGAGCGGCGCAGTTCGGGCTCGGCGCGGAGCAGCCGGAGCGGCTGGACGGGTAGCGCGCGGAGGGGGATCCGGGGGGTGGTGCCGGGGACTTCGGTGGCGGGCAGTGCCCGGGCCAGCACCAGTGTGAGGCAGAGCACGACGAGGCCGGCCACCAGGTAGGGGGCCTGCCAGCCGAACTTCTCGCCGAGGGCGCCGCTGAAGGTGCGGGCCAGGAGCATGCCGCCGATGGAACCGCTGAGCAGGGTCCCCATCACCGCCCCGCGTCGGCCCTCCGCGACGAGGCCGACCGTCATCGGGCCGATCAGCTGGGCCGAGGTGGTGGTTACGCCGACGAGGACGCTGGCGAGGACGAGTTGGGGCAGGCTCTGGGCCAGGGCGGCGCCGAGCAGGGCCACGCCGCTGGCCGCGAGCAGGGTGACGAGGAGGCGGCGGTACGGGAGCCGGTCGCCGAGCGGGACCAGCAGGAAGATGCCCGTCGTGTACCCGATCTGGGTGGCGGTGACGACTACGGCCGCCTTGTCGGGGGAGGTGCGGAGGCCTTCGGCAACGAGTGGGCTGACGGCCTGCGGGAAGTAGATGTTGCCGACGGCGATCGCGCAGGTCAGGGAGAGGAGCGCGATGAGCCGCCGGTCGAGGCCGGTGGCGGGGCGGGGGGCGGGTGCGGGGGCCGCCGGCGCCGGTGCCGCCAGGGGTTCCGGGGATGCGGTGGTCGTCGGTGCGGCCGCCTGTGCTTTCGGCGCTGCCGTGGAGGCCGGACCTTCCAGTGCCGCTGTGGCTGCCGGTGCGGTCGTGGCCGCAGGTGCTTCCGGCTTCGCCGTGGCCGACCGGGCCGCCTCGGCCGGCCGGGCCGGCCGGGCCGGCTGGGCCGGCTGGGTCGGGCGTTCGGGGTGTGACCGGTTGGTGGGGGCTGCGGCTGCTCGGGCTGTCATGCCCGGCAGTTCAGTCGACGCGGTGGGGCCCGCCAATGGATGTAGTCTCGGGCTTAATGATCAGCTTCGGGCTCGACGCCGACGACCTCGCCGACACCCGCTTCGCGCTGTCCCCGCTCATGGACACCGTGCTGAGCCTCCGCGTCCTGCGCGAGCCGGGCCTGTCCGCGATCCACGCCCCCTGGCGGCGGTCGGTCGTGGCGCGGGTGGGCGCGCTCGATGCGGCGCTCCTCACCTCGCTGGTCGCGCGGCGCCGTACGACCCCCGACTTCCTGACCCCCCGTCCGGAGCGGTTCTCCGCCACCTTCGCACAGGAGCTGGCCGTCGTACGCCGCACCCCCGCCGCCATCGTCCGCCGCGACCTCATCGACGCGCACGACCCCGACCCCCTCCCCGCCCCCCTGCAAGCAGTGACCGCCGGCGACGGCGCGGTCATCGCCCTGCGCGACGCCATCTGCGAGCTGCTGCACCAGTACTGGCTGCTCGCGATCCAGCCGACCTGGCCGGCGATGCGGCTCGTCCTCGAAGCCGACATGACCTACCGGGCCCGGCAGCTGGCCGTCGGCGGCGCCCGCCGCCTCTTCGCCGACATGCACCCCCACCTCCGCTGGGACGACGGAACTCTGCATATCGACAATGTCCTCGGCCACTTCCACGTACCGGCCGCCGGCCGAGGACTGCTCCTGATCCCCTCCGTCTTCGCCCACAAGCCCGCCCCGCCCGTCACCGCCGACCAGCCTCCCGGCCTGGCCTATCCCAGCCGGGGCGTGGCGACCCTGTGGTCCACCCCGCCTCCGCCCGACCCCACAGCCCTCACCAAACTCCTCGGCGCCCCCAAGGCCACCCTCCTCGCCCTCCTCGACGGCCCCCTGCCCACCATCGAGATCGCCCGCCGCCTCCAGGTGACCCCCAGCGCCGTCTCCCAGCACCTGGCGGTCCTGCACGCCACGGGCCTGGTCGCCCGCACCCGTGACGGTCGCCACGTCCTGTACCGCCGCACCCCGCTCGGCGACGAGCTCCTGTCAGTACCCTGACGCGGTGACGGTCACCACGCTCCTGTCGAGAGCCCTGAGCAGCCCCACCAGTCCCGCCCTGCTCCCGCTGCCGGACGAAGTCGCAGAGCTCCTCTCGGCCCTGGGGGCCCCGCCGCGCCTGGCGGCGCACCTGCGAGCCGTCCATGACGTCGCGCACCAGATCGTCGACTGGGTGGAACGGAGCCACCCCGCCGTGGCCCTCGACCGCGACGCCGTGATCTTCGGGGCGGCCACGCACGACGTGGGGAAGGCCGTCCACGTGGCCGAGCTCTCCGGACCCGGGTCCGCGCACGAGGAGGCCGGGCGAAAGCTCTTGCTCGGCCACGGCGTGAGCCCGGAACGGGCCCGCTTCGCCGCCAACCACGCCTCGTGGGCGGAGCCCGGCATCGGGCTGGAGGACCTGATGGTGAGCCTGGCCGACAAGATCTGGAAGAACAAGCGGGTCCCCGAACTGGAGGACCTCGTCGTGGCCCGGCTGGCCGAGGCCACCGGTCGGGCGGTTTGGGAGGAGTTCATCGCGCTCGACGAACTCCTCACCGGCATCGGTGACGGTGCCGACCAGCGCCTCGCGTTCCAGGCGTCGTTCCCGGTCCACGGCTGAGGACCCGTCCGCGGCAGGCGTGCGAGTGTCGTCCCCGCGTGGCGGAGCGGTGAGGAACCGGCCGGGCGGGAGTCTGAACCGGTGTAGGCCGGTGCACGGCGACGACCGAGCAAGGAGCGCAGAGCCATGGGCAAGCTGACCCTCACCACCTTCCTGACCCTCGACGGGGTGATGCAGGCCCCCGGCGGGCCCGACGAGGACCGCAGCGGGGGGTTCGCGTACGGCGGCTGGGTCGTGCCGTACGCCGACGAGGGGATGGGGGAGTTCGTCAGCGAGGTCTTCGGCCGGGCCGGGGCGTTCCTGCTCGGGCGGCGGACGTACGAGATCTTCGCGGGCTACTGGCCGCAGCACGACGACCCCGCCGACCCCGTCGCCGGGAAGCTGAACCGGCTGCCCAAGTACGTGGCCTCGACCACCCTCAAGGAACCCGCCTGGGGCCCCGCCACCGTGCTCGACGGGGAGCAGCTGCAGAGCGAGATCGTCCGGGTCAAGGACGGGCTGGACGGGGAACTCCAGGTGCACGGCAGCGGACAGCTCGCGCAGTGGCTGCTCGCGCGGGATCTCGTCGACGAGCTGAACCTGCAGGTCTTCCCGGTGTTCCTGGGCGCCGGGCGGCGGCTGTTCCCGACCGGCGGGCTGCCCACGGCCTTCGAGCTGACGGGCTCCCGGACCACGTCCAGTGGCATCGCCATTCACACCTACCAGCTGAAGGGGCGGGCCACCTTCGGGACGTTCATGGACTGAGTGCCGGGTCAGCGCGGGTCCAGGGCCACCTGGACCACGCGGCCCTCGCGCAGGACGAGCAGGTCCGGGGACTCGTGCCCGTGGAAGCGGATCCGGCCGACCGGGCCCGGCGGGCGGATGTGCGGGGCGAGGAGCAGGAGGAGGTCTTCGAGGGCGGGGAGCTGTTCCTCGTGGATCTCCTGGCGGACGGTCAGGGCCCAGCCCGGGCGTGCGGCCGGGGCGAACTCGCCCACGAGCATCCCTCCGATCCGCGCGGCGGGACCCCGCGAGCCGAGCAGCCCGCCGGGCGCGAGCCGGCGCCGGAGCTCCGTGAGGACGGCGTCCGGGGTGGCCTCGACCAGGTCGAACGCGAGGTCCAGGGCGTAGAGATCAGCCATGCGGGCGATGCTACGGGGCAGCACTGACAGAGGCGGAAATCGCTCGACCGGCATGATCGCCTCCGGTACGGTGACCCCACCCCCGTGCGAGCCGCCGAAGTCTCCACCCGTCAGAACCGTTGCAAGCGCTGGAACCGCTGCAACCGTTGGACCGCTGGAGACCTCCGTTGGCCGTCATCGCACCCGCCCTCGAAACGCCCCGCCGAGCCTGGCTCGCGGACCTGCCCGTCCTGGCCGTCGCCGTCGTGTGGGGCGGCAGCTATCTCGCCGCCAAGGGCATCACCACCGCCCACACCGTCATCGCCGTGCTCGTGCTGCGGTTCGCGCTCGTGCTGCCCGTGCTGGCCCTCGCCGGCTGGAGCAGGCTGCGCGCGCTGACCCCCGCGCAGCTGCGCGGGGCCGGGGGACTGGGTCTCGTACTCGGCGGGATCTTCCTGCTGGAGACGTACGGGGTCGTGCACACGTCCGCGACCAACGCCGGGCTGATCATCAGCCTGACCATGATCTTCACGCCGCTGGCCGAGGCCGTGGTGAAGAGGCGGAAGCCCTCCGTCGGGTTCCTCGGGGCGGCCGGCGTCTCCGTCGCCGGCGTCGTGCTGCTGACGCAGGGCGCGGGGTTCACCGCGCCGAGCCTGGGGGACCTGCTGATCCTCGGTGCCGCCCTCGCCCGGACCCTGCACGTGCTGCTCATGGCCCGGGTGAAGGCCGTACAGGACGCGGACTCGCTGTCGCTGACCACCGTGCAGCTCGGTGGGGCCGTGGCCGTGTTCGCGGTGCTGGCGGCCGTGCCGGGGACGGGGGAGAGCCCCTGGGCCGTCGCCGCCGGGTTCGGGGCGGCCGAGTGGGCCGGGCTGGCGTTCCTGTCCGTGTTCTGCACGCTCTTCGCATTCTTCGTGCAGATGTGGGCCGTACGCCGCACCTCGCCCTCCCGCGTCAGCCTGCTCCTCGGCACCGAGCCCCTGTGGGCGGCCGCCGCCGGCATCGCACTGGGCGGCGAGCACCTCGCCCCGCTCGGCTTCGCGGGGGCGGCCCTCGTCCTCGCCGGGACCGCGTGGGGCCGACGCGCCGCCGCCGGCTGAGCGCCCGCTGACCGAGTGTCCGGAAAACGCCGCATCGAGGGGTGAACCGCCGCCGTACTGTGGGCCAATGCCTGTAGTGGACATCAGCGCGAACTCTCCCGACTTCACCGCCGACCCCTACTCGTTCTACGCAGGGCTGCGCGCGACCGGACCGGTCCACAGCGTCGCCGCCCCGGCCCCCGAGTACGAGCCCACCTGGATCGTCGTCGGCCACGCCGAGGCCCGCCAGGCCCTGAACCACCCGGGCCTGGTCAAGGACTGGCGCGGCTCCGGCCGGTTCCCGGACCTCCCGGCCGCGGCCAGCAACGCGAACATGCTGGAGTCCGACGCGCCCCGCCACACCCGGCTGCGCCGCCTGGTCGCCCGCGAGTTCACGGCCCGCCGGATCGAGGCCCTGCGGCCCCGAGTCCAGCAGATCACCGACGACCTCCTCGACGCGATGGCCGCCCGGCCCGAGCGCGCCGCCGACCTGGTCAAGGCCCTCGCCTTCCCGCTGCCGATGACCGTGATCTGCGAGCTCCTCGGCGTCCCCGACCTGGACCGCTACCGGTTCAGCTCCTGGTCCCGCGAGATCGTCGCCCCGAGCACCGCCGCCCCCGACGGCACCGTGCACCGGGAGCTGAGCGGCTACCTCGCCGGGCTGGTCGAGGCCAAGGCGAAGGACCCCGGCGAGGACCTGCTCAGCGCCCTGATCCGCACCCGGGACGACGACGGGGACGCGCTGTCCCCCGACGAGGTGATCGGGATGGCCTTCCTGCTGCTCGTGGCGGGCCACGAGACCACGGTGAACCTGATCGGCAACGGCGTACGCGCCCTCCTCGCCCACCCCGACCAGCTTGCCGACCTGCGCGCGGACTGCGACGGGCTCCTCGACGGCGCCATCGAGGAGATGCTGCGCCACGAAGGCCCCGTCCAGAACGCCACCTACCGCTACGCCCGCGAGGACGTGGACCTCGGCACCGCCGTCATACCGGCCGGCGCCACCGTCCTCGTCTCGCTGGCCGCCGCCGACCGGGACCCGGAAAAGTACGCGGACCCGGACGCCTTCGACATCCGGCGCGCCCCGCAGGGACACCTGGCCTTCGGGCACGGCCCGCACTTCTGCATCGGCGCCCCGCTGGCCCGCATGGAGGGCCGCATCGCGCTCCGGGGCCTGCTGGAGCGCTTCCCCGAGCTGGCGCACGACCCGGCCGGCGGACCGCCGCTCTGGCAGCGCGGGAGCCTGATGCGGGGCGTGACCCGGCTCCCCGTGCGCTGGTAGGCGTACGCGATGGTCCACCCCTTACAAGTCCGGGAGCTCCTCCATCCGCACCCGGCGCCGCTCCCGCCGCGAGCGCTCGCAGGCCTCCGCCACCCGGAGCGCGGCGAGCGCCTCCCGGCCGTCGCACGGATTGGCCCCCTCGCCCCGCACCAGGTGGACGAAGGCCGCCAGCTCGGCCTCGTACGCGGCGGCGAACCGCTCCAGGAAGCCCGTCCACGGCTTGCTCGCCGGGGGCGGACCGTGCGGTTCCGTCGAGGCGATGGGCGTACGGTCGTCCAGCCCCGCGGAGACCTGGTCCAGCTCCCCGGCCAGCTCCATCCGCACGTCGTACCCGGCGCCGTTGCACCGGGTGCCGGTCGAGGTGACGAGCGTCCCGTCGTCCAGGGTGAGGACGGCCGCCGCCGTGTCGATGTCGCCGGTCTCCCGGAACCGCGGCGGCCCCGCGTCCGACCCGGCCGCGTACACCTCGGCCACCTCGCGCCCGGTCACCCAGCGCACCATGTCGAAGTCGTGCACCAGGCAGTCCCGGTACAGCCCGCCGGAAGTCGCCAGGTACGCGGCGCTCGGCGGCGCCGGATCGGCCGTCATCGTCCGTACGGTGTGCAGCCGGCCCAGCGCGCCCGCACGCACCAGTTCCCGCGCCGTGCGGTAGCCCGCGTCGAAGCGCCGCATGAAACCCACCTGGAGCACCCCGCCCGCGGCCGCCACCTCGCGCAGCGCCGCCAGGGTCCGCTCCAGGTCCGGGGCCAGCGGCTTCTCGCAGAACACCGGCAGCCCGCCGCGCACCGCCCGTACGACCAGCTCCGCGTGCGCGTCGGTCGCCGAGGCCACCACGACCGCGTCGACGCCCCAGGTGAAGACCTGCTCCACGGAGGGCGCGGCCGTGGCCCCGAGCCGGTCGGCGAGGCGTGCCGCCCGCGCGGGATCGGCGTCCGCGAGCAGGAGCGAGCCCGCCTCCGGGTGGCGGGCCAGCGCCGCCGCGTGGAAGGAGCCGATCCGGCCCGTCCCGATGAGCCCGATGCGCATGCACTCAACGTGACCCCGTACGGAGGACCTGTCAATCTGCCCGGGCATGCCCCGATGGGCCCGCATGGTCCACTGTGGCGGATACTGAGCGGCTGGAACCGGAATGACCGAATCATGACGGACGACACGGACGAGGGAAGGGCGCGGCGACGTGGCTAGGGTTGGGACAGGGGTACGCGTCGTCGGCGCCGTGCTCGCGGCGGTACTGGGGGCCTCGCTCGCCGGCTGCAGCAGTACGGGCGGCAAGCGCGCCGAGGACCGGGCGAAGGCCGAGGCCCAGGGCCGGCCCGCCGTGTCCACCCCGCGCTGGACCTTCGCGATGGTCACGCACGCGGGCGACGGCGACACCTTCTGGGACATCGTCCAGAAGGGCGCCAAGGAGGCCGCGGCGAAGGACAACATCAACTTCGTCTACGCCCACGACGACCAGGCCCAGCAGCAGGCGCAGTTCGTGCAGAACGCCATCGACCAGAAGGTCGACGGGATCGTCGTCAGCCTCGCCAAGCCCGAGGCGCTCAAGGACGTCATCGCCAAGGCCGTCAAGGCCGGCATCCCGGTGATCACGGTCAACTCCGGATCCGCCCAGTCCGCCGAGTACGGGGCGCTGACCCACATCGGCCAGGACGAGACGATCGCCGGCGAGGCCGTCGGCACCGAGCTGGGCAAACGCGGCCGCAAGAAGGCCGTCTGCGTCCTGCACGAGCAGGGCAACGTCGGCCACGAGCAGCGCTGCGCCGGAGCGAAGAAGACCTTCAGCGGCACCATGGAGAACCTCTACGTCGAGGGCGCCAACATGCCGTCCGTCCAGGCGGCCATCCAGGCCAAGCTCCAGGCCGACCCGTCCGTCGACGCCGTCCTCACCCTCGGCGCGCCCTTCGCCCCCACCGCGATCAAGGCCAAGCAGGCCGCCGCCAGCAAGGCCGAGGTGGACACCTTCGACCTCAACGACGCGGTCGCCCGCGACCTGAAGTCCGGCGCGCTCGGCTTCGCCGTCGACCAGCAGCCCTACCTCCAGGGCTACGAGGCCATCGACCTGCTCTGGCTCTACCGCTACAACGCGGACGTGCTCGGCGGCGGACGCCCGGTGCTCACCGGACCGCAGATCGTCACCGGCGCCGAGGCCGCCGAGCTGGAGGACTACATCAAGCGGGGCAGCCGATGAGCGCCACGGCCGCCGCGGACGAACGGCTCGCGCCGACCTCCCTGGTCCGCAAGCTGCTCGGCCGCCCCGAGCTCGGCTCGGTCGTCGGCGCCGCCGCCGTCTTCGTCTTCTTCTCCTTCGCGGCCGACAGCTTCCTGCAGGCCTCCAGCCTGAGCACGATCCTGTACTCGGCGTCCACCATCGGGATCATGGCGTGCCCGGTGGCCCTGCTGATGATCGGCGGCGAGTTCGACCTCTCCGCCGGCGTCATGGTCACCACCTCGGCCCTGGTGAGCTCGATGTTCAGCTACCAGATGACCGCCAACGTCTGGGTCGGCGTCCTGGTGTCGCTGCTGGTCACCCTGGCCATCGGCTTCTTCAACGGCTTCATGCTGACCCGGACGAAGCTGCCGAGCTTCATCATCACGCTCGGTACCTTCCTGATGCTGACCGGCCTGAACCTCGGCTTCACCAAGCTGATCAGCGGCTCGGTCTCCACCAAGACCATCGCCGACATGGAGGGCTTCCCCTCCGCGCGGGCCCTCTTCGCCTCGCAGTGGACCGTCGGCTCGGTCACCCTCAAGGTCACCATCCTGTGGTGGCTGGCCCTGGTCGCCGTGGCCACCTGGATCCTGCTGCGCACCCGCGCCGGGAACTGGATCTTCGCCGTGGGCGGCGGGGCGGACGCGGCCCGCGCGGTCGGCGTCCCGGTCGTCAAGACCCGTATCGGCCTCTACATGGGCGTGGCCCTGTGCGCCTGGATCTCCGGGCAGCACATCCTCTTCTCGTTCGACGTGGTCCAGTCGGGCGAGGGCGTCGGGAACGAGTTCCTGTACATCATCGCGGCCGTCATCGGCGGCTGCCTGATGACCGGGGGCTACGGCTCCGCCATCGGCTCCGCGGTCGGCGCCTTCATCTTCGGCATGACCAGCAACGGCATCGTCTACGCCCAGTGGAACCCGGACTGGTTCAAGTTCTTCCTCGGCGCGATGCTGCTGCTGGCCACGCTGCTCAACGCCTGGGTGCGCAAGCGGGCGGAGGCCACCAAGTGACGGCTCTCGTGAAGCTGACCGACGTCAGCAAGTACTACGGCAACATCCGCGCCCTCCAGGGGGTCTCCCTGGAGGTCTCGGCGGGCGAGATCACCTGCGTGCTGGGCGACAACGGCGCGGGCAAGTCCACCCTCATCAAGATCATCGCCGGGCTGCACCAGCACGACGCGGGCACCTTCGAGATCGAGGGGCGGGAGACCGTGCTCGCCAACCCGCGCGCCGCCCTCGACCTGGGCATCGCCACCGTCTACCAGGACCTCGCGGTGGTCCCGCTCATGCCCGTCTGGCGCAACTTCTTCCTCGGCTCCGAGCCCACCAGGGGCCGCGGCCCCCTCCGCCGCCTCGACGTGCAGCTCATGCGGGAGACCACCCGCGCCGAGCTGCTGCGCATGGGCATCGACCTGCGCGACGTCGACCAGCCCATCGGGACCCTGTCCGGCGGCGAGCGCCAGTGCGTGGCCATCGCCCGGGCCGTCCACTTCGGCGCGAAGGTCCTCGTACTCGACGAACCCACCGCGGCCCTCGGCGTGAAACAGTCCGGAGTGGTCCTCAAATACGTCGCCGCCGCCCGCGACGCGGGCCTCGGCGTGGTCCTGATCACCCACAACCCGCACCACGCCCACCTGGTCGGGGACCGCTTCGTCCTCCTCAAGCGGGGCACCATGGCGGGCAGCCACACCCGCGATTCGATCACCCTCGACGAGCTCACCCGGCAGATGGCGGGCGGCTCCGAGCTCGACGAACTGAGCCACGAGCTGGAGCGGGTGGCAGAATCGGGGAACACCCGCACCACGGAGATCCACACCACGGACAGGGACGACACGACTCGATGAGCACGTACCGGGACTTCACGCTCTCCCACCGGGGGGCGGCGCGAGGCACCGTCCTGCGGACCATCGGCACCCGTGAGCGCCGCTCCCACCTGACCGCCCCGCGCGTCCCGACCGTCGGCATCGACATCGGCGGCACCAAGGTGATGGCCGGCGTCGTGGACGCGGACGGGATCATCCTGGAGAAGATCCGGACCGAGACCCCCGACAAGTCCAAGAGCCCCAAGGTCGTCGAGGACACCATCGTCGAGCTGGTCCTGGACCTCTCCGACCGGCACGACGTGCACGCGGTGGGCATCGGCGCGGCCGGCTGGGTCGACGCCGACCGGTCCAGGGTGCTGTTCGCCCCGCACCTGGCCTGGCGCGACGAGCCCCTGCGCGACGCCCTCCAGTCCCGGCTCGCGGTCCCCGTCATGGTCGACAACGACGCCAACACCGCCGCCTGGGCGGAATGGCGCTTCGGCGCCGGGCGCGGCGAGGACCACCTCGTCATGATCACGCTCGGCACCGGCATCGGCGGGGCCATCCTCGAAGGCGGCCAGGTCAAGCGCGGCCGCTACGGGGTCGCCGGCGAATTCGGCCACATGCAGGTCGTCCCCGGCGGGCACCGCTGCCCCTGCGGCAACCGCGGCTGCTGGGAGCAGTACAGCTCGGGCAACGCCCTGGTCCGCGAGGCCCGCGAGCTCGCCGCCGCCGACTCCCCGGTCGCGTACAACATCATCGCCAGGGTCGGCGGCAACGTCGCGGAGATCACCGGGCCGCTCATCACCGAGCTGGCCCGCGAGGGCGACGCCATGTGCGTCGAGCTGCTCCAGGACATCGGCCAGTGGCTCGGCGTCGGCATCGCCAACCTCGCTGCCGCCCTCGACCCCTCCTGCTTCGTCATCGGCGGCGGCGTCAGCGCCGCCGACGACCTGCTCATCGGCCCCGCCCGGGACGCCTTCCGCCGCCACCTCACCGGGCGCGGCTACCGCCCCGAGGCCCGGATCGCCAAGGCCCAGCTGGGCCCCGAGGCCGGTATGGTCGGAGCTGCCGACCTCGCCCGGCTCGTCGCACGCCGCTTCCGCCGCGCCACGCGCCGCCGCGTCGAGCGCTACGAACGGTACGAGCGCTACGCGCAGCAGCTGGGCCGGCGCGAAGCCGCCGCCCCCGAGCCGCCAGGCCCCGAGCTGCCCGGCCCCAAGACCCCCGGCCCCGAAAACCTGGACCCGCAGTGAACCCGCCCACCCTGCCCCGCCAGGCCCCTCCCCCCGACGGGGACGCCGCCCCGCACCCCGCCGAGGACAGGCGGCACGTCGTCAGGCGCCGCTGGATCACCGCGATCATCATCGTGCTGCTGATCGGCGTCCCCGCGGGCTACCTGGCGATCTCCACCCAGCAGAGCCGCGAGAGCGGCCGCGACAAGGCCGCCAGGGTCGGCGCCTCCACGGTGCGGCCGGGCTGGCCCTCGAAGGTGCAGCGCAGCATCTACGAGGTCCCCATCCCGCCCAAGGCCTGGCGGGTCGGCTTCCTGGAGACCAACAACTGGCGCACCAGCCGGCTGTTCACCGCGTTCTCGGTCACCCCGGCGGACCTGGACGCCTTCCTCACCTCCGTGGGCACCAGCAGGGACGCCCTGACCCAGGGCGAGATCTCCATCTCCCCGCACGACTCCGAGGTCGCGGGCTGGAGCTGGAGCCCGAAGTCGAACTGGTACGGGACCAGCCTGGACCAGCCGAACCCGCGCCCCACCCGGGACATCATGGTCGACCTCACCGACCCGGAGGTCCCCAAGGTCTACGTGGTGTCCACGACGGTTCCGTAGCCTGGGATCATGAAGCTCACCAAGCGGCTGCACTCCTGCGTCCAGTTGGAGAAGGACGGGCGCGTGCTCGTCATCGACCCGGGCGCCTTCAGCGAATCCGACGCCGGCCTCGGGGCGGACGCCCTGCTGGTCACGCACGAACACCCCGACCACTTCGAAGAGGGCCGGCTGCGGGCCGCCCTCGACGCGAATCCGGCCGCCGAGCTGTGGACCCTGCGCAGCGTGGCGGACAAGATCGCCGCCGCCTACCCGGGGCGCGTGCACACCGTGGGCAACGGGGACGCCTTCACCGCCGCCGGATTCGACGTCCAGGTCCACGGCGAACTGCACGCCGTGATCCACCCGGACATCCCGCGGATCACCAATGTCGGTTTTCTCGTGGACGCTTCGATCTTCCACCCCGGCGACGCCCTGACCGTGCCCGACGCCCCGGTGGAGACGCTGATGCTCCCGGTGCACGCGCCCTGGAACAAGATCGCCGAGGTGATCGACTACGTACGCGAGGTCAAGCCGCGCCAGAGCCTCGCCATCCACGACGCGGGTCTGACCGACCTGGCACTGCCTATCTACGCCACGCAGATCGGGAACCTCGGCGGCGCGGAGTACGGCCGACTCACCGCCGGAGACACCGCCGACCTGTGATGTCGGTGCCGGGCGGTAGGTTGGGACGCATGCGTATCGCCACGTTCAACGTCAACTCCATCACCGCCCGGCTGCCGCGCCTGCTGGCCTGGCTGGAGAGCTCCGGCACGGATGTCCTGTGCATCCAGGAGACCAAGTGCTCCGCGGAGCAGTTCCCGTACGACGAGCTGCGCGAGCTGGGCTACGAGTCGGCCGTCAACGCCACCGGCCGGTGGAACGGCGTGGCCCTGCTCTCCAAGGTCGGCCTGGAGGACGTGGTCACCGGCCTGCCCGGCGGGCCCCTCTACGAGGAGGTCGACGAGCCCCGCGCCATCTCCGCCACCTGCGGCGGGGTCCGCGTCTGGTCGGTCTACGTGCCCAACGGCCGCGAGGTCGAGCACGACCACTACGGCTACAAGCTGGACTGGTTCCGCGCCCTGACCGCGGCCGTCGCCGAGGACGCGGCCGGCGCCCGTCCCTTCGCGGTGCTCGGCGACTTCAACGTGGCCCCGACCGACGAGGACGTCTACGACCCGGCCGTCTTCGCGGGCCTGACCCACGTGACCCCTGCCGAGCGCTCCGCCCTGGAGGCACTGCGGGCGGCCGGACTCTCCGACGTCCTGCCGCGCGCGCTCAAGTACGACCGGCCGTACACCTTCTGGGACTACCGGATGCTGGCCTTCCCCAAGAACAAGGGCATGCGCATCGACCTGGTGTACGGGAACGAGCCCTTCGCCAAGGCCGTCAAGGACGCCTACGTGGACCGCGAGGAGCGCAAGGGCAAGGGCGCCTCCGACCACGCCCCGGTGGTCGTGGACCTGGAGCTGTAGCACGACCCGCGGAACCGTCCGGTTCGATCCAGGCGCGCCCTGTGGCCAGCGGGGGATCCTGGTGCGACGCTGGGCGGTATGAACATCCCTTTCCTGGACAACTGGCTGAACCGACACGAAACGGAACAGCGTGCGGGACTCGCCGCCGCCTTCGCCGACGACCCGGAGGGCGTCGCGGAGTTGTTCTCGGAGTGTGAGATGTTGCGCGTCCAGGCAAGGGCGGCGGGGCTCGAACTCGACGAGAACGTCGCCTCGTTGGAAGCGCTCGACCAGCTGATGCCGCGCTGGCGGCGGGATCCCGAGCTGGTGCCGTGGCTCGGGAACGACGCCGGCTTCTACCTCGGCACCGTGATCATCCGCACGGTCCCCGGGTCCGGCTGGGAGGTCTGGCCGAGCGGCCAGCCGGTGATCCGGCTGGCCTCGGGCCGGGAGCTGAACGTGATCGAGTCGGGGGTGTCCTGGGCGATGACCGGATCCCCCGAGCTCAGCCAGGCCTACGCCGAGGCCTCGGAGGGGTGACCGCCATGGCCGTCGATCCGCTGATCGAGCTGCGGGGGGTCAACAAGCACTTCGGGGACCTCCACGTGCTCCGCGACATCGACCTCACCGTGGGCCGCGGCGAGGTGGTGGTGATCATCGGGCCCTCCGGTTCCGGGAAGTCGACCCTGTGCCGGGCGATCAACCGGCTGGAGACCATCGAATCGGGCACGATCACGCTCGAGGGGAAGCCGCTGCCCGCCGAGGGCAAGGAGCTGGCCCGGCTGCGCGCCGAGGTCGGGATGGTCTTCCAGTCCTTCAACCTCTTCGCGCACAAGACCGTCCTCGCCAATGTCTCCCTCGCCCAGGTGAAGGTCCGCGGACGCAAGAGGGAGGAGGCCGACAAGCGGTCCCGGGAGCTCCTGGACCGCGTCGGCCTCGCCGACCAGGCCCCGAAGTTCCCCGCCCAGCTCTCCGGCGGACAGCAGCAGCGCGTGGCCATCGCCCGCGCCCTCGCCATGGACCCCAAGGCCCTGCTGTTCGACGAGCCCACCTCCGCCCTCGACCCGGAGATGATCAACGAGGTGCTGGAGGTGATGCGGCGGCTGGCCCAGGAGGGGATGACCATGGTCGTGGTCACCCACGAGATGGGCTTCGCCCGGTCCGCCGCCAACCGCGTCGTCTTCATGGCCGACGGGCAGATCGTGGAGGACCGCACTCCGGAGCAGTTCTTCACCGCCCCGGAGAGCGACCGGGCCAAGGACTTCCTCTCGAAGATCCTCAAGCACTGACGGACGGGCTCACTGCTCGCGCAGGGGCACCGACACGTACGAGGGATCGGTGCTCGGCGAGGAGAAGGTCAGCTGCGCGCCGAAGGGGTTGTGCTCGATGTAGAGCGGGTCGACGGTGTCGATGACGAGGGCGAGCCGGTGGCCCGCGGGCACGTCGTAGGCGGTGGAGAACAGCTCCAGGTCGACGCCGAACGCCCGGCTCGGGGTCTTGCCGTGGAAGGTGTACGGGGCGTTGCTGACGAGTTTGCCGACACCGAGCGGGCCGACGTCGTAGAGGTACGCGACGAAGGTGCCGTCGGCCTTGGTCGGCGTGACGGTGGTGTGCACCTTGACCGTGCCGCGGACCCGGCGCTGCTCGTCGTAGCGCTCCGACTGCCAGACGGCGGCGAAGGCGCGGGGGAGGAGCGGGATCGAGGCGGTCGGCGGCGCCTGGACGAACTGGTCGAGGACGCTGGAGAGGAAGATGATCCCGCCGCTGGCCCCGGAGTCCACGTTGGCGAAGACGTGCTCGCTGTCGGAGAGGGCGAGCTTCTGCGTGCCGCCCGCGCCGACCGACTTCCAGTCGGCGTAGCCCTCGTATCCGGCATTGCTGCGGGACTTGATCTGCACCGGGGCCTCGGTGTCGACGCCGTTGCGCTCGCCCTTGAGGTAGCGGTCGAACCAGCGGTGGGCGTTGGCCCAGGTGTCGTTGGGCAGGCCGAGGAGGCCGGTGCCCTCGGCGGTGGCGTGGTCGCCGGGGCGGAACTCCAGGCGCTTGGGGCCGGTCAGCTTCTCGTAGAACTCCGCGTACTGGTTGGGCGGGAAGATGGTGTCGCCCCACGCGTTGCCCAGCATGATCGCGGCGCCGTTGGCGTTGATCCGGTCCACCTGCTCGGCGGCGGAGCGCTTCTTGCCCCAGTCGATCATCGCCTGCTCGTTCTCCAGCTTCGATCCGAGGAAGTCGCCCAGGATCTGCTGGAGTTCGGGCCCGGGGCGGCCGGTGAGGTAGCCGGCGGCGCCGAGCATGGCGGCGGCCTGGAGGTGCTGGGTGCGGCCGGAGTAAATGGACTCGATCAGGTCGGCCCAGCCGCTCATCGCGACCACGGCCTTGACGCGGCTGTCGTGCGCGGAGGCCAGCAGGCTGATGCCGGCGCCGTACGAGACCCCGCCGAGGCCGATCCGGTCCGCGTCGGCGGGGGTGTGGGCGAGGGCCCAGTCGATGACGGCGGAGACGTCGGCGACGTCCGGCGGGCCGGCCACCTCGATCTGCCCGCCGGAGAGCCAGAAGCCCCGGGAGGTGTAACTGACCACGACGTAGCCGGAGTCGGCGAGCTGCTTGGCCTGGACGATGTATTCGATCTGCGGCATGCCCCAGCTGGTGGGCAGCACGATCAGGGGGTACTTCCGGCCGGCCTCGGCTCCGGCCGGGGTGAAGACGTTGCCCTTGAGGGTGATGCCGCCGGAGCCCGGGATGTCGTGGAAGGCCAGCTCCGGCGGAGCCTGCGAGGCGTCGGCGGTGGCCGTCACGGCGGGGGCGGGAGCCGCCTGGGCCTGGTGGGGGGCCAGGCCCAGGGCGGCGGCGGCCAGGAGGGCTGCCACGGCTGCGGCGGCGGTGGTGGTGCGTTGCATCAATCGCTCCTCGCGTGCGCCGGGTTGTCAAAGTGACCCGACGGTAACGGGAGGGGCTTACCGGAAGTAACCCATCAGTAAGTTACGCGGTGGTAACGATTGAACGAAGGTCAGCCGGGGTCGGCCCGCCGGTCAGCCGTTCTGGGGAGCGCCGGACAGGGCGCTCTTGGCCTTCCACTGCTCCCACGACAGGTTCCACTCGCCGTAGCCGTTGCCGAGGTCGGCGTTGCCCTTCGAGCCGTCGCCGACGACCTCGAACGGGTCGCCGACCTGCACCTCGGAGTAGAAGGCGGCTGCGTTCGCGTCGCTCATCCCCACGCAGCCGGAACTGGTGTTGGCGCGGCCGAAGTTCGCGGCGTTCCACGGCGCGGCGTGCGCGTACATGCCCGACCAGGTCAGCCGCATCGAGTAGTCGACCATCTTGTCGTAGGCGTCGCCCAGGCCCACCGTCTGGGAGTCCATCCGGATGGTGCCCTCCTTGGACATCAGCACCATCTTCCCGGACCACGAGGCCTTCTTGCCGCCGGGGGTGCCGGCCGAGATCGGGATCGTCTTCACCGTCTGCCCGTCCTCGGTCACCGTCATCCTCTTGGTGTCGAGGCTGACCTCCATCCGGCGGTCCTTGCCGATCTTGAACTCGGTGTTGTAGTCCCGGGCGAACAGACCGCCGCCCTTGCCGGAGTCGACACCGCCCAGGTTCATGTCGACCTTCACCTCCGTGCCGGACTTCCAGTACTCCTTCGGCCGCCAGTCCACCCGGTCCTTGCCGGAGTAGTCCTTGAACCAACCCCACGACCCCTCGGTGTTGTTCGAGGTGGTGACCTTCAACTGCTTCTCCACCTCGGCCTTGTTGGCCACCGGGTTGTCGAAGACGAGCGAGACGGGCATGGCCACGCCCACCGTGCTGCCCTTCGGGAGGTTGATCGAGACCTTGTTGACCTTGTCGGCCGCACCGGTCTTGAACTGCGCCGTGGCGCTCTGGCTCTCCGTGTTCTGCGCCTCGACCTTGTAGTCCGTGCCCGGGGAGGCGTTGCGCTCCGAGGTCCAGGTCTTGCCGTCGGCGGCTATCTGCCCCGCGAGCTCACCGCCCTTGGCGTCCGTCACCTTCACCTGGGCGAGCTTGCCGTCGGCGATGGTCACCTTCACCGGCTCGCCCGCCTTGACCTGATTGCCCGTGAGGTTCACCGCGATGGCCATGTCCGGCTTCTGCTGCTTCATCTCGGCCTTGCCCGCCGCACCGCTCCCGCCGCCGCTCCCGCCGGAACAGGCGGTCAGGGCGGCAGCCAGGATTGCGGTGCCCGTCATCACGGCGTGGCGCGTGCGTATGCGGCTCAACGAAAACCCCTCCGAAGTATGAACGTCCGCAAAGTAAGAGCGAACGAATCGACTCTAGGTTGCGGAACCCGGCGAAAAGTTCGGCATTTCGGCTGTGACATGGACCGCAGCGAAACGGTCATCGTCCGGTCACAAACGCCGCGCAGTCCGGTCACGGGCGCCTGTGAGAGTCCTGTGAGACACCGCTCCGCACGACAGGAAGGCCAACAGCCGTGTGTGCACTGCTTGTGACCCCCGCCCAGCACGACCAGGACCAGGAGCTCCGGGTGCGCGCCCTGTCCGTCGCCGAGTACCGGGACTTCCTCGCAGGCAACGGCTCGGCGAGCTTCCTCCAGTACCCCTCCTGGGCCGAGGTGAAGGACCTTTGGCGCTCGGAAAGGGTCGGATGGCACTACCCGGACGGGCGGATCCAGGGTGCCGGACTCGTTCTCTATCGCCAATTCCCCGGGACGCGCAAATACTTCGCCTACCTTCCCGAGGGTCCCGTGGCCGACTGGTCCGACCCGCACATCGACCGCTGGCTGACCCCGCTCATGCGCCACCTGAAGGCCGCCGGAGCCTTCGCCGTCCGCATCGGCCCCACCCCCGCCTACCGCCGCTGGGACGCGGCCACCGTCAAGTCCGCCACCGGGCCCGGCCGGCAGCTGTCCGACGTCCTCGCCACCGAGGTCGACCCGGTCGGCGCCGCCCTCGCCGACCGGCTGCGCACCCGCGGCTGGAAGCGCTGCGGCGGCGAGGACGACGGCGACGCCCAGCCCCGCCACGTCTTCCGCGTCCCGCTCGCCGGCCGCTCCCTCGACGACCTGTGGTCGGGCCTGAACCAGGAGTGGCGGCGCAATGTGCGCAAGGCCGGCAAGGCGGGCGTGGAGACGGTCGTCGGCACCGCGGAGGACCTCCCCGAGTTCTACCGGCTGCTGCGGATCACCGAGGAGCGCGACGGCTTCCGGCTCGGCCGCTCCCTCGCGTACTACCAGCGCCAGTACGAGGTCCTGGGCGCCGAGGAGCCCGGCCGGATGCGGCTCTACCTGGGCAAACACCAGGGCGAGATACTCGCCGCCCACACGATGATCGTGGCCGGCAGCCGGGTCTGGTACCAGACCGGGGCCTCCGCCGACCACCGCCGCGAGGTACGGCCCAGCAACGCGCTGCAGTGGCGCATGATGCGCGACGCACACGCCCTCGGAGCGGACGTCTACGACATGCGCGGGGTACCCTCCACCCTTGACCCCGACGAACGTGCTTTCGGGCTGCTGCGCTGGAAGCTCGGCACCGGCGGGCACGTCGTCGAGACGCTCGGCGAGTGGGAGACCCCGATGGACGGCTACGCCAACACGGCGCTCTACAAGGCGTTCCAGGCCTATCTGGCCCGCCGGTGAGCCAGGGCACGGCCGTGCACCGGAGCGGGCCCGCTGCCGACGGCGGAGCCGCCCCCGCGGAGCCGGGGAAGACCTCGGTGCTGCGCAGCGGCGCGCTCATGGCCGCCGGGTCGATCGTCTCCCGCGCCACCGGGTTCGTCCGCTCCGCCGTCGTCGTCGCCGCACTCGGCACCGGACTCCTCGGAGACGGCTACGCCGTCGCCAACACGGTCCCGAACATCCTGTACATCCTGCTCATCGGCGGCGCCCTCAACGCGGTCTTCGTCCCCGAGCTGGTCCGCGCCGCCAAGGAGCACGCGGACGGCGGCGCCGCCTACACCGACCGGCTCCTCACCGTGTGCACGGCCGCGCTGCTGGCCCTCACCGCCGCCGCCGTACTGGCCGCCCCGCTGATCGTCTCGGCGTACACCGGCTACACCGGCGGCCAGCAGTCCACCACCGTCGCCCTGGCCCGCTACTGCCTCCCGCAGATCCTCTTCTACGGGCTGTTCACCCTGCTCGGGCAGATCCTGAACGCCCGCGGCCGGTTCGGCGCGATGATGTGGACCCCGGTCCTCAACAATCTCGTCGTCGTCGCCGTCTTCGGCCTCTTCCTGTATGTGTCGCACGATGCTGCGGACGGACTGACGGCCTCCGAGATACGCCTGCTCGGCATCGGCACCACCGCCGGCATCCTCGTCCAGGCCCTCGCCCTCATCCCCTCGCTGCGCGCCGCCCGCTTCCGCTGGCGCCCCCGCTTCGACTGGCGCGGCAGCGGCCTCGCCCGCCCGCTGCGCAACGCGGGCTGGCTCGTCCTGCTCGTCCTCACCAACCAGCTCGCCTACTGGGTGGTGACCCGGCTCTCCACCGCCACCGGACAGCGGGCCGTCGACGCGGGCCTCGCCGGCGGCGCCGGCTACACCGCCTACAGCAACGCCTACCTGCTGTGGATGGTCCCGCAGGGCATCATCACCGTCTCCCTCGTCACCGCCCTCATGCCCCGGATGAGCGCCGCCGCCACCGACGGCGACCTCGCGGGCGTGCGCAGGGACGTCTCCTACGCGCTGCGCTCCAGCGCGGCCCTCGTCGTCCCGGCCGCCGCGCTCTTCGCCGCCCTCGCCCCCTGGGTGATGGGCAGCGTCTTCGAGTACGGGCGCACCGGCGCGGCCGACATCGCCGTCATGGCCGGCATGCTGGCGGCCTTCGCCCCCGGCCTGGTCGTCTACTCCGCGCAGTACGTGCTCTCCCGCGGCTTCTACGCCCTGTCCGACACCCGCACCCCGTTCTTCCTCAACCTGGTCATCGCCGCCACGAACGCCGGCCTCTCGGCCGCCGCGTACCTCCTGCTGCCGCCGCGCTGGGCGGTCACGGGCATGGCCGCCGCCTGCACGGTCTCCTACTCGGCGGGCGCGGCCGTCACCGCGTACGTCCTGGCCCGGCGGCTCGGCCCGCGCGCGGGAACGCGTACCGGGCCGGGGGCGAGCGCCGTACGGACCCACCTGCGGCTGCTGACCGCCTGCGTGCCCGCGGCCGCCGCCGGGTACGCGGCCGCCCGTGCCGCCGACCCCCTCGGGAACTTCGCCGCCCTCGGGGCGGGAACCACGGCCCTCCTGCTCGTCGTCGTCCTCCTTGCCGGGCCACTGCGCCTGACGGAGATCACCGACCTGCTGGGCTCCCTGCGGCGGAAGATCGGCCGTTAGCGGGAGGCGAAGCCGAGAACCACCTTGGATACTGACCGGATGCCACGCGTACTGCTGATCGAGGACGACCCTTCCATCCGGGAGGGCGTGGGCCTCGGCCTGCGCCGCCGCGGCCACGAGGTGAGCGCGGCCGAGACGGGAGAGGACGGGCTCGCCCTGCTGGCGAGCTTCCGCCCCGAACTGGTCCTGCTCGACCTGATGCTGCCGGGGATCAACGGCGTACAGGTCTGCCGCCGGATCCGCGACACCAGCGAGGTGCCGATCATCATGCTCACCGCGCGCGGCGACGACTTCGACGTGGTCGTCGGCCTGGAGGCCGGAGCCGACGACTACATCGTCAAACCCGCCCGCACCGAGGTCATCGAGGCCCGCATCAAAGCCGTCCTGCGCCGGCTCAGCGACCCCGTGGGCACCCGCCCCGAGATCGAGTTCCACGGCGAACTGGCCGTCGACCGCGGCGGGCTGACCGTCGCCAAGAACGGCGAGCGCGTCCCCCTCGCCCCCAGCGAGCTCAAGCTCCTGCTGCACCTGTCGGCCTCGCCCGAGCAGGTCTTCTCCCGCCAGCAGCTCCTGGAGTACGTCTGGGAGCACAGCTACCACGCCGACGCCCGGCTCGTGGACGCCTGCGTGCGCCGCCTGCGCACCAAGGTCGAGGACCCCGACGCCGCCCCCCGCTACATACAGACCGTGCGCGGCTTCGGCTACCGCTTCGGCCCGCTCTAGGGACACGAGTTGAGACGGATCGCCCCGCTGGGACTGCGCACCCGGCTGATCGCCGCCTTCCTGCTGGTCGCCGCGATCACCGCGCTGAGCACGTCCGCGCTCACCTACCAGAAGGCGCGCAACGCGATCCTCACCCAGACCCAGGACACCGCCGTCTCCACCCTGCGCGACCAGATCGAGCAGCAGCCCCTGCAACTGCCCATGGAGCACCAGGAACTCCAGAGCCGGGTCAGCGACATCGCCAAGCGCGGCAAACCGCACCCCTGGAACGTCTTCGGCGAGTACGGCACCCTGCGGGTCTCCTCCAACATCACCCCGACCACCTCCACCCTGCTCACCGAAGCGCTCCGCGAGAAGGTGGCGGCCAACCCGCACGGGGCCTTCCAGCGCGTCTCGGACCGCTCCGGCAACCCCTACCTCGTCGTCGCCATGCCGGCCGTCTTCTCCCACAACGGGTCCCGCGTGCCCACCGGAGCCGTCTTCTACGCCACCATGCCGCTCGACGCCGAACAGGCCACCGTGAAGGCCATGGTCGACGCCGCCCAGCAGGGCGCCGTACCCGGACTCGCCATCGCCCTGATCCCCGCCCTGCTCGCCGCCCGCAGCGTGCTCCGCCCCGTACGGGACATGCGCCGCGCCGCCCAGCGGCTGGGCCGGGGCCGCCTGGACACCCGTATCGAAGTCCGGGGCGCCGACGAACTCGCCGGACTCGCCCGCACGTTCAACGAGACCGCCCGCGCCCTCGAACAGTCCGTGACCGAACTCCAGGAGGCGGAGGCCCGCGCCCGCCGGTTCGCCGCCGACGTCTCGCACGAACTGCGCACCCCGCTCGCCGGGATGCTCGCCGTCACCGAGGTCCTCGACGAGGACGCGGAACGCCTCGACCCGGACACCGCGAAGGCCCTGCGGCTGATCAGCGCCGAGACCGGGAAGCTCGCCGTCCTCGTCGAGGACCTCATGGAGATCTCCCGCTTCGACGCCCGCGCCGCCGAACTCAACCTGGACGACGTCGACCTGGCCGAAACCGTCGGCAAGACCCTGGAGCGGCGCCACTGGAACGACGGCCGGGTGGTCACCGTCACCGACCTGCCGGACGAGGTCCGCGCCCGGCTCGACCCGCGCCGCTTCGACGTGGTCCTCGCCAACCTCGTCGGCAACGCCCTCAAACACGGGAGCGCGCCCGTGCGGATCACCGTACGGACCGGGCCCGGGCCGGAGGGCGAAGGCGGCCGGCTGCTGATCGAGGTCGCCGACAGCGGACCGGGCATCGCCCCGGAGGTGCTCCCGCACATCTTCGACCGCTTCTTCAAGGCCGACGCGGCCCGCACCCGCTCGTCGGGCAGCGGCCTCGGCCTCGCCATCACCCTGGAGAACGTACGCCTGCACGGCGGCACCCTGAGGGCGGGCAACGGGCCCGCCGGGGGAGCCGTCTTCACCCTCGACATGCCCCTGGAGGCCCGCGCATGACCCGCCTACGGGCAGTGGCCGCCGGCGCGGCGCTGCTGAGCCCGCTGCTGCTCACCGGATGCGGGATCAAACCCACGGGGCCCGTCGACAGCGGCGCGGCCGCCACCGTGGCCGTGATCGTTCCCGAGGACTTCTCGGTGCTGTACTTCCTCTCGCCGGAGGGCCGGCTCGTGCCGTCCCCGCAGCGCGACATACCCCGGGTGACACCGATCCAGGTGCTCACCCGGCTGCTGGACGGGCCCGGGCAGCGGGAGCTGGAGGCCGGCCTCGCCACCGAAGTGCCCTCCGTCCACGGCAAGCGGCTGGACCCCTCGGTGATCTCGATGTCGGGGCGGGACGCGATGACCGTCCGCCTGCCGTTCGCGGTCCAGGACCTGACGCCGACCGCCCGCCGCCAACTGGTGTGCAGCCTCGCCTCCACCGGCAGTTCGGGGAACCGGTACACGGTCGCGCTGCAGGGGACCGACACCACCCTGGCGGCGGAAGCCTGCGACGACGCCGCCGAGCGCCCCTCCGCCTAGTGCTGTGGCCGGAAAGGTTTGCCGGGTCGCGGTGTCCGGTGCGGTGCATCGCAAGGCGGAGGGCCGCGGCTCGTACTGGACGTACTTGCGCGGTCCGACAACGCAGCGAGGTGCCGTGCCGGGCGCCGTGACCCGGTGAACCTTGCCGGTCACAGCACTAGTGCTTGCGCGGAGTGCTCCGGAGCCGCCACCGTGGCCCCATGGATCACGGTGCGGACGTCCCCGACGTCTTCGACCCCCGCGTCTACGCCGAGGGCGTCCCCCACGAGCGCTACCGGCTGCTGCGCGAGCGGCACCCCGTGGCCTGGCAGGAGGAGCCGGAGGTCCAGGGCTGGCCCGCCGGTCCCGGCTTCTGGGCCGTCACCCGGCACGCCGATGTCGTACGGGTCCTGCGAGAGCACCGGACGTACTCCTCCTGGCTGGGCGCCACCCAGATCCGCGACCCCGACCCGGCCGACCTGCCGTTCCTGCGCCGCACCATGCTCAACCAGGACCCTCCCGAACACGGCGGGCTGCGCCGGCTCGTCGCCCGCGCCTTCACCCCAGCCCGCGTCGACGCCTTCGCGGGCCGGGTGCGGGACCGCGCCCGCTCCCTGCTCGCCGCCGCCCGGGAGGGCGCCGAGGACGGGGCCGCCGACCTGGTGCGCACGGTCACCGACGAGTACGCCCTGCTGAACCTCACCGACCTGCTGGGCGTCCCGGCCTCCGACCGCGCCCTGCTGCTGGAGTGGACCGTACGGATCATCGGCTACCAGGACCCCGAGGACGCCCCGGCGCCGAAGCTCGGCCCTGACGGCAAGCCGCTGAACCCGCGCTCCCCGGCGCTGCTCGGCGAGATGTTCGCGTACGCCCGCGAACTCGCCGCCCACAAGCGGGCGCATCCCGGCGACGACGTGATGACGGCCCTGGCGCTGGCCGGACTCGACCCGGCCGAACTGGAGATGTTCTTCTTCCTGCTGACCGTCGCGGGCAACGACACCGTGCGCAGCGCCGCCCCCGGCGGCCTGCTGGCGCTGGCCCGCGACCCGGACGCGTACGCGGCACTCGCCGAGGGGCGCGTCCCGAAGGACCGGGCCGTGGACGAACTCCTGCGCGTCCACCCCCCGGTGCTCAGCTTCCGCCGCACCGCCGCCGTGGACACCGAGCTCGCCGGGCAGCCGATCCGGGCCGGGGACAAGGTGGTGGTCTTCCACGCCTCCGCCAACCACGACGAGCGCGTCTTCACCGACCCCGGCCGCCTCGACCTGGCCCGCACGCCCAACCCGCACGTGTCCTTCGGCGACGGCCCGCACGTCTGCCTGGGCGCCCACTTCGCCAGGCTCCAGCTGCGGACCTTCTACGAGGAGTGGTGCGCGGCCATGCCCGTGCCGGAACTCGCGGGCCCGCCACGGCGGTTGGTGTCGAACTTCATCAACGGGATCACGCGGCTGCCGCTACGGGTGTCCGGGCCGCCGAAGTGACGTCCGCGACCAGCTCCGTCACGTCCGGTCCGTAGGCGTCGGAGTTGATGACCTTGAGCAGGACGCAGAAGGAGTCCCCGCCGTACTTGCGCGCGAGCGCCCGGTGGTCCTTGGCGAGGTAGCGGGCGGCGGCTTGGTTGCTGATGGCGGTCTGCCCCGACAACAGGAAGACCGGCCGGGAGCCCTGCCCGGTGGTCAGCCGTGCCAGCAGCACGTACTCGACCTGGCCCTTTTCCCAGCGGTACGTCTCACCGCCGACGGTGATGGCTCCACGGTCCGGTCCGGATTCGGTATTGATGAGGATCCGCACTCCGGGGAGCATGGAGGCCAGGTGCGCCACGGTACGGGCGTTGGAGGAGGGCCCGCCGACGCAGAACTCGGCCCGTTCGCCGAAGCCCTGGCGGGCGGTGTCGTGGGTGACGATCTGGACGTTCGCCCCGCAGTCCTTGATCAGCGCGGATATCTCCAGCAGCGCGAAGGCGTCGTTGCGGTGCAGCGACGAATCGGTGCCGCCCATCTGCCGGTTGACCACGAACAGGCAGTCCGACCCGGTGGGCAGTCCCAGGAAGGCCTGCTTGCGGCGGAGCGCGCGGCGCCACAGATAGGTCCGGGCGAACCAGCCGAACCCGCCGCTGAGCGCGGTGGCCACCACCCCGAGCACGATGTTGCGCACGTCGTCGTTCATGCGCGGGATGCTAAGGCATCCGGCGGCGGGGCTCACGGCCGGTGCGGCCCCTGCGGAACGCCGCTGTGCGGCGGGATCCACGCGGCGGGGTGCACAGCCGGGGTCCGCGGCCCCGCCCACCGCGCCGCACCCGGGCACCGAGCGGCGAACCGGGCGGCCGCGCAGATGCCCTGACGGGGCCACAGGCGGGCCGCTAGGCTCGGCGCACGCTGCCACTGGAGGTCCGGATGCACCGCTTCCTCGCCCGCCCGTTACCGCTGATGGCCCTCGCGGCCGCCCTCGTGTCGACCGGCGCCGCAGCCCCGCCCGGGGTGGCCACCCCCGCCAAGGTGCCCGTCGCGACGGGCTACGGCGGGGCCGTCGCCAGTGTCGACGCGGACGCCTCGGCCGCCGGCATCGCCGTCCTGCGCTCCGGCGGCAACGCCGTGGACGCGGCCGTCGCGACCGCCGCCGCGCTCGGGGTCACCGAGCCCTATTCGGCGGGCATCGGCGGAGGCGGCTACTTCGTCTACTACGACGCCCGCTCCCGCCGGGTGCACACCATCGACGGCCGCGAGACCGCCCCCGCGACGGCCACTTCCGCACTGTTCCAGGAGAACGGCCTCCCGATCCCCTTCGCGGAGGGCCAGACCAGCGGCCTCGGAGTCGGCGTCCCCGGCACCCCCGCCACCTGGAAGAGCGCCCTCGCCGCCTGGGGCACCCGCCCCCTCGGCCAACTCCTGCGGCCCGCCGAGAAGCTGGCCCGCGACGGCTTCACCGTGGACGCCACCTTCCGCGCCCAGACCGCCGCCAACGAGGCCCGGTTCAGGGACTTCCCGGACACCTCGAAGCTCTTCCTGCCCGGCGGCGCCCTGCCCGTGGTCGGCTCCACCTTCAAGAACCCGGACCTGGCCGCCACGTACGCGGAACTCGCCCGCAAGGGGACCGGCGCGCTCTACCGGGGCCCGATCGCCGAGGACATCGTCCGGGCCGTCCGCACGCCCCCGGTCGACCCGGCCGCCACGCGCAAAGTCCGGCCCGGCGACCTGACCAGTGGGGACCTGCGCGCGTACGAGACCAAGAGCCAGGCCCCGACCCGGGTCGGCTACCGAGGGCTGGACGTCTACAGCATGGCGCCCTCCTCCTCCGGCGGAACCACGGTCGGCGAGGCCCTGAACATCCTGGAGGGCAGCGACCTGTCGGCGCTCTCCGAGAGCCAGTACCTGCACCGCTTCATCGAGGCCTCCCGGATCTCCTTCGCCGACCGGGGCCGCTGGGTCGGCGACCCGGCCGCGCAGGACGTTCCGACGAAGCAGCTCCTCTCCCAGGCGTACGCGGACTCGCGCGCCTGCCTGATCAAGCCCGACTCCACCCTGACCAGCCCGCTCGCCCCCGGCGACCCGCGCAACCCCGCACCCTGCGCCACCACCGGACAGGCCGCCCCGACCACCTACGAGGGCGAGAACACCACCCACCTGACGGTCGCCGACCGCTGGGGCAACGTGGTCTCCTACACCCTGACCATCGAGTCGACCGGCGGCAGCGCGATCACCGTGCCGGGCCGCGGCTTCCTGCTCAACAACGAGCTGACGGACTTCTCCTTCGCCCCGGCCGCCCCCGGCGTCCCGGACCCGAACCTGCCCGGCCCCGGCAAGCGGCCGCGGTCCTCGATGTCCCCGACCATCGTCCTGGACGACGGCCGGCCGGTGCTGGCCGTCGGCTCCCCGGGCGGCGCCACCATCATCACCACCGTCCTGCAGACCCTGACCGGCCACCTGGACCGGGGCCTGCCGCTCGTCGCCGCGATCGCCGCGCCGCGCGCCAGCCAGCGCAACCAGACCACCACCGAGCTGGAACCCGGCCTGTGGAACAGCCCGCTGCGCGCGGAACTGGAGGCGCTCGGCCAGGGCTTCCGGCAGAACCCGGAGATCGGAGCCGCCACGGGCGTGCAGCGGCTCCCGGACGGCCGCTGGCTCGCGGCCGCCGAAACCACCCGCCGCGGCGGCGGCTCGGCGATGGTCGTCCACCCGCACGGCAAGCCGTAGCGCCCCGGCCGGCTACAGGGCGGTCAGGATCCTTGGGCCGTCGGCGGTGATCGCGACCGTGTGCTCCGCGTGCGCGGCGCGGCTGCCGTCGACGGTGCGCAGGGTCCAGCCGTCCCCGTCGCAGGCGTAGTCGTCCGTGCCGCCCGCGATCAGCATCGGCTCGATCGCCAGGACCATGCCGGGGCGCAGCCGCATGCCGCGCCCCGGCGGGCCCTCGTTGGGCACGCCCGGGTCCTCGTGCATGGCGCGTCCCACGCCGTGGCCGCCGAAGCCGTCCGGGATCCCGTACCCCGCGCCCCGGCACACCGTGCCGATCGCGTGGGCGATGTCGCCGATCCGGTTGCCCGGCACGGCGGCGGCGATGCCGGCCGCGAGGGCCGCCTCCGCGGCCTGGATCAGCCGGAGGTCGGCGGGGCGGGCCCGGCCGACCGTGAAGCTGACGGCCGCGTCCCCGACCCAGCCGCCCAGCTTCGCGCCGCAGTCGATGCTGACCAGGTCCCCGTCGCGCAGCCGGTAGCCGCCCGGGACGCCGTGCACGATCGCGTCGTTGACCGAGGCGCAGATCACCCCGGGGAAGGGCACCGGGGCGAAGTGCGGCCGGTAGCCGAGGAAGGGCGAGGAGGCGCCGGCCTCGCGCAGCACTGCGCGCGCCACCCGGTCCAGCTCTTGCAGGGACACCCCGACCCGCGCGCTCTCGCGCACCGCGGCCAGGGCGTGCGCGACCACCCTGCCGGCGGCGCGCATCTCGTCGATCGACCGGTCCGTCTTCAGTTCCACCATGCCAATAACTATACCGGTATAACTTTACCGGGATAGTTATTGGGGTGACGGGGTAGGATGGCCGCATGGTCCGCACCCCCCTGACCCCGGAAGAGCGCGAGCGCGGCGAGCGGCTGGGCGCGCTCCTGCGCGAAGCCCGCGCCGGGCGCAGCATGGTCGAGGTCGCGGCCAGCGCCGGACTGTCCGCGGAGACCCTCCGCAAGATCGAGACAGGCCGGGCACCCACCCCCGCCTTCTTCACCGTCGCGGCCCTCGCCGAGGCCCTCGGGCTCTCCCTGGACGACGTGATGCGCCGCTGCGCACTCGTCAGCGCCTGACCGACTCCAGCGGCCGGGGCTAGGCTCCGGCCATGACTCTGACACTCGACGACCTCAACCGGGGCAGGTACGTCAGCCTCACCACCTTCCGCAAGGACGGCACGCCCGTCGCCACGCCGGTGTGGGCCGTGGCGGACGGTGGTGAGCTGTACGTGTGGACGCGCACGGACACCTGGAAGGTGAAGCGGATCCGCAACAACGGGCGGGTCACCGTCGCGGCGTGCGACGTGAAGGGCCGGGTGGCGGCGGGGGCGCCCGTGCTGGAGGGCGAGGCGCGGCTGCTGGACGAGGCGGGGCTGAAGCGGGTGCGGAGGCTGATGTCGCGGAAGTACACCTGGCAGTTCTGGGCGGTGGACCTGCCCGGCACGCTGGTCCGGCTCGGGAAGCGGCCGCACACCGGGATCGCCGTCAAGGTTTGAAGTGGGCGTAGCCCGCCCGTAACACTGGTGGGATCCAATGCGGTCATGGAGACCGCGACTTCGCTGGTGATCAATCAACTCGCCGAATACCTGCGGGGGTTGACGCAGAGGCTGGATTCCGGAGCGGGCTGGTACGGGGAGTTCCTGCGCCGGGACCCGGAGGGCGTGCGGGCCTGCATCGAGGGGCGCGCGATGGTTCCGTGGGACGTGCTGGAGTCCCTGCTGGGGGACCTGGCGGCGGCCAGGGGAGCGGAGTTCGCGGAGCGGGAGACCGTATACGCGGCCCGGCTGCGGGCGGCGGCCGTCACGGCGTGGGACCGGCTGCCGGGCGGCGAGGCCGAACTGCGGTCCCTGCTCGCGGCGTCGACGGTCCAGCGCGCGGACTCGGAGGCGGCCGTACGCCACCTCGCGGCGCGGCTGTCCTCCACCGCCGACCCCGCGGAGGCGGACGCGCTGTCCCTCGAACTCTCCTGGACCCGGGACGACGCCACCCGGGCCGCGTCCCGCCAAGCCGACCTGACGACCCGCCTGTCCGCCGTGTCCCCTCCCGGGGAGGCGCACCGGATCCCTGCGGGCGCCCCGGCCGGAGGGGCCCGCCCGGGCCCCGCGGCACCCGGGCCCGTCGGGCCCCGGGCGCCCGGCCCCGGCCCTGCGGGTCACCCGGTGCCGGGGTGGGAGGGGCCGGTGGGTGCGGGGTTCCCCGGCAGGCCGCCGGAGGCTCCGGCGCCCGGGCCTGCGGCCCCGCTGGGCGCGGGGGCCGCGGGGGAGGCCGGGCCCGAAGGTGCGGGGGACCGGGGGCCCGAGGGCGGCTCGCGGGCGCCGGCGGGGGAGCCCCTGCCCGGCGTGCCGCGGCAGCGGGCGCACGAGGCGGAGCGGCCCGTCGGGCGGGCCGAGGGGCGGTGGCTGCGGGGCGGACGGCGGTCCGGGGGCGCCCGGTACGCGGGCTCGGCGGCCCCCGAGCCCCCGGCCCCCACCCTGCCGGACCTCGGACGCCCCGCTCGGGGAGCCGAACCGGAGTCGGGCCTGCCGGCCCCGCGCGGAGCGCGCTTCGGACGCGCGGCGGACCCGGCCCCCCAGGGCGCCCGGCCGCGGCCGGAGCCGGCACCCGCCCCGCAGACCGGGACCCACCCGGCGCCCCACGACCCGGCCCGCGGCACCGGAGCCCCGGCTCCCGCCGCGTCCCCGTACGGGCCGGGCGGTTCGGCGGCGGGCCGGTACCCCGAGCCCCCGGCAGGGGCCCCGGCTCCCGACGGGTTCCGTCACGGGCCGGGCGGTTCGGCGGCGGGTCAGTACCCCGAGCCGCCCGCAGGGGCCCCGGCTCCCGCCGCGTCCCCGTACGGGCCCGGCGGGCCGGCCGCGGGGCAGTACCCCGAGCCCCCCGCAGGGGGCGCGGAGGCCGACCCGGTGCGGGGGGTCGTGGGGCGGTTGCTCGCGCTGCGGGCGCACCACCGCACCGGCGAGGCGCACGCGCTGCTGTGCGAGGCCGCGGCCTGGCCCGCCGAGCGGCTGCCCGGGCTGGCCGCCGAGCTGAACCGCGCCGGGCTCGCGGCCGACTGGGCCACGCTGCTCTGGGAGGCGGCCTCGCTCCCGCCCGAGCGGCTCGCCGCCCTCGCCGCGGCCCTCGACGAGGCCGGCCGGGAGGCCGACTGCGACCGGCTGCTGCGCCAGGGCATGGCCCGCCCCGCCGCCGAGATCGCCGACGCCGCCCTCGCCCTCGGGCAGGCCGGCCGGGACCGGGAGGCCGGCGTGCTCCTCGCCGCCTTCGTCGACGTCCGCACCGCCGAGGAGGCCGCCGCCCTGGCCCGCCGCGCCCCGCAGTGGTTCGCGCCCCGTCTCCTCCGGGCGGCCCGCACCCTGCCGGGGGCCCGGCACCGGGATCTGGTCCACGCCCTCCGCGTGGCCGGAGTCGCCACGGCGTAGGCGGCAGGCGGCAGGCGGCGCAAGCGGCGTAAACCGCCCGTCCCCTGACCGGAATCGACCGCGCGGCGACGTAACGTGATCGACTACTCCAACCGCGCAACGCGGTCTTGCCCCACGCTGTGCCGAGGCCTACGTTCTACTCCCTACGTACACCGTCTACGTGCGTAGAACCGGCGTTCCCGTCGCGAGGAGCAGCTCATGGCCCAAGTCGTCCGCGCCGCGCTGGTCCAGGCCACCTGGACCGGAGACACCGAATCGATGATCGCCAAACACGAGGAGCACGCCCGCCGCGCCGCCGCGCAGGGCGCGCAGATCATCGGCTTCCAGGAGGTGTTCAACGCCCCCTACTTCTGCCAGGTCCAGGAGCCCGAGCACTACCGCTGGGCCGAGGCCGTCCCCGACGGCCCGACCGTCCGCCGCATGCAGGACCTCGCCCGCGAGACCGGCATGGTCATCGTCGTCCCGGTCTTCGAGCTCGAAAGCGCCGGCTTCTACTACAACACCGCCGCCGTCATCGACGCCGACGGCAGCTACCTCGGCAAGTACCGCAAGCACCACATCCCGCAGGTCAAGGGTTTCTGGGAGAAGTACTACTTCCGCCCGGGCAACCTCGGCTGGCCCGTCTTCGACACCGCCGTCGGCAAGGTCGGCGTGTACATCTGCTACGACCGCCACTTCCCCGAGGGCTGGCGCCAACTGGGCCTCGCCGGAGCCCAGTTGGTCTACAACCCGTCCGCCACCTCCCGCGGCCTCTCCGCCTACCTGTGGCAGCTGGAACAGCCCGCGTCAGCCGTCGCCAACGAGTACTTCGTCGCCGCCATCAACCGCGTCGGCCAAGAGGAGTACGGCGACAACGACTTCTACGGCACCAGCTACTTCGTCGACCCGCGCGGCCAGTTCGTCGGCGAGGTCGCCAGCGACAAGGAGGAGGAACTCCTCATCCGCGACCTCGACTTCGGCCTCATCGAAGAGGTCCGCACCCAGTGGGCGTTCTACCGCGACCGCCGCCCCGACGCCTACGGAGGGCTCGTACAGCCGTGACCAACCCCACCCCGCTCCACAGCCGCCACCGCACCGTCATGCCCGACTGGCTCGCGCTCTACTACAAGCACCCCATCGAGCTCACCCACGGCGAGGGCCGCCACGTCTGGGACTCCGAAGGCAACCGCTACCTCGACTTCTTCGGCGGCATCCTCACCACGATGACCGCCCACGCCCTGCCCGAGGTCACCAAGGCCGTCGCCGAACAGGCCGGGCGGATCATCCACTCCTCCACGCTCTACCTCAACCGGCCGATGATCGAGCTGGCCGAGCGGGTCGCCGCCCTGTCCGGCATCCCCGACGCCCGGGTCTTCTTCACCACCTCCGGCACCGAGGCCAACGACACCGCGCTGCTGCTCGCCACGGCGTACCGCCGCTCCAACCAGATCCTGGCGATGCGCAACAGCTACCACGGCCGGTCCTTCTCCACCGTCTCGATCACCGGCAACCGAGGCTGGTCTCCGACCAGCCTCTCGCCGCTCCAGACGTACTACGTCCAGGGCGCGGTCCGCACCCGCGGCCCCCTCGCCCACCTCGACGACGCCGCCTTCACCGCGGCCGCCGTCGCCGACCTGGAAGACGTACTGGGCCAGGCCCGCGGGGGAGTTGCCGCCCTCATCGCCGAGCCGATCCAGGGCGTCGGCGGCTTCACCTCCCCGCCCGACGGCCTGTACGGGGCCTTCCGCCAGGTCCTCGACCGGCACGGCATCCTGTGGATCAGCGACGAGGTGCAGACCGGCTGGGGCCGTACGGGCGACCACTTCTGGGGCTGGCAGGCCCACGCCCAGAACGGCCCGCCGGACATCCTCACCTTCGCCAAGGGCATCGGCAACGGCATGTCCATCGGCGGGGTCGTGGCCCGCGCCGAGGTGATGAACTGCATCGACGCCAACTCCATCTCCACCTTCGGCGGTTCCCCCGTCACCATGGCCGCGGGCGTCGCCAACCTCGCCTACCTCCTCGAACACGACCTCCAGGGCAACGCCCGCCGCGTCGGCGGCCTCCTCCTGGAACGGCTGCGCGCCATCGCCGCCCACGTGCCCGCCGTACGGGAAGTCCGCGGCCGGGGCCTGATGGCCGGTCTGGAGATCACCGAGCCGGGCACCGACCGGGCCGACCCCGACGCGGCCGCCGCCGTACAGGAAGCCGCCCGCGAACGCGGCCTGCTGATCGGCAAGGGCGGCGGTCACGACACCAGCGTGCTGCGCATCGCGCCGCCGCTCTCCCTCACCGTCGCCGAGGCGGAAGAGGGCGCCGAGATCCTCGAACAGGCCTTGCGCACCATCCAGTAGGGGGACGCACATGAGCATCCGCACCCTGATCCGCGGCGGCCTCGTCGTCACCGCCGCCGACGAACTGCACGCGGACGTCCTCATCGAGGACGGCCGCGTGGCGGCCCTCGCCGCACACGGCTCGGCGGCCGCCGAGGCCTGGACGGCCGACCGTACGATCGACGCGAGCGGGAAGTACGTCATCCCGGGCGGGGTCGACGCCCACACCCACATGGAACTGCCCTTCGGCGGCACCTCCGCCTCGGACACCTTCGAGACGGGAACCAGGGCCGCCGCCTGGGGCGGCACCACCACCATCGTCGACTTCGCGGTGCAGAGCGTGGGCCACGCCCTGCGCGAGGGGCTCGACGCCTGGTACGACAAGGCCGACGGGCAGTGCGCGATCGACTACGCCTTCCACATGATCCTCTCGGACGTCAACGAGGGGACCCTGAAGGAGATGGACCTCCTCATCGGCGAGGGCGTCACCTCCTTCAAGCTGTTCATGGCGTATCCGGGGGTCTTCTATTCGGACGACGGACAGATCCTGCGGGCCATGCAGCGGGCCTCCGGCAACGGCGGGCTGATCATGATGCACGCCGAGAACGGCATCGCGATCGACGTCCTCGTCGAACAGGCCCTGGCGCGCGGGGAGACCGACCCCCGCCACCACGGCGAGGTCCGCAAGGTGCTCCTCGAAGCCGAGGCCACCCATCGCGCCATCCAGCTCGCGAGGGTGGCCGGATCGCCCCTCTACGTGGTCCACGTCTCGGCGGAGGAAGCGGTCGCGGAGCTGGCGCTCGCCCGGGACAAGGGCCTGCCGGTCTTCGGCGAGACCTGCCCGCAGTACCTGTTCCTGTCCACCGACAACCTCGCGGAGCCCGACTTCCAGGGCGCCAAGTACGTCTGCTCCACCCCGCTGCGGCCGCGCGAGCACCAGGCGGCCCTCTGGCGCGGCCTGCGCACGAACGACCTCCAGGTGGTCTCCACCGACCACTGCCCCTTCTGCTTCCGCGGCCAGAAGGAACTGGGCCGCGGGGACTTCTCCAAGATCCCCAACGGCCTGCCCGGGGTGGAGAACCGCATGGACCTGCTCCACCAGGCCGTCCTGGACGGGCACATCAGCCGCCGCCGCTGGATCGAGATCGCCTGCGCGACCCCGGCCCGGATGTTCGGCCTCTACCCGCAGAAGGGCACCATCGCGCCCGGCTCCGACGCCGACATCGTCCTCTACGATCCGCACGCCGAGCAGGTCATCTCCGCCGAGACCCACCACATGAACGTGGACTACTCGGCGTACGAGGGCAGGCGGATCACCGGACGCGTCGACACCGTCCTCTCCCGCGGCGAACTCGTCATCGACCGGCGCGAGTTCACCGGCCGGGCCGGCCACGGGGTGTACATCCCCCGCTCCACCTGCCAGTACCTGTAAGCGCACGCAAGGAGCCGCCCCATGGACTTCGGCCTCGTCCTGCAAACCGACCCGCCCGCCTCCCAGGTCATCAGCCTCATGAAGCGCGCCGAGCGCAACGGCTTCCGCTACGGCTGGACCTTCGACTCGGCCGTCCTGTGGCAGGAACCGTTCGTCATCTACAGCCAGATCCTCGCCAACACCCGGAAGCTGCACATCGGCCCCATGGTCACCAACCCCGGCACCCGCACCTGGGAGGTGACCGCCTCCACCTTCGCCACCCTCAACGACATGTACGGCAACCGCACCGTCTGCGGCATCGGCCGCGGCGACTCCGCCATGCGCGTCGCCGGCCGCAAACCCAACACCCTGGCCCGGCTCGGCGAGGCCATCGACGTCATCCGCGACCTGGCCGAAGGCCGCGAGGCCCTCGTCGACGGCAACCCGATCCGCATCCCCTGGATCCGCGAAGGCAAACTCCCCGTCTGGATGGCCGCGTACGGACCCAGGGCCCTCGCCCTCGCCGGGCAGAAGGCGGACGGCTTCATCCTCCAGCTCGCCGACCTCTACCTCACGGAATGGATGATCAAGGCGGTCCGCGAGGCCGCCGCCGAGGCCGGCCGCGACCCGGCCGCGATCACCATCTGCGTGGCGGCCCCCGCGTACGTGAGCGAGGACCTCGCGCACGCCCGCGACCAGTGCCGCTGGTTCGGCGGCATGGTGGGCAACCACGTCGCCGACCTCGTCGGCCGCTACGGCGAGCACTCCTCGATGGTCCCGGACGAGCTCACCGAGTACATCAAGGCCCGCGAGGGCTACGACTACAGCCACCACGGCCGCGCCGGGAACCCCTCCACCGACTTCGTCCCCGACGAGATCGTCGACCGCTTCTGCCTGCTCGGCCCGGCGGAGGCCCACATCGAGAAGCTCCAGGCCCTGCGCGCCCTCGGCGTCGACCAGTTCGCCGTGTACGACATGCACGACGCGCGGGAGGCGACCATCGACGCGTACGGCTCCGACATCATCCCCGCCGTCGGCTGATCACCGGACGGGCAGGCCGTTCAGGAGGCCGCGTTCGGACGGGGTGAACGGCGGGTGGTCGAGCTGGGGGCGCGACGGGCCCAGCAAGGCGGTCAGCAGCACGCGGGGACTGACGAGGGACGTGGGGGGTGCCTGAAGGGCCAGGACGTCGGTCAGAGCCGTAGCCGCGTGGAAGGATCCGGTCGCGGTCCGGGACAGGCGGCTGACGTAGCGGTGCAGGAGGCGGTCCGCCAGGGTGGGCCGCTTCCCCTTGGTGGAGGAGAAGTGGATGTCCTGACCGACGGCGAGGGCCCAGGCGATGTCGACGGGCCGGGCGATGGCGCGCTGAGCACGGAGGGCCAGGCCGGGGGCGGCCGGGCGGTGCGACAGCACGTCGCGCAGGGCCAGGGCGCCCAGCGCGGCCACCGACATGCCCTGCGCGTACACGGGGTTGAACGTGGCGACGGAATCCCCGAGGGCCACCAGGCCTTCTGGCCACCGGCGCAGCCGTTCGTAGTAGTGGCGCCGGTTCGCCGTGCTGCGGCTGACGCTGACGTCCGTGAGCGGTTCGGCGTGCTTCAGCAGGTCCGCCATGACGGGGTGGCGCAGCGTCCGGGCGAAGGGTACGAAGTCCGCCGCGTCCCGGGTGGGCAGTGCCCCCGGGGCGCCCATCAGACTGGCGTGCCAGCGGTCGCCCTCGATCGGCAGGATGCCGCCGGCCTTGGCGGGTTCCGGCAGGCGCGGGTCGGCCTGAACCCCCACCACGGGCCAGCCGCGGGTGGGGACCGGTGCGCGGTAGATCCGGCTGGCGTAGGCCAGGCCGGACTCGATGCGGTCCTGGGCGAGGCCGGTGACACCCAGCTCCCCGAGCCATTCGGGCAGCCGGGAGGACCGGCCGGAGGCGTCGATGACCAGGTCGGCGCGCAGTTCCGTTTCCGTGCCGTCGGCTCCGCGCAGCCGGATCCCCGTGACGGCGCCGCCGGCGCCGAGCAGCCCGACGGCCTTGGTCCGGGAACGCACGCTGACCCGGGGGTCCGAGAGGACCTGCCGGCGGATGACGGAGTCGGTCAGGTCCCGGCTGGCGGTGATCACGCAATGGGTGGCGCGCTGCCAGCGGCGGTACCAGCCCTCAGGGGCGTGGATGACCATGTCGGTGGTCACGGGTATGCGGTGGGCGCCCGCGGCCGTCAGCCGGTCGATGGTGCCGGGGAGCAGGGAGTCGATCGCCTGCGCTCCGCCGCCCTGCAGCCAGTGGATGTGGGCCGCCTGGGGGACGCCGGTACGCGGTTCGGGCCCGACGGGCAGCTCGTGCGCCTCGATGACTTCGACGCTGTCGACGTGGTCCTTGACGGCGGCCGCCGCGAGCATGCCGGCGATGCTGCCCCCGATGACGACGACGTGCCCGGGGGACCGGTGCGTGGCTTCACTCATGACGGGCTGCTTTCTCCAGGGGCACGTGGTGGTCGCGGCCGTCCTGGGCCGTCCAGGAGGCGAGTGCCAGGGACAGGGGCACCAGGTCCTGCCCGCGTAGCGTCGATGTCTGTGCGACGTGGTCCAGCCGGCCGGGATCGGTGCGCTGCTGCTCCACGGCGTCGAGGATCATGACCGCGTCCGCGGCGACCGCGGCGGAGGACTCGTCCTCGCCCCTGAGGAGGGCCGCGTGGTAGGCCGTCGCGCGGACATCGGGATCGCAGTAGGGGGTCAGCGCGAGGAGGGCGTCGTACAGGGCCGTCTTGCGTCCGGTGAGGAGGACGGTCGGCGGAGTCCGCCACCACGGCAGTGAGGTGCGGACGGCGCTCTGAGCGGGCACCTGCCTGAGGGTCCGCCACAGGGGTGCGAGCAGCCGCAGCTGCCGGACGGCGTGCACCGTGCCGGCCAGGCGCGGGCCCACGAGCGGGACGGTGAACCCGACGGCACCGAGGACCGAGGTCGGAGCGGCGAGGAGGGGGGACACCTCGTCGACGAGGAAGTCCAGGTCGTGCCCCGTCCACCGGGCAGCCACCGCGACCAGCCTCATGACGTCGTAACACGCGTTGATCAGGTAGGCGGGGGCGAGGATGCGCAGCCCCGCCCGCAGCGACCCGCGGACCTCTCCGGACCACCGCCAGCACAGGATGCTCGCGGCGATCATCGCCACGCCCTGTGCGACCAGATAGGTGACGATCATTTCCCTGATGTAGGGCGTGTTCGCGTAATGGGCGTCGAAGAGGGTCACTTGCTCGACGGGAGCGTCCCCGGCCCAGAAGAAGCCGACGACGGCAATGGTCGCCAGGGTGTAGGCGTACACGCACAGGCGCGAGAAGCGGTGCGTCCCGTCCGGGGCCGCCGGCCTCCAGTTGATGATCAGCAGGAGGCTCGCCCCGGCGAACGCGGTCATGGTCGCGTACACCACGGGGGCGGCGAAATTGGGGATGCCGGTGAACCCGTTGAGCGCGACGATCGAGGCCGGAGCGGCGAAGATCATCAGGCAGCCCGCCGCGAAGAGCAGCAGACAGGCCGCGCGGAGCAGCGTGTCGTGCCGCCGGCGGAGCAGGGCGGGGACTTTCAGGGCGCAGACCAGCAGCAGCATGATCCCGCAGATGTAGAAGCTGAGACTGCTGGTTCCGGATGCCACCTTGCTGCCTGTCCTCGATGCGGGTGTGGTGAGAGAGAAGCCTGAGGTGAACGCTCAGGCCCGTGGGAAGCGGTGTGCCATGGAGCTCTGGATGCGCCCGGCGAGGTTCTGCGGATCAGTGGCACCGCAGGCCCCTGCCAGGGCCGCTTTCACGTCCGTGGCGAACCGGATGCCGAAGTGCTCGGCCTCTTCTTCCTCACGTGCTTCGGGGGTGTCGGCCCGAGAGGCCAGGTGGATCGCGATGTCCGTCCGTTCGGCCTGGGGCAGCTCGCTGCCGTCGGCATCGGCGACGCGCGCGACGAACTCCGCCAGCGCTCGGCCTGCCGGCGGCCCTCCGGAGCGGGTCGCGGCGGGGCCGTGGTCATGGCCGGAGCGTCCGTGGCCTTGGAACATGTGCCACGCCTCGTGGCCGATGATCACGAGTTGGTGCTCGGGATCGGTGTTCTCCTCGTAGACGATCAGGTCGTGACTCGCGCGGTCGATCCACAGTCCGCTGGCGGTCGCGGGCGGGAACGCCGCCTCGCGCAGCCGGACGGGCCGTCCTCGTAACTCGCTGAGGACCCGGCCGATCGAGGGTACGAGGAGAGCCTCGTCCGCCGGCGGCACCAGGTTCCGCACGATGTGCGTACTGAGCTTCCGCATCGCTCTGGGCCCGGTCCTCATTGCTCACCTTCACGCTCGTCGAGCTCCAGCAGGGCGTTCAAGGTCGCGCTGAGCACGTGCCACCGCTCCTCCGGCAGATCGTGCGCGCGCCGCAGGGCGAGGCCCCGGATGTCGCCGTGTTCCGACCGCACGGCTGCCAGCGGGCCGGCGCCGGACGGCAGCGCCGCCTGCGCCGGTTGCAGTGAAGCGAGGAGGGGCAGCAGCGCGCGGTTGAGGGCCTCGGCGGGCGGGACGGTGAAGAAGGCCTCCCCTCCCGCGACGTCGAAGAAGTCCACCAGTGCGTGCAGGAACTCGACGCTGGGCACCTTTTCGCCACTGCACACCTGCCGTGCCCAGAACCCGGAGACCCCCGACTGCCGGGAAATCCTCCCGGCAAGCTCCGACATGCGCACTCCCGTACGTGCCAGATAGGCGTCCGCCAGCGTGCTGATCCGGGCGCGGACGCGGTCGTTGACCGTGTCGGCCGGCGGTTCGCCGCCCTGGAGCAGGGTGCGAATCGTTTCTTCCGGCAGTGCCGTCCTGGCTGCCAGTTCCTCCGGGTCCAGCAGTTCCGAGCGCTCCAGGCGCCGCTCCCGGATGAGGGCCTCGAGGCGGTCGAGTGTCTCCGGCAGAGACGGATTGGGGTCCACCTGGGTACTCCTGCGGGGCGCAGCGGATCGAAGTCGGTATGCGCAGGTGAGCCTAGCCCGCATCCAAAGCCGCCTCAACGATCGTTTGCGGCCACGAGGCGATCGCTGATGCGTCGCGCAACTGATCGTATCGGCGCGAGGGTTGAAAGGCAGTCAATGATCATTTACTGACTGGAATCGATCGTTGACGCCGAGCAGCCGGGTGCATCAGCATCGGGGCGTGCCCTTCGCCGGGGAACGGGGGAGTGATGGGGGAGGCCATGGAGGCGGCTGGAATGGCGGGCGGGAAGGCGGGCGGCAAGGCGGGCGGGAAGGCGGTCGTGTTCCTGGGGCCGACCCTGGGCCGGAACGAGGCCGCGGCGCTCTGCCCTTCCGCGCTCATCCGGCCGCCCGCCCGCAAGGGCGACCTGATCTCCGCGATGCTGTACGACGACGTCCGCGTCGTGGGGCTGGTCGACGGGGAGTCCGCCCAGCCGCTCCCCGTCTGGCACAGGGAGATCCTGTGCGTCATGGAAGCCGGCGTGATCGTGCTGGGTTCGTCGAGCGTGGGGGCCCTGTGCGCCGCAGAGCTGCACCCCTGGGGCATGCGCGGCGTCGGGGGTGTCTTCCGGGCGTATGCCGACGGCCGGCTGGGCGGCGATGACGAAGTCGCCCTGGCGTACGCGGAGTCGGACGGCCGCTACCAGAAGTCATCGGAGCCGATGGTCAACATCCGGGCGTCCTGCCGTGCGGCCGCCTCGGCGGGTGTGGTGGACTCCGGGGTCGCCGACCGGGCCATCGCCCTGGCCGAACAGCTCTGCTACCCGGAGCGTTCGTACCGGCGGATCCTCCAGCTCCTGGAGGGCGAGGGAGCGCCCCCCGAGCAGACCGTCGCCCTGCGCGCCCATCTGGCCGAGCACGCCGTCGACGTGAAGGGTGACGACGCCCGGGAGCTGCTGCGCCTGTTGGAGACCGGTGCACCGCTCGGGGCGGACACCAGGAGTGCGCCCGTGCCGTGGCGTTCGCCACGGTGCTCCGCCGCGGCCGGACGGCTGTCGCGGTGGCTGAGGACGCCGACCGGCTGCGCACCGAGGCGCCGGACGGTACGTCCGCCCACGAGGTGGCGCTGACCCGCGGACCGCCCTCGAAGGAGGCCCCGCACCGGGCCGGTTCACCTCGGGTACACCTGGTGTCCGGGCTGCCGTCCCGGACCGTCGGTGGGGTTTGTCGGTCGGGCGTGCTTTGCTGGGGGCATGATCAATGAGTTCCTGGCCAAGGGCCTGCCCGATGTCGAAGAAGCCGTCCGCAAGGCGGCGGCGGTCGAGATCATGCCGAGGTTCCGGCAGCTGGCCGAGCACGAGGTCGACGAGAAGAGCGGCCCGCACGACCTGGTGACCGTCGCCGACCGCAAGGCCGAGGAGCACCTGACGGCCTCCCTCACCCGGCTGCTGCCCGGCTCCGCCGTGGTCGGCGAGGAGGCCGTGCACGCCGACCCGACGGTGTACGGGGCGCTGCGCGGGGACGCCCCGGTGTGGATCGTCGACCCGGTCGACGGCACCCGGCAGTTCGTCGCCGGCGACCCGGCCTTCTGCACCCTGGTGGCGCTGGCCCACCACGGGGAGATCCTCGCCTCCTGGACCTTCGCGCCCGCCCTGGACGAGCTGGCCACCGCCGTGCGGGGGGAGGGCGCGTACGTCAACGGCGAGCGGATCCAGTGCGGTTCGCCCGAGGCGGGCGCCGACCTGCGCGTCGCCATCGCCCACCCGCTGTACACCTCCGACGAGCACAAGCGCGTCCTGGGCCGGCTGGAGGTGCCCGGGGTCGCTGCCCGGCCCTGCGGTTCGGCGGGCCTGGAGTACCTGAAGGTGGCCCGCGGCGAGATGGACGGCCTGGCCTTCACCTGGCCCTCCGCCTGGGACCACGCGGCGGGTCTGCTGCTGGTCACCGAGGCGGGCGGCGCGCACAGCACCGTCGACGGGGTCCCCTTCCGGGTGGACCGGGACAACGCGCTGCCGTTCGCGGTCGGCCGTGACGAGCCCACCACCGTACGGATCCGGGACCTGCTGCGCGGCGCGTAGGCAGAGCCCACGCCCGCCCGCCACGGCCGCATCCGTGCGGGCGGACGGTGAGGGCGCAATATCCTGGAGGCGCAGGCGCCGCCGGACGAAGGAGTCGCAAGTGCCGTCGATTCTCGATGCGGTCGTGGTGGGGGCGGGGCCCAACGGGCTGACGGCCGCCGTGGAACTGGCCCGGCGCGGCTTCTCCGTTGCCGTTTTCGAGGCCGGGGAGACGGTCGGCGGCGGGGCCAGGACCGAGGAGCTCACCCTCCCGGGCTTCCGGCACGATCCGTGTTCGGCCGTGCACCCGCTCGGCATCGGCTCGCCGGTCTTCGCGACGATGCCGCTGAAGCGGTACGGGCTGGAGTGGCTGCACGCCCCGCTGCCCATGGCGCACCCCTTCGACGACGGCACGGCCGCCGTGCTGTCCCGCTCGGTCGCGGAGACCGCGGCGTCCTTCGGGCCGCGCGACGCGGGCACGTACCGGCGCCTCGTCGAGCCCTTCCTCGGCAAGTGGGACACCCTCGCCCGGGACTTCATGTCCCTGCCGAGCACCGCGCTGCCCCGGGACCCCCTCACCCTGGCCCGCTTCGGGCTCGCCGGGCTGCCGCCCGCCACCTGGCTGCTGCGCCGCTTCCGGGACGACCGGGCGCGGGCGCTGTTCGCCGGGCTCGTCGCGCACGTCATCGCCCCGCTCGGCGGGGTCGCCACCGGGGCCGTGGGCCTGGTCTTCGCCCTCGCCGCGCACGCGAACGGCTGGCCCGTGCCGCGCGGCGGCTCGCAGTCGATCTCCGACGCGCTCGCCGCGTACCTGCGCGACCTCGGCGGCACCATCCACACCGGCTTCGAGGTCAAGCGGCTCGACGACCTCCCGCCGGCCCGGGCGTACGTCTTCGACACCTCGCCGACCGCGCTGGCCAGGATCGCCCGCCTGGGGCGCGCGTACGACGGCTACAAGTACGGCGCCTCCGTGTTCAAGATCGACTACGCGCTGGACGGCCCCGTCCCGTGGACCGCCGAGGAGCCGCGCCGGGCCGGCACCGTCCAGATCGGCCCGGGTACCCGGGACATCGACGCGGCCCTCCAGCTCGCCTCCGGCGGCCGGGCCCCGCGCAACCCCTTCCTCATCACGGCGCAGCCCAGCCTCGTCGACCCGGGCCGGGCCCCCGACGGCAAGCACGTGCTCTGGGCGTACGGACACGTCCCCGCGGGCTGGGACGGCGACCTCACCGAAGCCGTCGAACGCCAACTGGAGCGCTTCGCCCCGGGCTTCCGCGACCTGGTCCTGGCTCGCGCCACGGCCGGCCCGCCCCAGCTCGCCGCCCGCAACCCCAACTACGTCGGCGGGGACATCGCGTGCGGCTCCGCCGCCGGACTCCAGCTCCTGCTGCGGCCGAAGCTGTCCCTCACCCCGTACGCGACGGCCCACCCGGCGGTCTTCCTGTGCTCCTCCGCGACCCCGCCGGGTCCGGGCGTCCACGGGATGTCCGGCCACAACGCGGCCAAGGCGGTCTGGCGCCGGCTGCGCGCCGCCTCCTGAGGTGCCGACGAGACGACCACGAACGAGAGAGGCCCGATCATGGTGCGAGTGACCCTGGTTCAGGGGGACATCACGACCCAGCACGTGGACGCGATCGTCAATGCTGCGAACTCCTCACTCCTCGGCGGAGGGGGAGTGGACGGCGCCATCCACCGCCGCGGCGGCCCGGAGATCCTCGCCGCCTGCCAGGACCTGCGCCGCTCGCACTACGGCAAGGGCCTCCCGACCGGCCGCGCCGTCGCCACCACCGCGGGCCGGCTCTCGGCCCGCTGGGTGATCCACACCGTCGGGCCGGTCTGGTCGCGGGACGAGGACCGCTCGGAGCTGCTGGCTTCCTGCTACCGGGAGTCGCTCCGGGTGGCGGACGAGCTGGGCGCCCGTACGGTGGCCTTCCCGGCCGTGTCCACGGGCGTCTACGGCTGGCCGATGGACGACGGGGCCCGCATCGCGGTGGAAACGGTCCGGGCCGCCGCCACGTCGGTCGAAGAGGTGTACTTCGTCCTCTACGACCCGGTGGCGTACGAGACCTTCGCAACCGCCCTGGGCTGACCGCGCCGGCCGGCCCACGCACCCGCCCGCCGTGGTCTCCAGCGGCCCCAGCCGGCCGGCGTGCCCGCAGCGGGCCGGGCGGCCCCGCCACCGGCCGCCACGGCCGGCCGCTGCGCCCCTCGGCCGATACGGCCGACGGGCATGCGCGGCCTGCGCCGCACGTGCCCGTCGACGCGACTTCGGTTACCGGTCCAGCCGGCACTGTCCGAAGCGGGGGCCCTGGACGAGGGTGGCCGTCTGGGTGAGGGACGGCAGCGATGCCCGGTACGGCCATGGCCATCAGTGCGCCGATGACCAGCGTCTTCCCGGCGGCGGGACGCCGCAGGAGCGTCTTTCGCATCGGATTCCCTCTTTCGGAAGTGGGTCTGCCCGGCCTGGGGCGGCGGGGCAGCGGAAGCGGCGGCAGTGGCGGATCCAGGTCGTGGAGGGCCGTGCCGCGAGGAGAGGGGCGGATTGCGCTTGCGGAATGTATCAGTCAGATAAGCGTGCAAGTAAGGGGGAAATCCTGGAATTGCCTGGCAAATGCGGTACTGGCGGGTAGGGGTGGGGTGGCTGCGGACGTGTGCGGCGGAGGGCGCGCGGGCATGCCGGTGGGCGGACCGCCGGAGGGCGGCCCGCTGCGGGCCGGTGTGCGGGGTGTGGCCGGGTGCTACTTGGGTGGAAGGGTCGCGGCGAACGCGACGCCCCGGTCGATCCACTCGCCGAGCGCCGAGTCCTCGGCGAGGCCCTCCGGCGCGACGGTGACCCAGCCGCGCATCGGACGGCCGGAGAAGTCGAACACCCGGGCGCCCGGCCGGTCGAGGGCGGCGTCCGTGGCCTCGGGGCCGACGCGGACGATCAGCTCGTCCCCGATCACGCCGACGGCCATGTTCCCGTGCAGGAGCAGGGCCAGCCCGCCGAACATGCGCTTCTCCGTGAGGCCCGCCCCGGCGCCCAGGTGTTCCCGGATGCGCTGGGCCAGGCCCTCGTCGTACGTCATGGCGCCCCTCGACGAAGCCGGTGTGGTCGAACCGTACGACGGTTCCGCCCCCGGGGTGCTCTTCCGGCGCGCGGACGGCCCCCGTGTCGTCGCGGGGTGGCTCCGGCCGGTGACGGAAGTCTTACGTGACGGCGTGGAACGGGGCGCGCGGGCGGGCGTCTGCGTAACGTCCGCGGGATGCGAGTACTGGTCACGGGAGGCGCCGGGTTCATCGGCGCGCACATCGTCACGGCACTGAACGGGCGCGGGCACCAGCCGGTGGTGCTCGACGCGTTGCTGCCCGCCGCCCACCCCGGGCCGCCGCGGTTGCCCGACGCGGAGCTGGTACGCGCGGACGTGCGCGACGCGGAGGCCGTACGGGCCGCACTGCGCGGCGTCGACGCGGTGTGCCACCAGGCCGCGATGGTCGGGCTCGGCAAGGACTTCGCGGACGCGCCCGCGTACGTCGGCTGCAACGACCTCGGTACGGCGGTGCTGCTGGCGGGCATGGCGGAGGCGGGCATCGGCCGGCTGGTGCTGGCCGGGTCGATGGTCGTGTACGGGGAGGGGCGGTACGAGTGCCCGCGCGACGGCGTCGTACGGCCCGGGCCGCGGGAGGTCGCGGACCTGGAGGCGGGGCGGTTCGAGCCGCGCTGCCCGAAGTGCGGGGCGGAGCTGGTCCCGGGGCTGGTGGACGAGGACGCCCCGGTGGATCCGCGCAACGTGTACGCGACGACGAAGCTGGCGCAGGAGCACCTGGCCGCCTCCTGGGCGCGGTGCGTGGACGGCCGGGCGGTGGCCCTGCGCTACCACAACGTGTACGGGCCGGGGATGCCGAGGGACACCCCGTACGCCGGGGTGGCCTCCTTCTTCCGCTCGGCGCTGGCCCGCGGGGAGGCGCCGCGGGTGTTCGAGGACGGGGGCCAGCGGCGGGACTTCGTCCACGTACGGGACGTGGCCGCGGCCAATGCGGTGGCGCTGGAGGGGGTCGGCGGCCGGGCGGCCGGCTCGCTGGTCGCGTACAACACGGGCAGCGGCGAGCCGCAGACCATCGGGGAGATGGCGCGGGCGCTCGCGGGTGCCCACGGGGGGCCCGCCCCGGTGGTCACGGGGGAGTACCGGCTGGGCGACGTACGGCACATCACGGCGGACTCGCGCCGTCTGCGCACGGAACTGGGGTGGCGGCCGGAGGTCGCCTTCGCGGAGGGCATGCGGGAGTTCGCCCACGCGGAACAGCGGGCGTCGGCGGCTTCGGCGCAGCCGGCGTAGGGGGGGCGCGGGGTCCGGGGCGGAGCCCCAGGTCTTTCAGGCCGGGCCGCACCCTCCAGCCCGTCCGGCGTTTGAGGACCGGGGTCTGGGGCGGAGCCCCGGTTTCGGGAAGGGGCGGGGTGGGGGAAGGCCCCGCGCAGCGGCCCGCACCCAGGGGGCCGCCGGGGCCGGGCGCGCGCCCTACGCAGGCAGCGGCAGGGTTACCTCGAAGCGGCAGCCGCCCGGGACGTTGTGGACGTGGGTGTGGCCCGCGTGGGCCTCGACGATGCCGCGGACGATGGCGAGGCCCAGGCCGGCTCCCGCCGGGGGTGTGCGGGCGGCGGTGCCGCGCCAGCCGGTGTCGAAGACGCGGGGGAGGTCCTCGTCCGGGATGCCGCCGCAGCCGTCCGTGACGGACAGGACGACCGTGGTGAGGCGGCGTTCGGCCGCGATGGCCACGGTGCCGTCGGCCGGCGTGTGGCGGATGGCGTTGACCAGCAGGTTGGCGAGGACCCGGGTCATCTCCTTGCCGTCCACCTCCACCGGTACTGATTCGACCCGGCCTCCCACCAGGCGGACCCCGTGCTCGTCGGCGAGCGCGTGCGCGCCGGACAGCGCGTCGCCCACCAGGTCGTAGACCGACATCCGGGTCGGGGCGAGGGTGAGCGCGCCCGCGTGGATGCGGGACAGCTCGAAGAGGTCTCCGACCATGGTGTTCAGCCGCTCGACCTCGGTACGGATCTGCCGGTGGTAGCGGGCCGGGTCCGCGGCCATGCCGTCCTCCAGCGCCTCCGACATGGCGCGCAGCCCGGCCAGCGGGGTGCGCAGGTCGTGGGAGATCCAGGCGACGAGCTCGCGGCGCGAGGTCTCCAGGGCCCGCTCGCGTTCCCGGGAGGCGGCCAGTTTGGCGCTGGTGGCCGCCAACTCCCGGGAGAGGCCCGCGAGTTCGGCGGTGGCCGGGACGGCCGGCGCCGCGAAGCTGCCCCCGTCCCCGAACTCGCGGGCGGCGAGCGTGAGATCGCGGCTGCGGGCCACGACCCAGCGTCCCAGGAGGAGTGCGGTGGCCAGCGAGACCACGGCGGCCATCGCCACGACGAGCGTGACCACGGTGAGGTCGTGCGGGGAGAGGAACATCGCCCGGGCGACGGACAGGGTGCCGGCCAGCATGGCGGTCGTCGCGACCGCGGCCACCACGGTGAGGGCGACCGTGACCGAGCGGTGGCGCAGCAGGCGGAGGGCGAGGGCGCCGAGGAGGCCGGCGCAGCCGGCCCCGCCGAGGGCGAACGCCGCGATCAGCAGGAGGTCGTTCATGAGGGATCGAAGCGGTAGCCGACGCCCCACACGGTCTGGATGAGCCGCGGCGCGGCCGGATCCTCCTCGACCTTGGCGCGCAGCCGGCGCACGTGGACGGTGACGGTGGACAGGTCGCCGAAGTCCCAGCCCCACACGTCCCGCATCAGCTGCTCACGGCCGAGGGCGAGCCCCGGGTGGCGCAGGAAGTGCGCGAGGAGGTCGAACTCGCGGAGGGTGAGCGCGAGTTCCCGCCCGTGCTTGGAGGCCCGGCGGGGGCCCGGGTCGAGGGTCAGGCCGCCGCCGTTCAGCGTGCGCTGCCCCGCGGGAGTGGCCGCGGGGAGTGCGCGTCCGCGGCGCAGTACGGACTCGACGCGCAGGACGAGCTCGCGCGGGCTGAAGGGCTTGGTGACGTAGTCGTCGGCGCCCAGTTCCAGTCCGGCGATCCGGTCGTCCTCGTCGCCGCGCGCGGTCAGCATCACCACCGGCACGGGCGCGAGGGCGCGGAGCCTGCGGCACACCTCCAGCCCGTCGAGGCCCGGCAGCATCAGGTCCAGGACGACGAGGTCCGGCCAGGTGCGCTGCGCGACCGCGAGGGCGGTGAGGCCGTCCGCGGCGTGCTCCACGGTGTAGCCGGCCCGCTCCAGGTATCCGGTGACGACCTCGGCGACCGTCGGGTCGTCGTCGACGACCAGGACGCGGCCTGCGGGGGAGGGAGGGGGTTGCACGCTCATGGCACACAGCGTCCCATCCGGCGCGGCGGCCGTGGTGGCGGGGCGGCCGCGGGGAGGGTGACGTCCGCGTTTCGTAAGGAGTCGAAGGGCCCTCGGCCTCGGCCGGATCCATACGGTGAAACCCGTGACCGTAGACGTCGTACTTCCCTGTCTGAACGAGGCCGGGGCGCTGCCCTGGGTGCTCGCCCGCATCCCCGCCGGCTGGCGGGCCGTCGTGGTCGACAACGGCTCCGACGACGGGTCCGCCGCCATCGCGCGGGACCTCGGCGCGACCGTCGTGCACGAAGCGCGCCGCGGGTTCGGCGCGGCCTGCCACGCGGGGCTGCTGGCGGCGGAGGCGGACACCGTCTGCTTCTGCGACTGCGACGCCTCCCTCGACCCCGGGCTGCTGGAGCGGTTCGTGTCGATCGTGGAGGGCGGCGGGGCCGACCTCGTGCTGGGCCGCCGCCGGCCGCAGGGGCGGGGCGCCTGGCCGGCCCACGCGCGGGCCGGGAACCTGGCGGTCGCGCGCATGCTGCGGCGCCGCACCGGGCTGCGCCTGCACGACATCGGCCCGATGCGGGCGGCCCGGCGCGAGGCACTGCTCGCGCTGGGCCTGACCGACCGGCGCAGCGGCTACCCGCTGCAGATGGTCGTACGGGCCGCCGACGCCGGATGGCGGGTACGCGAGGTGGACGTCCCGTACCTGCCCCGCGCGGGCAAGTCCAAGGTCACCGGCACCTGGCGGGGCACCTGGCAGGCCGTGCGCGACATGAGCCGCGTACTGGCCGAACCGGCCGCCGCGGCCCGGGTGGCGCCCGAGCGCGGCCGGGTGTCCGGTCCCGAGAGCGGGGGGACGGCGTGACCACGCTGCTCGTCATCGCCAAGGAGCCCCTGCCGGGGCGGGTGAAGACGCGGCTGACCCCGCCGTTCACCCCGGAAGAGGCCGCCTCCCTGGCCGGGGCCGCGCTCGCCGACACCCTCGCGGCCGTCGCCGCCACCCCGGCCGCGCGGCGCGTCCTGGTGCTCGACGGGCGGCCCGGCCCCTGGCTGCCGGCCGGCTTCGAGGTGGTCCCGCAGTGCGGCGGCGGCCTCGACGAGCGGCTCGCCGACGCCTTCGCCGGGTGCACCGGCCCGGCCCTGCTCATCGGCATGGACACCCCGCAGGTCACCCCCGGGCTGCTGGCCCCGCCCGACTGGGAGGCGTACGACGCCTGGTTCGGCCCGGCCGTCGACGGCGGCTTCTGGGCACTGGGCCTGGCGCGGCCCGACCCCGCGCTGCTGCGCGGCGTACCCATGTCCGTACCCGGGACCGGCGCCGCGCAGTACGCGCGGCTGGCGGACGCCGGGTTGCGCATCGGCCGGCTGCCGCTGCTGCGGGACGTGGACACCGCAGAGGACGCGCGGCTGGTGGCCGCCGAAGCCCCCGGCGGGCGCTTCGCGGCCCTGCACGCGCGGCTGACCGGCGAGGGGGCCGTACGCGTATGACCGCCCTCGGCCGCGCCCCCGCGGAACCCACCGCCTGGCGGGCGGACCCGTACGCCGACGCGCTGCGCACCGGACGAGGCCCGCTCTACCTGCGCCGCACCGATGGCTGGCTGCTGCCGCTGGAGGTGGAGCGCTGGTGCGCCGCCCCGGACGCCGCGGACCTCAGCGTCCTCGGCCGGTGCCGGGGCGCGGTGCTCGACATCGGATGCGGCCCCGGCCGGCTGGTCGCCGCCCTCGCGGCCCGCGGCCACCGCGCCCTGGGCATCGACGTGAGCCCGGAAGCGGTGGCCCACACCGGACGCCTCGGCGGGCTCGCCCTGTGCCGCTCCGTGTTCGAGCCGCTGCCCGGCGAGGGGCGCTGGGACACGACGCTGCTCATGGACGGCAACATCGGCATCGGCGGAGACCCGGCCGCCCTGCTGCGGCGGCTGGACGAACTGACCGGCCCCGGCGCGGCCGTCATCGCGGAATGCCTGGCGGTGGACGTGGACGACACCTGCGAGGTCCGCCTCGACGACGGCCGCGGCCGCCTCGGCGCGCCCTTCCCGTGGGCCCGGGTCGGCGCCCGGGCCCTGCGCCGGCACGCCGGGGCGGCCGGCTGGGCGTGCCCGGGGCAGTGGTCGGTGGCGGGGCGGGTCTTCGTCGCGCTGACCCGGGCGCCTCAGCCGGCCTGAGTGCCGGCGCTGCCGCCTCGGCGCGGGCGGCGGCGCCACCACCCCAGGAGCACCGCCGCGGCCGCCACCACCGCGACCGCGCCGAGCACGAGCAGCAGGTTGCGGGCGTACGGCAGCGGCAGCGCCGACGGGTTGGCCGGTGCGCCCGGCCGTACCAGCAGCGGCAGCGTGATCAGCAGCAGTGAGCCTCCCGTGACGAGGGCCCCTCGCAGCACCCCCCGGGCGGGCCCGGCGGCGATCAGGAGGCCGACGGCCAGGACCAGCGGCGCGATCAGCCCGTCGTGCAGGACGAGCGCGCCGACCAGCCAGACGCCCACGTCCCCGGGGGCCGGCAGCCGTGAGAGCTGCCATCCGCCGATCCCGATCAGCAGCAGGCCCGCAGCGCCCAGCGACCACCGCAGCACGTCCGACGCCTTCACAGCACCTCCAGCCGGGTGACCCACTTCGTCTGCAGTACGCCCGGCCGGTTCGGCGCGATGATCCGCGCCGGGTAGCCGTGATCGGGCTCCAGCACCTGCCCGTTCAGGGTGAGGGCCAGCAGGGTCAGCGGGTCGCGTACGTACTCCGCCCCCATTTCCATCACCCGGTAGGCGCCGGCCACTTCGAGGGAGACCACCCGCACCCCGCACCCGGGCCGCCCGCCGGCCCGCGCCACCAGGTCCCGTACGGGCACCCCCGCCCAGCGGGCCTCCACGCTCCAGCCCTCCACGCAGGAGATCGGCAGCCGGGCGTGCGTCTGCGGCAGCGCCCGCAGCTGATCCAGCGTCAGGGTGTAGGGGTGCGGGCCGGCCACCTCCAGCCGCCAGTCGCGCAGCGCCGCCTGTGTCACGCCGGCCGCGGCCACCGTGCGGTTGACCGGCAGGCCCTGCGGCCCGATGTCGGGATGGCGCGGCGCCAGCAGGTCCAGCCGCTTCAGCGGGGTGAAGGCCTGCCCCACGGTGGTCAGGGTCACCGCGCCCACCGCCGCGCCGACCCCCAGCAGCAGCGCGCGCCGGTCCGGGGCGTCCTCGGCGGGCAGGGCCAGGGTGCCGGCCGAGCGGCGGCTCCAATGCGCCCGGATCTCACGGGCCTTGACCGCGACGTGCAGCAGGATCGAGCCCGCCACCACCCACGCCACCGCGAAGTGCGTCTGGACGAACGGGAACGGCCACGGATACCACTCGACGATGTTCAGCAGCCCGGTGAACACCTGGAAGACGGCCGTCGCCACCAGCACCGCCACCGAGAGCCGCTCCAGCGCGTGCCGCACGGACCGCACCGGCGGCCAGACGAACAGCCTCGGATAGACCGCCCACAGTTTGGCGAGCAGCAGCACGATCGCCGCCAGCCCCGAGGCGACGTGCAGCCCCTGGGTGAGCCGGTACCCCCACACCGGCCGGCCGGGCAGGCCGTTCGCGAGCCAGCCGGGCGGATGCTGGAGGTAGTGGCTGATCAGCCCGGTCACGAAGCACACCGCGAAGGCGGCGCCCAGCCACCGTCCGACGGCGGTCGCGGTACGGGCGTCGTGCAGGCGGCCTCCGAACGAGGGCGGTCTGACGGACGGAAGGGCGCGCGGGAGGGCGGGGCGCCGACGGGCTCGCTTGGTCATGGCGTCCATCACAGCGCCGTCCGGAGCCGAGCGGTGGATCCGACACCTTACGGATCGCGGACACCGGGCCGTGCCGGGCCGCTCCGCCGGTGTACAGGTGCCAGGCTCTTGCCATGCAGAGCCTCCGCCCCGGGGCCGGCCCGCGGATCGGCACGAGGACCGGCACCGGCCCGAACCCGCGCCCGCGCTCCCGTACGGCCGTCCCGGCCGTCCTCCTGGCCGCCCTGGCCGCCGTCCTGGTGTGCACGGTCCGCAAGGACGGCTACTTCACGGACCCGGCCGGGCTGTCCTGGTGGTACGCGGCCTGCTGGGCGCTGTTCGCCGCGGCCGTGTGGGCGCTGCGGGCGGTGCCCGCGCGCCACGTCGTCCCGCTGGTGCTGGCCGGCTCCGTGGTGGTGGCCGCCACCGGGCTGGTCGCGGCCCCCCGCACCAGCACCGACTCCTTCCGCTACGCCTGGGACGGCCGGGTCCAGGCGGCGGGGATCTCCCCGTACGACCACGCCCCGGCCGATCCCGAGCTGCTGGCGCTGCGGGACCGCTGGCTCTTCCCGCAGGGGGCCGCCGCCTGCGCCGGTCCGGACCTGGCGCCCGTCTCCCCCGGGGTGTGCACGCGGATCAACCGGCCGCAGGTGCACACCGTCTACCCGCCCGTGGCCGAGGGGTACTTCCTCCTCGTCCACGGCCTCTCGCCGGATGGTGGGCACCTGGGGCCCCTGCAGGCCGGCGCGGCCCTGCTGTCCGTGGCCACGGCGGGCGCGCTCGTGCTGATCCTGCGCCGGCGCGGTGATCCGCGTACCGCCGCCTACTGGGCCTGGTGCCCGGCCGTGCCCGTCGAGGCGGTGAACAACGCCCATGTCGACGTGCTCGCCGTCCTGCTGTCCGTCGCCGCCCTCGGGGTGGTCGTCCGGCACCGGGCGGCGGGCGGCGCGCTGTTCGGGCTGGCGGTCGCCGCGAAGCTGCTGCCCGCGGTGCTGCTGCCCGGCGCCCTGTCCGGGGTGCGGCGGATCCGCGACGCGGCCGCCGTCCTGCTGCCCGCGGCCGCCGTCGTCGGCCTGGTGTACCTGCCGTACGTCCTCGGCTCGCACTCCTCCGTCCTCGGCTACCTGGGCGGCTACGCCGAGGAGGAGGGCTACGAGGACGCGTCGGCGCGCGGCCGGTACGCCCTGCTGCGGCTGGTCTTCCCCGACTCCTGGGCGCTGCCGCTCGTGGCCCTCGTCATGGCGGCGGTGGTCGCGTACGTCATCCGGCGCGGCGACCCGGAGCGCCCCTGGAGCGGGGCGCTGCTGGTGACCGGGTCCGCGTTCCTGCTCATGACGCCCGGCTACTCCTGGTACGCGCTCCTGCTGATCGCCCTGGTGGCCCTCGACGGCCGCTGGGAATGGCTCGCCACCGCCCTCGCGGGTGCCGCCGCGTACGTCACCGGCCGGGCCCTCGGCGAGGCGACGGGCACGGTCGCCTACGGGCTCGCGGCCGCCGCCGTGCTCGCCGGCCAGATGCTGCGGCGGCCTCAGACGCGGCGGGCCGAGGCGCCCGGGGTGGGGCGCGGGTAGGTACGGGACTGCTTGACGCTGCCGTAGGCGAAACTCGACTCGATCGAGGCGATGCCGGGGATGGCGTGGATCCGGTCGCGCACCAGGGATTCGTAGGCCTCCAGGTCCTCGATGACCACCCGGAGCAGGTAGTCGCTGCTGCCCGCCATCAGGTAGCAGTCCTGGATGTGCTCGATGACCTGGACGTGCTCCTCGAAGGTGCGGACCGCGTCCGCCGTGTGGCGTTCCAGGCGGATCCGGACGAACACGGTGATCGGCAGCCCGTAGGAGACCTGGTCGACGACGGCCGTGTAGCCGCGGATGAGGCCCGCCTCCTCCAGGCGCCGGACCCGCCGCAGGCAGGGCGAGGGGGAGAGGCGGACGCGGTCGGCGAGGTCCTGGTTGGACAGCCGCCCGTCGGCCTGCAATTCCCGGATGATCTGCAGATCGACCGCGTCCATGGCCACTCCTCGGCACTCCTTGGCAGATTCTGCCCCAAACGTATGTCCGGGAGGCAGAACTGGCAATCGACTGCCCCGGCCCAGGCCCTACGGTTGCGGGTGTACGGAATCCCGTACGCGTGTACGAGTCCCGGAACCCGCGGGCCCCGGAAGCTGGAGCCACCACCCTTGGTAGCCATCGACACCACGGCCGCCGCCGCACACCCCGCGGCGGCCGGCCGGCACCGGCTCTCCCCGCAGACCCAGGGGATGGCCGCCCTGCTGGTGACCGTGGCGATCTGGGCCGCCTTCGCGCTCAGCGCCCGCGCGCTCAGCGCCTCCTCCCTGCTGCCGGCCGACGCCGCCCTGCTGCGCTTCGGCGTCCCCCTCGTCGTGCTCGCCCCCGCCCTGTGGCGGCGCCGCCACCGCATCGCCGCGGTCCGGCCGGGCGCCGCGATCAAGATCGTGTGCGGCGCCGGAGTGCCGTTCTTCCTCGCGGCGATGCACGGCGGCGCCCTGACCTCCGCCGCCTTCGTCGGCTCGATCGTCCCCGGCATGGTCCCGCTCTTCGTCTCCGCGCTGATGGTCGCCCGCGGGCACCGCGCGCCCCGCGGCACGCAGGCGGCCGGGCTCGCGCTGATCGCGGTCGGCGTGGCCGCCCTCGTCTGGCGCTACGTGGTCCCCGTGGACACCGGCGTACTGGCGGGCGCGGGCACGCTGCTGGTGGCCAGCGGGCTGTGGGCGCTGTACACGGTCGGGCTCAAGGAGGTCGACCTCGATCCCGTCGGGTCGATCGGCCTGCTCTGCCTGCCCTCCTTCGCGGTCATCGGACTCCTCGTCCTGACCGGGGTGCTCCCGACGGGCCTCGCACGGGCGGCCGGCTCCGACATCGCGCTGTTCCTGGTCGTGCAGGGGCTCGGGGTCGGACTGTGCGCCGGCCTGCTGTACGCCTTCGCCATCCGCCGGCTGGGCGCAGAGCGCAGCTCCGTCGTCGGCAGCCTCAGCCCCGTGGCCGTGGTCCTGCTCGCCATCCCCGTACTCGGCGAGTCGCCGACCCTCGCCGTCCTCGTCGGCGTCCCCCTCATCACCGCCGGCGTCGTCCTCGCCAACCGACGCCCCCGACCCAAGGTGCCCGCAGATGCTTGAGCTCCTCCCGCCGCCGCCCGCCGACCCGTTGTGGGTCCTGACCGACGAGTTCGGCGCCGACCCGCGCACCGAACGCCTCAACCTCGTCCTCGGCGTCTACCGCGACGAATCGGGCCGCACCCCCGTCATGACCGCCGTGCGGGAGGCCGAGATCCGGCTGGCGGAGCGCTCCGAGTCCAAGGAGTACCGGGGCCTGTCCGGCAACACCGCCTTCAACAAGGCCCTGCTGACGATGGTCCTGGGCGCCGGCGGCCCCTCGGAGCGGGCCGCGGCCGTCCAGACCGTCGCGGGCTCCGGCGCGCTGCGCCTGCTGGCCGACCTGATCTGCCGGACCCGGCCGGGCACCACGGTGTGGATCAGCGACCCCGCCTACGTCAACCACCGCCCCATCCTGGAGGCGGCCGGGCTGAAGGTGCGTACCTACGGCTGGCGCGACGCCCGGGGCCGCTTCGACACCGAGGGCGTACTGCGGGAGCTCGGCGCCGCGGGGCGCGACGACGTGGTCCTGCTCCAGGGCTGCTGCCACAACCCCACCGGGGTCGACCCGCTGCTGGACGACTGGGAGGCGCTCGCCGAGTCGGCCGTCACCCGCGGCTGGGTGCCCTTCGTGGACCTCGCCTACCACGGGCTCGGCGACGGCCTGGAGGCCGACCTGCTGCCCACCCGGATGCTGGCGGCGCGCGTGCCCGAGATGCTGATCGCGGTCAGCTGCTCGAAGAACTTCGGCCTCTACAGCGACCGCGTCGGCTGCGCCATCGTGCTCGGCGCCTCGGCCGGCGCCGCACGGCACGCCGAGACGGCCCTCCAGAACGCCGCCCGCACCCAGTACTCGATGCCGCCCGAGCACGGCGCCGCAGTGGTGACGACGATCCTGGAGGACGCCGGGCTGCGGGCCGCCTGGCGGGCCGAACTCGACCTCATGCGGGGCCGGATCACGGCCAACCGGGCCGTGCTGACCGCCCACCTGACCGCGCTGGGCTGCGAGGCGCAGGCACGGGTGCTGGCCGGGCAGAAGGGCATGTTCTCGATGCTGCCGCTCGCGGCGCCGCAGATGCTCGCGCTGCGCAGGGAGTTCGCGATCTACGGCACGGCCTCGGGGCGGGTCAACATCGCGGGCATCCCGGGGGACCGGATCCCGTGTCTCGCACGGGGCATCGCCGCGGTGATGGGCTGAGCCCGTCGGGCACGCGGCCGCGGACAAGACAGTCCCCGGCAGTCCCGTCGATGCCACGAGCCATCCGCCGTCGCAGGTGGCTCCCATGGTCGAACGCGGTCTGCCGGGGGCCTGGCCAGAGCCTGGACAAGGGTCACGCGGGCCTCTGAACGTCTTCAGAGGGCGGCTGCGGCTCTTTCCGGTGATCCGGTGTAAAGATGAGTTTCCTCCCAATTCGTCCAGAGTCAAGAGGTTCCCGGACGTAAGCTGAAAGGGATCTGCGTCGTGCTCGGCAGCGAGCCCGAACGAAGGTGGGAGCCATGACCGCATGGTCGATCTCACGCGGACCCGGAGCCACGGCCTGGGCACCCGACACGGTCACGTCCGACCCGTACAACGCGCAGACGCCGCCGGCCGCCCTGGTCGAGCCGGTGACGCCCGTGGGGGCCTTCTTCGTACGCGACCACTTCGGCATCCCGCAGACCACACCCCAGTTGTGGCGCCTGCGGCTCGGCGGCGCCGTCGCCGCCCCCTTCGACATCGGCTACGAGGAGCTCCTCGGGCTGGAGCGGAGGGAACTCGACTGCGTCCTGGAATGCGCGGGCAACGGCCGCGCCATGATGACCCCCCGCCCACCGGGCCTGCCCTGGACCCAGGGAGCCGTGGGCTGCGCGCACTTCGCGGGCGTCCCGTTCCGCGCCCTCGCCGCCCGCGCCGGGATCCGGCCGGCCGCCCTGGAGATCGTCTTCACCGGGGCGGACTCCGGCACCGTGCACGGCCTGCCCACCGCCTTCGAGCGCAGCCTCCCCCTCTCCGCCGCCCTCCACCCCGACACCCTCCTCGCCACCCACATGAACGGCGAGCCCCTCGCCCCCGAGCACGGGGCCCCGGTCCGCCTGGTGGTACCCGGCCGGTACGCCGTTGCCGACGTGAAGTGGCTGGTGGAGGCCCGGGCCGTGACCGAGCCGTTCACCGGGGTCTTCCAGGCCGAGGAGTACGTCTACACCGCCTCGCGCGGCACCCCCGAAGGGCCCGTGACCACGGTCAGGGTCAAGTCGCTCATCACCGAGCCCGAGCCGGACACCGCCGTCCGCCGCGGCCACGAGACCCTCGTCCGGGGCCGGGCATGGTCCGGCGACGGGGTGCCCGTACGGCGGGTCGAGATCAGGGCCTCGTACGAGGGCGACGACGCCCAGGCGGACCGGGGCGACCTCGGCAGGCTCGGCGACCGGGACTGGACCGACGCCGTACTGGAACCCCCGCCCGGGCCCTACGCCTGGACCGGCTGGTCCTACCGGTGGACGCCCACGCGCCCCGGCCCGTACCGGCTCCTGGCCCGCGCGACCGACGAACACGGCGACACCCAGCCGCCGCGGGCGCCCTGGAACGCCCGGGGCTACGGCTGCAACCCGGTGTCCGCGGTCGAGGTGGTCGTCGTCTGAGCCACGTCGAACGGGGCACCCCCGATCAGGGGCCGAACACGCCGGTCCCGGGGCGGTGAGGGAAATGAGCGAGATCGAAGTCATGACCACCGCGTCGCTCGGCGACACCAGCTACCTGCTCGTCAGCGGCGACGAGGCAGCCCTGGTCGACCCCCAACGGGACAGCTGGGAACTGCTGGAGTCCTGTACGTCCAGGGGGGTGCGGATCCGGTACGTGCTGGAGACCCACGTGCACAACGACTACGTCTCCGGCGCCCTGGAAGTCCGCGCGGCGACCGGCGCCACCGTGGCCGGCCCGGCCCGCGCACCGTACGCCTTCGACCACCTGCCGCTGGCCGAGGACGACGAGATCTCCGTCGGCGACGTGACCGTGCGGGCCATGGAGACCCCCGGCCACACCGCCGAACACACCTCGTACCTCGTCTTCGACGACGGCGACGGGTCGCCGACCGCCGTCTTCACCGGAGGCAGCCTCCTCGTCGGCACCGCGGGCCGCACCGACCTCTCCGGCCCCGGGCGTACGGAGGAACTCGCGCGGGCCCAGTTCCGCACGCTCCGGCGCCTCGCGCTGCTGCCCGACGCCACCCGGGTGCTGCCCACGCACGGCGCGGGCAGCTCCTGTGCGGCCGGCCCGGCGGCGGGCGAGCGGACCAGCACCGTGGGCGCGGAGCGGCGCACCAACCCCGCGCTGACCGGCGGCGACGAGGCGGAGTTCGTACAAGGGCGGCTGATGGGGCTGCCGCCGTACCCCGCCTACTACCACCACATGGCGCCGATCAACCGGAAGGGGCCCCGCGTGCTCGGCGGCCCGCCCGCCCTCCGGCCGCTCACCCCGGCCGTGGTGGAAGGGCTGGCCGGGGGCGGCGCGCAGGTCGTCGACGGGCGCGGGCGCGCCGAGTTCGCGGCCGCCCACCTGCCCGACTCGCTCTGCGACGAGCTCGACGAGCGCTTCGCTGCCCTGGTCGGCGAGATCGTGCCCTTCGGCACCCGCCTGGTCCTGGTGCTGCCGCAGCCGGAGGAGGACGCCGCCCGCGAGGCGGTGACCCAGCTCCTGCGGATCGGCTACGAGGACATCGCCGGCTACCTGGCGGGAGGCGTCGGCGCCTGGGCCGCCGCCGGCCGCCCGCTGCGCTCCTTCCGCACCGCGGACGTCTCCGAACTGGCCGGGCACCTCGACGGCCGGCGGGTGCTCGACGTCCGACCGCAGAGTCCGGCGGGCCCGGAGGACTCCGTCCCCGGCACGCTCCGCGTACCGCTCGCCGAACTGCCCCACCGGATCGGCGAGGTGCCCCGGGACGGGGAGCTCTGGGTGGTGTGCGGCAGCGGCCGCCGGGCGACGATCGCGGCCGGGCTGCTCGACCGCGCGGGGATCCCCGTGACGGCGGTGATCCGGGGCGGAGCACGTGAACTGATGGCACAGGCATGACGACGACGAGAGGAGCGGATCATGAGCGGCAACGGATACGCCCATCCGGAGACACTGGTCGACACCGAGTGGCTGGCCGCGCACCTGGACGACGGGACGGTACGCGTCATCGACGTGGACGAGGACACCACCGCCTACGAGCAGGGCCACATACCCGGCGCCGTGGGCTGGAACTGGACCACCGACCTGCACGCCCCCGTGGGGCGGGACTACCTGGACCGCGAGGCTCTCGGGCGGCTGCTCGCCGAGGCGGGAGTCGGCTACGACACCACGGTGATCCTCTACGGCGGCAACAACAACTGGTTCGCCGCGTACGCCTACTGGATCCTGCGGCTGCGCGGGTTCAACCGGGTCAAGCTGCTCGACGGCGGCCGCAAGAAGTGGGAGCTGGAGAGCCGGGAGATGACACTGGACGTCCGGCGGTACGAGCGCACCGACTTCACGGTGACGGGTCAGGAGAACCCGCAGTTCCGCGCGCTGCGCCCCGAGGTGCTGGAGAACGTGGGCCACGGGATCCACATGGTCGACGTCCGCTCGCCCGAGGAGTACCGGGGCGAGAAGCTGGCGCCCCCGCACCTCCCGCAGGAACAGGCCCAGGTGCCCGGGCACATCCCCGGTGCGGCCAACGTCCCCTGGGCGCAGGCGGCCAACGACGACGGCACCTTCAAGTCCGCCGACGAGCTGCGGATGCTGTACCTGGGCAAGGGCATCACGCCCGACCGGGAGGTCATCGCCTACTGCCGCATCGGCGAGCGCTCCTCGCACACCTGGTTCGCGCTCCACGAACTGCTCGGCTACCCGGACGTCAAGAACTACGACGGCTCCTGGACCGAGTACGGCTCCCTGGTCGGCGCCCCCGTCGCCCTGGGCTGAGCCGGCCGGCGGCCGCCGTCCTCACACCCAGTTGACCTCCGCCCGCTCCAGCAGCGGGTCGTCCGTCAGCTCGAACAGCGGCACCGCGTAGTTGGCGGAGCCGAACCTCCCGCCGAAGTGCAGGCCGAGCACCCGGTGGTCGGCGAGGTCGAAGACGGGGGAGCCGCTGTTGCCGCCGAGGGTGGAGCAGTCGTGGGTCATCGTGAACCCGGCCCCGGCCCCGTCTTCCTCGGGGAGGAGGGCGGTCGCCGTGCCCGGCTGGAGCCGCTTCACGTTGTAGACGTCCATGAAGATGCGGCTCATGGCCGCCGGTTCGCCCCGCCGCCCGTCCGCCGCCGGGTAGCCGACGACGTACACGGGCCGGCCGGCCAGATCCGGCGGCGCGTCGGCCGCGAGCGCGAGCGGGGAGGGCAGCTCGCCCCCGCCGCTGCTCGCCGGGGAGACCCGCAGCAGCGCCATGTCGACGTCCTGGTGCATGCCGAGCACCTCGGTGACGTCGAACTCGAACGAGCCGTCGGCGGCGGGCGCCCCCAGTTCCTCCGCGGTGTCGATCCGCGCGCCCATGCCCTGCCGGAAGACGAAACCGCCCGCGCTGTCCGCGCGGGCGAACTCGGCGGCCACGTGCCGGTTGGTCATCACGGCGAACGGCGAGACCAGGAAGCCCGCGCCCAGCCAGTCCAGTTCCGCGTGCCCGGACACCTCCACCCGGCCGACCCGGGCGATCGACTGCCGGATGGCGTCCCGCTGGCCGTCCAGCAGCGCCCAGTCGCCCTGCTGGGCGGCGAAGTCCTGGCCCTGGACGAGAATGGCCGGCCTGCCCTCCAGGAGCACGATCGCCTCGACGCCGAAGTACTCGTCGTCGTCGACGTCGCCCGAGCGCCCCGCGGCCAGCTTCTCCAGCCCGCGCACCCCCGCCCGGAGCACCTTCGCCCGCTCGTCCCGGGCCGCCCGGCCGATCCGCGCGGCCGCCTCCCGCGTGGGCAGTTCCTCCCCGGACTCGGGGACCTCCGCGTCCAGCCGCTCGCGCACCCGCGCCGCGACCTCCAGCAGATCCTCCGTGAAGACCTGCTCGGGCCCGGTCGCCACCGGTGATCCACCGCGCATCTCTCACACCTCCGGTCCCGGTGTGCACCCGCCGAACCGATGGTTTCACCCGCCCCCGCCGGTCGCAAGGCGGCCGAACAGGGCCCTGACCTGGCTGCGGACGGGCTCGCAGGCCAGGTACTGGCGGATGCCGTGGTGGTTGTCGCTGTCGTTGCGCACCAGATGGTCGGTGACGAGGGCGGGCGGACCGTACTCGGGCCGCAGCCAGTGGTCGAGCGCCACCAGGTCCCGCAGGTCCGAGGCGTTGCACCAGGCCGCCACCCCCGCCGGTACCGCCGTGGGCCGGGCGAGGAGGTCCTGGATCTCGGTGATGCCGAGCGGGCAGCCCACCGTGACGAACAGGCTGACGTCCCGGCGCGCCTCGCGCAGCACCTCGTACGCGACGATCGAGCCGAGGCTGTGCCCGACCACGACCAGCGGCCCCTCGCCCACGTCCGCCAGCTCGGCGCGCACGACGTCCCGCATGGCCTCGCCGAGCCCGCCGAAGAAGTACGCGTGGACGTCCTTGAAGGTGTGGCCGACCAGCTTCTCGAAGACCGGCGAACGCAGGAAGCCCGGCAGCGGCAGTGCCTCGCGCACGTCCGCCGGGGCCCGGCCGGCCGGGCCGTCCCACGACCGGTCGAGGGTCTCCGCCGAGTAGGTCATCTTCGCCAGCCACCGGGCCAGCCCCTCGTCGCGGGCCGGCCCCCCGTCGCCGGCCTGCGCCGACCGGCCCCCGGCCGCCGGGCCGGATTCCCGGCGCGCCTCCGCGAGGGTCCGCTCGATGAACTCCTCGGGGGTCCGCGCCGCACCGGCGGCGAGCAGTTCCTCCACCGGGGCCGGGCCGCCGGCCAGGGGGTCGGGCTCGTCGTCCGGCAGCGGGTCCTCGTACCGCAGCGGGGCCCAGTAGGCCATCCGGGAGGCGGACCCCAGGTCCGTACCGAACAGCGTCCTGTCCCACTGGGACTTGAGCAGCTCCTTGCGGACCTTGTTCCCGTTGCCGTGGACGTAGACGATCGTGGCGTCGGTCATGACAGGGACATACCGCATTGGGGGCCTTCTGCCCCGGCGTGCCGCGCCGAGGCACCCGAACAGCGGCCCCGCGCGGGAAGGGCCGCCGGACGCAGAGCCGCGCGCCCAGGCCTCGGATAGGGTGAATCGGTAGGTATCAGGCCCCCCGGGGTGAGGTCGGTGCAGTGGACACGTACCAGTCGACGAGCGAGGTGCCGGACCGGCCGGTGCCGGCCGTCGGGTACGCGGGCGTGCTCCGCGAGCTGCTGCCGATCGCCCTGTGGCGCGAGGACGCCGACGGACGGGTCGTGGAGTGGTCCCTGGCCGCCCAGGAACTGCTCGGCCACCGCCCCGAGGACATCATCGGGCGCATCGGCGCCGAGGTGCTCGTCCCCGAGACCAACCACGAGCTCGCCGGTCAGCTGACCCGGCGCGTCCAGGCCGGTGAGACGGTCATCGGCACCCTGCCCGTGCGCCACCGCGACGGACACCGCGTCCCGATGGAGATGTGGATCGTTCCCGCCGCCGACCCGCAAGGGCGTACGGGGGCCATGCTCGTCGCCGTGGAGACCTCCGAGGTCCTCCACATGCGCGACTCCCTCGCCGCGCTCCAGAGCCTCTTCACCCAGTCGCCCATCGGCCTCGCCACCCTCGGCCCCGACCTGCGCTTCCTCCGGGTCAACGACGCCCTCGCCCGGATGAACGGCGTCCCCGCCGCCGAGCACCTCGGCAGACGCCTCAGCGAGGTCGTACCCGGCGTCAACGCGACCGCGCTGGAGGCGACCATGCGGCAGGTCCTCGACCGCGGCACCGCCGTCGTCGACGTACGCCGCACCGGGCGCACCCCCGCCGACCCCGACCACGACCACACCTGGTCCTGCTCCTACGCCCCCCTGCTCGACGGCTCCGGCCGCCCCCTCGGCCTGATCGCCTCCCTCATCGACATCACCGAGGGCCAGCGCGCCCAGGCCGCCGCCGAACGGGCCCGGCACCGCTTCGCCCTCCTCGCGGAGGCCGGCACGCGCATCGGCAGCACCCTCGACCTGCACCGTACCGCCCAGGAGATCGTGGAGGTCCTGGTACCGCAGCTCGCCGACTCGGCCGACGTCCAGCTGCTGGATTCGGTACTGAACCCCGATGACACGGCCGCCGCCGGCTCCGCCCGGGGCGTCCTGCGCCGACTCGCCGCGACCTTCCCCGAGCCGGACGCGCCCACCGCGAAACTGGCCGCCGGGCAGACCTTCCAGCTGCCCGTCGGGAGCGTGTACGAGCAGGTCATCACCGACGGCCGGCCCATGAACCTGTACGTCTCCGACATCCCCGCGCTGATCACCGACCCCCGCGCGGACGCCCTGCGCGGCTACCTGGCCACCCTCGGCTCCGCCCGGATGGTCCCGCTCGTCGCCCGCGGCAAGGTGCTCGGCGCCGTCGCCGTGACCCGGCTGCGCACCCGCGAGCCCTTCGACGAGGAGGACTGCGTACTCATCGACGAGCTCGTCGCGCGCGCCGCCCTCAACATCGACAACGCCCGCATGTTCACCGCCCAGCGCCGGGCCGCCCTCACCCTCCAGCGCAGCCTCACCAACAGCGCGCTGCCCCGGGTCACCGGCCTCGAACTCACCGGGCGCTACCTGCCCGCCAGCGACCACGACGTCGGCGGCGACTGGTACGACGTCATCCAGCTTCCCGGCGGGCGCACCGGCCTGGTCATCGGCGACGTCATGGGCCACGGCATCCACGCGGCCGCCGTCATGGGCCAGCTGCGCACGGCCGTACGGACCCTCGCCCGCCTCGACGTGCCCCCGGACAAGATGCTGCGCTCCCTCGACGCCGTCGTGGCCGACCTCGGCGAGGACGAGATGGCCACCTGCGTCTACGCCGTGCACGACCCGGCCACCGGCAGCTGCGTGATCGCCCGGGCCGGCCACCCGCCGCCGGCCGTGGTCGCCGCGGACGGGACCATCACCTTCCTCGACGGCCCGCCCGGCACCCCCCTGGGCACGGGCCCCGGCCCCGGTTCGGGGCCGGGCACCGGGGAGTTCCCCACCGAGCAGGTACTGCTGCCCCCCGGGACCCTGCTCGTGCTCTACACCGACGGCCTCATCGAGGCCCGCGACCGGGACCTCGACCAGGGCCTGGACCAGCTCGCGCAGGCCCTGCGCGGCTTCCGGCAGCCACTGGAGGAGCTCTGCGACGGGATCCTGGCCAGACTGCTGCCCGTGGCCCCGCAGGACGACGTGGCGGTCCTGCTGGCCCGCACCTCCCCGCTGTGACCGCTGGGCCGCCTCTTCCGGACCTGGCCGGGGGGCGGGCGCGTCACCAGGCCAGGTCCTCCAGGGCGTCCAGGTCCAGCGGCACCGCCGCCGGCGGCTCCTTGCCCCCGGTCAGCGGCAGCTCCGCCCAGATCACCTTGCCCCGGTCGGTGTAGCGGGTGCCCCACCGCTCGGCGTACTGCGCGACGAGGAACAGCCCGCGCCCGCCCTCGTCGGTGGTCGCCGCGTACCGCAGGTGCGGAGAGGTGCTGCTGCCGTCGGAGACCTCGCAGATCAGGCTGCGGTCGCGCAGCAGGCGCACCCGCACCGGCGCGCTCCCGTGCCGGATGGCGTTGGTGATCAGCTCGCTGAGGATCAGCTCGGTGGTGAAGGAGAGGTCCTCCAGGTCCCACGCGGCGAGCTGCGCGGCGCCCGCGTTGCGCACCCGGGAGACGGCCGAGGCCTCGCCCGGCACCTCCCATTCGGCGATCCGGTCCGCCTCCAGCCGCCGGGTGTCCGCGATCAGCAGGGCGATGTCGTCGCTCGGCACCGGGAACAGCAGCGCGGCCAGCACGTCGGAGCAGGCCTGGTCGGGGCTGCGGCCGGGCTGGGAGAGGGTCTCGCCCAGCAGCCGCAGGCCGCTGTCGAAGTCCCGGTCGCGGTCCTCCACGAGGCCGTCGGTGAAGAGCACGAGCCGGCTCCCCTCGGGCAGCCGCAGCTCGGTGGTCTCGAAGGGCATGCCGCCCACGCCGAGCGGGAGCCCGGCGGGCAGCTCGGGGAACTCCACCCGCCCGTCGGGGCCGACCAGCGCGGGCCCGGGGTGTCCGGCGCTGGCCATCACGCACCGGCTGGAGACCGGGTCGTAGACCGCGTACAGGCAGGTCGCGCCGGTGACCCCGGCCGGCTCGCCCATCCCGTCGCCGTCGCCGTCGCCGTCACCGTCGCCGTCCGCGGGCCGGTCCTCGCCGCCGCCGTTGTCGATCTGGTCGATCCGGTTGATCAGCTCGTCCAGGTGGCCGAGCAGCTCGTCGGGCGGCAGGTCCAGGGTGGAGAAGTTGTGCACGGCGGTCCGCAGCCGTCCCATCGTCGCGGCCGCGTGCACCCCGTGCCCGACGACGTCGCCGACCACCAGGGCCACCCGGGCCCCGGGCAGCGGGATCACGTCGAACCAGTCCCCGCCCACCCCCGCCTTCGCGGGCAGGTAGCGGAAGGCCACGTCCACGGCGCTCAGGTCGGGCAGCACCCGGGGCAGCAGGCTGCGCTGGAGCGTCACGGCCGTCGCGTGCTCCCGGGTGAAGCGGCGGGCGTTGTCGATGGAGACGGCCGCACGGGCCCCCAGCTCCTCGGCGAAGGACAGGTCCTCCTCGTCGAAGGCGTCCGGGGTGTCCGCCGCCCGCCAGAAGTTCGCCATGCCGAGGACCACGCCACGCGCCTGGAGCGGTACGGAGATCAGGGAGTGGAGCCCGTAGTCCAGAGCCACCCGGGTCCCGGCCGTGTCATCGGCCCGCCAGCCCATCGCGGCCTGCAGGTCGCCCGCGAGCACCCCGTGCCCCGCGTCCAGCGCCGCGGCCATCGGGGCGGTCGGCACCACGAACCGGATGACGTCGCCGACCGGCTGGAGCGGGGAGTCGGTCCGCACCCCGGTGATGGCGGCCCGGCGCATCTCCGTGTAGAGGCCCGCGGCCAGCGGCTCGTCACCGCGCAGCACCGGCTCCAGCAGCTCCACCGTGACGAAGTCCGCGAAGCGGGGGACGGCCACCTCGGACAGCTCCTCCGCGGTGCGCACCACGTCCAGGGTGGTCCCGATCCGCACCCCCGCGTCGTACAGCAGCTGGAGCCTGCTGCGGGCCTCCTCGGCCCGCCCGGAGAGGGCGGCGAGCTCGGTGGAGTCGCGCAGGGTCATGACGGTGCCGGAGGGCTCGCCGGAGAACGCCTTGGTGGGCCGTACGTTGACGGCGAGCAGCCGGTCGCCCGCCCGGTGCACCTCGTCCGTCGCCGCCCGCCCGGAGGCCAGCAGCTCGGCGATCTGCGGGTCCAGGCCGAGGTCGGCCACGTGCCGTCCCTCGGCGTCGGGCGCCAGGTCGAGGAGGCGGCGGGCCTCGTCGTTGGCGAGGGCGAGCCGGTGGTCGGCGCCGATGATCAGCACGCCCTCGCGGACGGCGTGCAGGACGGCCTCGTGGTGCTCGTTCATCCGGGTCATCTCGGCGGCGCCCAGCCCGCGGGTCTGGCGCCGCAGCCGCCGGCTGACCAGGGCCGCGCCGACCGTGCCGAGCAGCAGGGCGCCGGCCGCCGCGCCGAGCAGCAGCGGCAGCTGGTCCTCGACCACGTCGGACACGTTCTCCACCTCGATGCCGGTGCCCACCAGCCCGATCACGGCCCCGCTGGCGTCCCGCACCGGGACGACCGCGCGGACGGCGTCGCTGGGCTCGCCCCGGAACGTCTCGGTGAAGGACTCCCCGGCGGCGGCGCGGGCGATGTCACCGACCGCGCGCTGCCCGATCAGCTCGGGCCGCGAGTCGGTGTAGCGGATCCCGTCCGTGGTCATCACGGCGATGAAGTCCACGCCCGAAGCCACCCGGGCGGCATCGGCCAGCGGCTGGAGCGCGGCGGTCGGATCGGCCGACTTCAGGGCGGCCGGGAGGCCGGGGGCGTGCGCGAAGGCCTCGGCGGCGGCGAGGGAGCGGTCGCCGGCGTTGCGTTCGCTGTCGTACCGGGCCTGGACCACCAGCGCCAGCGCGGCGGCGGCGATCAGCAGCAGCACGATCACCGCCTGGAGGGCGAAGACCTGACCGGCGACGCTGTGCGCCCACTGGGACAGGCGCGCGAACAGGCGCGAGCCCCACCCGGTCGGCTGGCGACCAAAACGTCCGGTCATGAGCCCTTTCTAACACTGTCGCGGGGGTTTGGAGCGGCCGCTGCGGCAACGGAGGCCCCATAGCGGAAACGCCGGCGGGGCTGAGGCGCGCGTAGCGCAAACTCAGCCCCGCCGGCGTTTGAGGCGCGGGGTCCGGGGCGGAGCCCCGGCAACGGCGCCGCAGCCGTCAGAGAACGTCGGCGGCGATGTTCTCCGCGACGCGCTCCAGCAGGGGACCCGCGTTCGGGATGGACTTGGCCGGGTCGGGCTCCAGGTCCGTCAGGGGGTACGCCTTGCGGATGCCCGCGGCCTCCAGGGCCTCCTGGCCCAGCAGCAGACGACCGCAGACCGCCACCACCGGCTTGCCCGCGGCACGCGCCGCCGCGGCGACGCCGGCCGGGGCCTTGCCGTGCAGGGTCTGCTCGTCCAGCGAGCCCTCACCCGTAATGACCAGCGTGGCCCGCTCCAGCGCCGGCGCGAAGCCCAGCACCTCCAGCATCAGCTCGATGCCGGGACGGAAGCTCGCACCGAGCAGCAGGGCCCCGTAGCCGATGCCGCCCGCGCCGCCCGCGCCCGGGGAGGCCGCGAGCTCGGCGGCCTTCGTGCCGATCGACTTCTCCAGCACCACCGCGAAGTGCGCCAGCGCCGCGTCGAGCGTCGCCACGTCCTGCGGCGTCGCACCCTTCTGCGGACCGTAGACCGCCGCGCAGCCCTTCGGGCCGGTCAGCGGGTTGTCCACGTCGCTGGCCAGCACGAAGTCGACCTCCGCGAAGCGCGGGTCGATCCCCGACAGGTCGGCCGAGGCCAGCCCGGCCAGCGCGCCGCCGCCCGGACCGACCGGTTCGCCGTTCGCGTCCAGGAACACCGCGCCCAGCGCGGCCAGCATGCCGGCGCCGCCGTCGGTGGTGGCGCTGCCGCCCACGCCGAAGACGATCGAGCGGGCGCCCGCGTCCAGCGCGGCCTTCAGCACCTCGCCCGAGCCGTACGTGGTGGCGGTCAGCGGGGCGAAGGTGCCCGCCGGCAGCAGCTGGAGCCCGGAGGCCTCCGCCATCTCGACCACCGCCGTGCCCTCGCGCAGAGCGAAGGCGGCCGTGACCTGGTCGCCGAGGGGCCCGGTGACCCGTACCTCCCGGCGTTCGAAACCGGCCGCCACGGCGGCCGCGACCGTACCGTCGCCGCCGTCCGCGACGGGGAGGGTCTCGATCTCCACGTCCGGTACGGCCTTGCGAAGGCCGGCCGTCACCCGCTCCGCGACCTGAACGGCCGTGAGCGAGCCCTTGAATTTGTCCGCGGCGATGAGCACGCGCGCGGCCTCAGTTACTGCTCCGTCCGTCACCTTGCTTATTCCCTTGCTATCGAACAGTGCAGTCGCGCCTCCATGAGCTTATCCGGAGGATCCTCCTATGCCCATGAGTGGCCTGGGACACACACGGCGCGCCATGCCCCTAAATACGGATATACGCCCGCATAGTGTGGCCGCATGAGCGCGGAATCACTGGAACAGGCACGTCCGGATGCCCCCGCCGGGGGGACCGAGGGTCCCCCGGACGGCACACCCGACCGGCAGGTCGTCACCATCGGGGTGATCGCCGTGCTGGCCGTCGTCGCCTGGGCGGCCCTGGCCAAGGGTTCGTTCGACACGGCGTCGAGCACCGCGCTCGCCTGGGTGCTGGACAACTTCGCCTGGCTGTTCGTGATCGCCGCCGACGTCTTCCTGGTGATGTGCGTCGTGCTCGCCATCAGCCGCTTCGGCCGGATCCGCCTCGGCCGGGACGACTCCGAGCCGGAGTTCACCAACCTCGCGTGGATCGCGATGATGTTCAGCGCCGGCATGGGCATCGGCCTGATGTTCTACGGGGTGGGGGAGCCGCTCACCCACTACCTGAACCCGCCCCCGGCCACCGGGGCCGCCCCCGGCACGGGCGGCGCCGCCCTCGCGGCCATGGAGTACTCCTTCTTCCACTGGACGCTCACCCCGTGGGCGATCTACGGCATCGCCGGCCTCGCCCTCGCCTACGCGACCTTCCGCAAGGGCCGCGGCAACCGCCTCAGCTCCGCCTTCGTGCCCCTGATGGGCGAGGAGCGGGCCAACGGCTGGGCGGGCAAGGCCATCGACCTGCTGGCCGTCTTCGCCACCGTCTTCGGCACCGCGACCAGCCTCGGGCTCGGCGCGCTCCAGGTCTCCAAGGGCCTGGGCATCACCACCGGCATCGAGGACTCGACCTCCGTAGAGCTGATCATCATCGTCTCGCTCTCGGCGGCCTTCGTCCTCTCGGCCTTCTCCGGCCTGCACAAGGGCGTGAAGTGGCTCAGCACCATCAACATCGTGCTCGCCGCCACCCTCATGCTCTTCGTCTTCGTGCTCGGCCCCACCGTCTACGTCCTCGACGTGATCCCCTCCAGCGTCGGCGGCTACCTGCACGACCTGCTGCCGATGGCCAGCCGCACCGGTGCCTTCACCGACTCCGAGTGGCTCGGCGCGTGGACGATCTTCTACTGGGCCTGGTGGCTCTCCTGGGCGCCCTTCGTCGGCACCTTCATCGCCCGCATCTCGCGCGGCCGGACCATCCGCGAGTTCCTCGTCGGCGTGCTGCTCGTCCCCAGCGGGGCCACCGTCATCTGGTTCTGCGTGATGGGCGGCACCGCCATCCGCCTCGACTCCACGGGTGCCGTCGACTTCGCCGCCAAGATCAAGGACGGTACGGAGGCCTCGCTCTTCGCGATGCTGGACGCGCTCCCGCTCGGCACCCTCACCTCCTGGGTCGCCATGCTCCTGGTCATGACCTACTTCGTCACCAGCGCCGACTCGGCGTCCCTGGTGATGGGTTCGCTGACCAGCCGCGGCTCGCTCCACCCGCCCACCTGGCTGGTCGTCACCTGGGGCGTGCTGATGGCCGCCGTCGCCGCGGTCCTGCTCGTCGCGGGCGGCCTGAAGTCCCTGCAGACCGCCACCATCCTGGTCGCGCTGCCGTTCGCCGTCGTGATGCTCGTGCTCTGCTGGGCCCTGCTGAAGGAGCTCCGCGAGGACCCGGGCGCCGGACCCGCCCGCCACCACGCCCTGCACGGGATGCGGGACGCGGTCCGGGCCATGGTCGGCGACGCCATCACCGAACAGGGCCAGGCCCGCCACCCCAGACTCCGCCGCGTCGCAGAATCCAAGGGCCGCGACCGCGAGGACGGCCCGGGCGCGGGGTCCTCGGGGGTGTGAGGCGCTCCCGGATAGGGTGGCGCGGTGACCACCACGGATGACTACGCCACCTACATCGCGAGCCTGCCCAAGGTGCTGGCCGGCGCGGCCGCCCTCTACCGGGACGCCGAGGGCCGGGTGCTGCTCGTCGAGCCCAACTACCGCGAGGGCTGGGCCCTCCCCGGCGGCACCATCGAGTCCGACCGGGGAGAGTCCCCGCGCGCGGCCGCCCGCCGCGAGAGCGCCGAGGAGATCGGCATCGACGTGCCGCTCGGCCGGCTGCTCGCCGTCGACTGGTCGCTGGGCCCGGACCGCCCGCCGCTCGTCGCGTACCTCTACGACGGCGGAGTGCTGGACGCGGCGCAGCTGGCCTCCATCAAGCTCCAGGAGGAAGAGCTGATCTCCTGGAAGCTCGTCGAGCCCGCCGAACTCACCACGTACCTCATCGGATCGCTCGGACCGCGCACCCAGGAGGCCTGCCGGGTCCTGGAATCGGGCGAGGGAGTGGTGGAGCTGGAGAACGGCCGGCGCCCGTCCTCGTCGTAACACGGCGCTTACTTCAGGCAGGACAGAATCAGCTGATGATCACGATGTACGCCTGGCCCAGCACCGCCGACGGGCCCGACGCCCTGCCCATGGTCCACTTCACGACCGACCAGCAGGAAGGCGGGGAGGTCACCCCCGAGGGAACGCCGGTCTGGCTGTTCGACACCGCGATACGCGAGGGCGGCTGGGCCCGGTTCACCGACTTCGAGGGCTGGTCCGTGCCCGCGGCCGGGTGGGAGGCCCTCTACCGCCGCGAGGACGACCTCTTCGCGGTCAGCGGCCCCGGCGCCTGCGAGGGCTGGTACCAGGGCAACCTCGGCGCCGACGCCGACTGGGTGGCGGCGGCCGCCGCCCAGCAGAGCGTGGTCCTCCTCGCCGCCCCCGTCCAGCACCCCTCCCTGTACGGCTACGCCGTGGAGGCGGGCGCCGGGTTCGCGCTGCTGGTCCCGCTGATGGTGGTCTGAGCCACCCCGGCCGCGGAGCCGGCGGCCTCGAACTCCAACAGCCGCACCTTGCGTTCGACGCCGCCGCCGTAGCCGGTCATCCCGCCCGAGGCGCCGATCACGCGGTGGCACGGGACGATGATCCCGACCGGGTTCTTGCCGTTCGCCAGGCCCACCGCGCGCGAGGCGTTCGGCTTGCCCAGGTTGGCCGCGAGCTCGCCGTACGACCACGTCTCGCCGTAGGGGATCCGTACGAGCTGGTCCCAGACGCTGCGCTGGAAGTCCGTGCCCTCCAGCCGCAGCGGCAGGTCGAAGACGGTGAGCTCCCCGGCGAAGTACGCGGCCAACTGCCGCACCACCTCGGGGAACGGCTCCTCCGTGGCGGCGACCCGCTCCCCGAAGGACTCCTCGGCCGGCCGGTGGCGCTGCCCGGTCATGTAGAGGCCGCACAGGACGCCGTCCGCGGCGACCAGGGTCAGCGGACCGTAGGGGCTGTCGACGACGGCGTGCTGCTTGGCGGTCTTGACGGTCTTGACGGTCATGATGACGGTGCTCCTCAGACGGGCAGGTGGTTGATGGGGTGGGCGTCCGTGGCCCACAAGTACTGGACGGCATAAGCCCGCCAGGGCCGCCAGCCGGCCGCCCTGGCGGTCAGCGCGGCGGGGGTGGACGGCAGCCCGAGCCCCTGCGCGGCCCGCCGTACGCCCAGGTCGGACGGAAGGAACGCGTCCGGGTCGCCGAGCGCCCGCATCGCGATCACCTCGGTGGTCCACGGACCGAACCCGGGCAGCGCGTTCAGCCGTACGCGGGCCGCCTCCCAGTCGCTGTCGATGCCGAGCGGAAGCGAACCGTCGGCGAGCGCCGAGACCAGCGTGGTGAGCGTGGCGCGGCGGCTGCGCGGCAGGGCCAGGGACTCCGGATCCAGCCCGGCCAGCGCCTGCGGGGAGGGGAAGAGGTGGGTCAGCCCGCCCAGCGGGTCCTCGACCCGCTCCCCGTGCGCGGTGACCAGCCGGGCCGCGTGCGTGCGCGCCGCCGCCGTGGACACCTGCTGGCCGAGCACCGCCCGTACGGCGAACTCCGCCGCGTCGACGGTACGCGGAACCCGCCGCCCGGGGGCCTTGTCCACGAGCGGGGCCAGCAGCGGGTCGGTGCGCAGCTGCTCGTCGACCGCCTCGGGATCGGCGTCCAGGTCGAGCATCCAGCGGCAGCGGCTGATCGCGATGGTCAGGTCCCGCAGGTCCGTCAGGGCCAGCCGGCAGCCGATGTGGTCGGGACCCGGGGTGAGCGCGACGACCCCGGTCCCGTACGGGAGCCGCAGCGTGCGCCGGTACGCCCCGTCCCGCCACTCCTCCACGCCGGGGACGGCGGTCGCGGCGAGGTGCCCGAAGAGGTTGTCGGGGTTCAGGGGAGCCCGGTAGGGCAGCCGCAGCGCGATCGTGCCGGGGATCCGGGGCTGGTTCCGGTTGGCTTTCTCGGAGCGCTGCCGCAACTCGCTGGGGGAGAGGGCGAAGACCTCGCGGACGGTGTCGTTGAAGGTACGGATCGAGGAGAACCCGGCGGCGAAGGCCACGTCGCCCATCGGGAGCTCGGAGGTCTCGATGAGCAGCCGGGCGGTCTGGGCGCGCTGGGCCCGCGCGAGGGCGAGCGGCCCGGCACCCAGCTCCGCGTTGAGCTGCCGCTCCACCTGCCGGGTGGAGTACCCGAGCCGGGTGGCCAGCCCGGGGACCCCCTCGCGGTCCACCACCCCGTCCTGGATCAGCCGCATCGCGCGTGCGACGGCGTCGGCGCGGGCGTTCCACTCGGGAGACCCGGGGCTGGTGTCGGGCCGGCACCGCTTGCAGGCCCGGAACCCGGCCTGCTGGCAGGCGGCGGCGCTGGGCAGGAAGGTCATGTTCTCGACCTTGGGCGGCACGGCGGGGCAGCTGGGCCGGCAGTAGATCCGGGTGGTCAGGACGGCGGTGAAGAACCAGCCGTCGAAGCGGGCGTCCTTCGACTGCACGGCCCTTACGCAGCGCTCGGTGTCGGTGTGCATGCCCCTAGGATCCCGGCCCCGGTCCCTCCGGGCTGGCGGTTTTCCGACACCAAGCCTACGGGCCTCCAGGCGGGTGCGGCGGGTGCGGTGGAGTGCGCGCGCCCCGCTCCGCTGCTGGGGCTCCGCCCCAGACCCCGCGCCTCAAACGCCGGCGGGGCTGGATGTGGCTGCTGCTGCCTGCCAGGTGCGCCCGCCGAGGAATGACGGCGCCACTGGGCGGAAACCAGCCCCTCCGGCGTTTGAGGAGCGGGGTCTGGGGCGGAGCCCCAGGGGCCCGGGCGCAGCCCGGGGGCGCTTGCGCGGCGGCGCACATGACGAGAGGGCCCCGGATGCCATCGGCATCCGGGGCCCTCTCACACGTACCGAGCTCAGCGCACAGAGGTGGCGCGAGCCTCCCGCCGGTTGTGCCGGAAGGTGTTCGCCCGCCGCGTCGTCGCGAACAGCGGGATCGTCGCCGCCAGAGCGATCTGCAGCGCGCAGCCCGTCTGCAGCAGCAGCTGCCCGCCCGGGGCGTCGAACGCCCACGCCGCCAGCAGACCCATCGCGCCGACGATCCAGCTCAGCATCGCCACCGCGAGGACACCCCGCGGCTTGGGGTACTCGACCCGGCTCACCATCAGCCAGGCCACCCCGATGATCGCCAGCAGCGTCGGGACGAACGGCAGCTCCAGCAGCACGATCGAGACGACCGTCAGCGCGCCGAAGGGGCTCGGCATGCCCTGGAACATGCCGTCCTTCATCGTCACGCAGCTGAATCTCGCCAGGCGGAGCACTACCGCCAGCAACACCACGATCGCGGCCAGTGCCGACATCTTCTGGTGCGCGTCGTCGGCGACCATGCCGTAGACCAGCACGAAGTACGCCGGCGCGAGGCCGAAGCTGATCAGGTCGGACAGGTTGTCCAGCTCGGCGCCCATCGGCGAGCTGCGCAGCTTGCGGGCCACGATCCCGTCGAAGAGGTCGAAGACCGCCGCGAGCAGCATCAGTATCACCGCGGTCGCCGCGCTGTGCCGGGCCATGCCCGACTCGCCGCTGCCGGTGAGGTGCGGGATGAGGATTCCGGTGGTGGTGAAGTACACCGCCATGAATCCGCAGGTCGCGTTGCCGAGGGTGAGGGTGTCCGCTATCGACAGCCGCAGCGAGAGCGGCATGTCGTCCTCGGCGGACTCCTCCTCGGCGGCGGACTCCGGAACCCAGCCTGTGGCAGGAGTCTCAGGGTCAGTCACGGTCAATTCGGGTCACCCCCGCGGTGGTGGCCTGACCGACCTCGACCGCGACTTCGACACCTTCGGGAAGGTAGATGTCGACGCGGGAGCCGAAGCGGATCAGACCGATGCGTTCGCCCTGCTCCACCTTGGTACCGGCCGGCAGGTACGGGACGATGCGTCGCGCGACGGCGCCGGCGATCTGCACCATCTCGATGTCACCGAGCTCGGTGTCGAAGTGCCAGACGACGCGCTCGTTGTTCTCGCTCTCCTTGTTGAACGCCGGGACGAATCCGCCGGGGATGTGCTCCACGGACGTCACCGTGCCCGCGAGGGGCGCGCGGTTGACGTGGACGTTCAGAGGGCTCATGAAGATCGCGACCCGGGTCCGTCCGTCCTTCCACGGCATGATGCTCTGCACCACACCGTCGGCGGGGGAGATGACACGGCCCTGGGCGATCTCACGCTCGGGGTCGCGGAAGAACCACAGCATGCCCGCGGCGAGCGCGGTGGCGGGCACGGCCGCCGCGGCCCAGCGTCCGGACTTGCGGGCCCGGGTGAGGCTGAGTGCCGCGGTGGCGACGGTCGGCAGAAGCCACGGCGATGCTCCGCGCGCGAGGCGTACGCCAAGGAGGCTGTCGCGAGGTGCAGAGGTTTGGCTGTGGGGCATGGATGACCTTCGTAGCGGGTGATTGCCGCGCCGCAAACGGGGGGACGGGACGGCGGCTTTACTGGAATGCTATCGGTTGCGCGCAACAACTGGGCAAGCCAGAAGCCGAGTCGATGGCCGTCAGCCAGTGACCGCAAGTGACACTTCTGCGGCGAATCACTGGATGATTCGCCGCAAAAGGGACTTTCAGCCCTGGAGTCGGTACTCCTCGAGCAGGCGTCGCCCGATGATCATTTTCTGGATCTCGGCAGTACCTTCACCGATCAGCAGCATCGGGGCCTCCCGGTAGAGGCGCTCGATCTCGTACTCCTTCGAGAACCCGTAGCCGCCATGGATACGGAAGGCGTCCTCGACCACCTCTTTGCAGTATTCGGAGGCGAGGTACTTCGCCATCCCTGCTTCGAGGTCGTTTCGTTCCCCGGAGTCCTTTTTGCGTGCTGCATTGACCATCATCGCATGGGCGGCTTCGACCTTGGTAGCCATCTCGGCCAGCTTGAACTGGATCGCCTGGTGTTCGGCGATGGCCTTGCCGAAAGTGTGACGTTGCTGGGCATACGAGACACCCAGCTCGAACGCACGCTGAGCGACGCCGCAGCCACGCGCCGCCACGTTGACGCGGCCGACCTCGACCCCGTCCATCATTTGGTAAAACCCTCGGCCCGTCTGGCCGCCGAGTACCCGATTGGCCGGAATGCGCAGTCCGTCCATGATGAGTTCGGTCGTGTCGACGCCCTTGTAACCCATCTTGTCGATCTTGCCCGGGATGGTCAGGCCCGGACGGACCTCCCCGAAGCCCGGCTCCTTCTCGACGAGGAAGGTCGTCATCGACTTGTGGGGCGCCGTGCCCTCCGGGTGTCCTTCGTCACTTCGGACGAGAACGGCCACCAGCGTCGAGGATCCGCCGTTCGTCAGCCACATCTTCTGGCCGTTCAGGACGTACTCGTCGCCGTCCTTCACCGCCTTCGACGTGATGGCCGACACATCGGAGCCCAGCCCCGGCTCGGACATCGAGAACGCGCCGCGCACCTCGCCCAGCGCCATGCGGGGGAGGAAGTAGTCCTTCTGCTCCTGCGTGCCGTGCTGCTTGAGCATGTACGCCACGATGAAGTGGGTGTTGATGATGCCCGAGACGGACATCCAGCCGCGGGCTATCTCCTCGACGCACAGCGCGTAGGTGAGAAGGGACTCACCCAGGCCGCCGTACTCCTCGGGGATCATCAGGCCGAAGAGGCCGAGCTCCTTGAGGCCGTCGACGATGTCCTGCGGGTACTCGTCGCGGTGCTCCAGCTCGGTCGCGACCGGGATGATCTCCTTGTCGACGAATTCGCGGACGGTCTTGAGGATCTCCCGCTGGACGTCGGTCAGCCCGGCGGTCTGGGCGAGTCGGGCCATGGCTACTTCCCCTGTTCCTTCAGCTGCGGGCGGCCGGGCTGCTCGCCGCCGCGCTCCTTGATGTACGTCTCGGTCGGGACCATCACCTTGCGCCGGAAGACGCAGACGAGGGTGCCGTCCTGCTTGTAGCCCTTGGTCTCGACGTAGACGATGCCGCGGTCGTTCTTCGACTTCGACGGGGTCTTGTCGAGGACCGTGGTCTCGCCGTAGATCGTGTCGCCGTGGAAGGTCGGCGCCACGTGCCGGAGGGACTCGATCTCCAGGTTGGCGATGGCCTTCCCGGAGACGTCCGGGACGGACATGCCCAGCAGCAGCGAGTAGATGTAGTTGCCCACGACGACGTTCTTGCCGAAGTCGGTCGTGTTCTCCGCGTAATTGCTGTCCATGTGCAGCGGGTGGTGGTTCATGGTCAGCAGGCAGAAGAGGTGGTCGTCGTACTCGGTGACCGTCTTTCCCGGCCAGTGCTTGTAGACCGCGCCGACCTCGAACTCTTCGTAAGTGCGTCCGAACTGCATGCTGCTCAGGCCTCCGGGATTTCGAACTTGCTGGTGCGCTGCATGCCCGCGGCACGGCCCTTGCCCGCGATGACCAGGGCCATCTTGCGGCTGGCCTCGTCGATCATCTCGTCGCCGAGCATCGCGGAGCCCTTCTTGCCGCCGGCCTCCGAGGTGCACCAGTCGTAGGCGTCGAGGATCAGCTCGGCGTGGTCGTAGTCCTCCTGGGAGGGGGAGAAGACCTCGTTGGCCGCGTCGACCTGGCCCGGGTGCAGCACCCACTTGCCGTCGAAGCCCAGCGCCGCCGCGCGCCCCGCCACCTCGCGGTAGGCGTCCACGTCGCGGATCTGGAGGAAGGGGCCGTCGATCGCCTGGAGGTTGTGCATGCGGGCCGCCATCAGGATCCGCATCAGGATGTAGTGGTAGGCGTCCGCACCGTAGCCGGGCGGCTGCATGCCCACGACCAGGGACTTCATGTTGATCGAGGCCATGAAGTCGGCCGGGCCGAAGATGATGGTCTCCAGGCGGGGCGAGGCGGCGGCGATCTCGTCGACGTTCACCAGGCCCTTCGCGTTCTCGATCTGCGCCTCGATGCCGATCTTGCCGACCTCGAAGCCCATCGTCTTCTCGATCTGGGTCAGGAGCAGGTCGAGGGCGACGACCTGCTGGGCGTCCTGGACCTTCGGCAGCATGATGCAGTCGAGGTTCTGGCCGGCGCCCTCGACGACCGTGATGACGTCGCGGTACGTCCAGTGGGTCGTCCAGTCGTTGACGCGCACGACGCGGGTCTTGCCCGTCCAGTCGCCGTTGTTCAGCGCGTCCACGATGGTGTGGCGGGCGCCTTCCTTGGCGAGCGGAGCGCAGGCGTCCTCCAGGTCGAGGAAGACCTGGTCGGCCGGCAGGCCCTGGGCCTTCTCGAGGAACCGCGGGTTCGAGCCGGGCACCGCGAGGCAGGAGCGACGCGGGCGAAGGCGGTTCACCGGGTGGACTGGCGTGGTCATGCGGGGACCTCCGTGCTTGCAACGATGTCGAGAGGGTGGAGCTTGTTGGCCTTGCGGATCTCGTCGACGATACGGCCGATGATCTCCGTGATGCCGAAGTCCTTCGGGGTGAAGACGGCGGCGACCCCGGCCGCCTTCAGCGCCACGGCGTCGGCGTTCGGAATGATGCCTCCGACGATGACGGGGATGTCTCCCGCCCCCGCCAGGCGGAGGCGTTCGAGGACATCCGGGACGAGTGCGCTGTGCGAGCCGGACAGGATGGACAGTCCCACGCAGTGCACGTCCTCGGCCAGTGCCGCCGAGGAGATCTCCTCGGGTGTCAGCCGGATGCCCTGGTAGACCACCTCGAAGCCCGCGTCGCGGGCCCGGACGGCGATCTGCTCGGCGCCGTTGGAGTGCCCGTCCAGGCCGGGCTTGCCGACCAGCAGGCGCAGCCGGCCCGAGCCGAGCTCGTCGGCCGTGCGGGAGACCTTCTCGCGGACCTCGTGCATCGGCGTGCCGGGCTCCGCGGTGACCGCCACCGGCGCCGAGGAGACCCCGGTCGGGGCGCGGAACTCGCCGAACACCTCGCGCAGCGCGCTCGCCCACTCGCCGGTGGTGACGCCCGCCCGGGCGCACTCCAGGGTGGCCTCCATCAGGTTCTCCGTGCCGGCGGCGGCCTCCTTGAGGCGCTCCAGGGCCTGCCGGGTGGTGGGGAAGACGAACGGGTCGCCGTTCCCCTGCCGGTCCGAGGACTCCTCGCGCTCGGCGCGCCAGCGGCCGATGCGCTCGACGGTGAGCGCCTCCACCGCCCCGTCCACCGTCATGATGGCGCCGTCCAGGTCGGCGGTGAGCGGGTTCTCCTCGGTCTGCTGGAAGCAGTTGACGCCGACGATCTTGTCCTCGCCGGCCTCGATCCGGGCGCGGCGCTCGGCGTGCGAGGAGACCAGCTGGGACTTCAGGTACCCGGACTCGACGGCGGCCATGGCGCCGCCCATCTCCTGGATCCGGTCGATCTCGGCCAGGCAGTCGGCGACCAGGGAGTCGACTTTGGCCTCGATGACGTGGGAGCCGGCGAAGATGTCCTCGTACTCCAGCAGGTCGCTCTCGTGGGCGAGGACCTGCTGGATGCGCAGCGACCACTGCTGGTCCCAGGGCCGGGGCAGGCCCAGCGCCTCGTTCCAGGCGGGCAGCTGCACGGCGCGGGCGCGGGCGTCCTTGGAGAGGGTGACCGCCAGCATCTCGAGGACGATGCGCTGGACGTTGTTCTCCGGCTGCGCCTCGGTCAGGCCGAGGGAGTTGACCTGGACGCCGTAGCGGAAGCGGCGCTGCTTGGCGTTCTCGATGCCGTAGCGCTCCTTGGTGACCTGGTCCCAGATGCGGCCGAAGGCGCGCATCTTGCACATCTCCTCGATGAAGCGGACGCCCGCGTTCACGAAGAAGGAGATGCGGGCGACGACCTCGCCGAAGCGCTCCTCGGGCACCTGCCCCGAGTCGCGCACCGAGTCCAGGACGGCGATCGCCGTCGACATCGCGTACGAGATCTCCTGGACCGGCGTGGCCCCGGCCTCCTGCAGGTGGTAGCTGCAGATGTTGATCGGGTTCCACTTCGGGATGTGGTTGACCGTGTACGCGATCATGTCCGTCGTCAGGCGGAGCGAGGGACCGGGCGGGAAGACGTGCGTCCCGCGCGAGAGGTACTCCTTGACGATGTCGTTCTGGGTGGTGCCCTGGAGCTGGGAGATGTCCGCGCCCTGCTCCTCGGCGGCCACCTGGTAGAGCGCCAGCAGCCACATGGCGGTGGCGTTGATCGTCATCGAGGTGTTCATCTGCTCCAGGGGTATGTCCTGGAACAGCCGCCGCATGTCGCCGAGGTGGGAGACCGGGACCCCGACCCGGCCGACCTCGCCGCGGGCGAGGATGTGGTCGGGGTCGTAGCCGGTCTGCGTCGGGAGGTCGAACGCGACCGACAGGCCGGTCTGGCCCTTGGCGAGGTTGCGGCGGTACAGCTCGTTGGACGCCTCGGCCGTGGAGTGGCCGGCGTACGTCCGCATGAGCCACGGACGGTCCTTCTGGCGCTCTGTCATCTCAGGCGATCCTTATGGCCTTTGAGTGGACTTCAGACTCAGACGTTGCGGAAGCGGTTGATCGCGTCGAGGTGCTGGGCGCGCATCTCGTGGTCGCGGACGCCGAGGCCCTCCTCGGGGGCGAGCGCGAGGACGCCGACCTTGCCCTGGTGGAGGTTGCGGTGGACGTCGTAGGCGGCCTGGCCGGTCTCCTCCAGGGAGTAGACCTTCGACAGGGTGGGGTGGATCTTGCCCTTGGCGATCAGGCGGTTGGCCTCCCACGCCTCGCGGTAGTTGGCGAAGTGCGAGCCGACGATCTTCTTCAGCGACATCCACAGGTAGCGGTTGTCGTACTGGTGCATGTAGCCCGAGGTCGAGGCGCAGGTGGTGATGGTGCCGCCCTTGCGGGTGACGTAGACCGAGGCGCCGAAGGTCTCGCGGCCCGGGTGCTCGAAGACGATGTCGATGTCCTCGCCGCCGGTCAGCTCGCGGATCTTGGAGCCGAAGCGCTTCCACTCGCGCGGGTCCTGGGTGTTCTCGTCCTTCCAGAACTTGTAGCCCTCGGCGTTGCGGTCGATGACCGCGGTGGCGCCCATGGAGCGGCAGATGTCGGCCTTCTCCGGGGAGGAGACGACACAGATCGGGTTGGCGCCGCCGGCCAGTGCGAACTGGGTGGCGTAGGAGCCGAGGCCGCCGCTGGCGCCCCAGATCAGGACGTTGTCGCCCTGCTTCATGCCGGCGCCGTTGTTGGAGACCAGCTGGCGGTAGGCGGTGGAGTTGACCAGGCCGGGGGAGGCGGCCTCCTCCCAGCTCAGGTGGGCCGGCTTCGGCATCAGCTGGTTCGACTTGACGAGCGCGATCTCCGCCAGGCCGCCGAAGTTGGTCTCGAAGCCCCAGATGCGCTGCTCGGGGTCGAGCATCGTGTCGTTGTGGCCGTCCGAGGACTCAAGCTCGACCGAGAGGCAGTGCGCGACGACCTCGTCGCCCGGGTTCCAGGCGTTGACGCCGGGGCCGGTGCGCAGGACGACGCCCGCGAGGTCGGAGCCGATGACGTGGTACGGGAGGTCGTGGCGCTTGGTGAGCTCCGACAGGCGCCCGTAGCGCTCCAGGAAGTTGAAGGTGGACACCGGCTCGAAGATCGAGGTCCACACCGAGTTGTAGTTGACCGAGGAGGCCATGACGGCCACCAGGGCCTCGCCCGGGCCCAGCTCCGGCACCGGGACCTGGTCCAGGTGCAGGGACTTGCGCGGGTCCTTCTCGCGGGTGGTGAGCCCGGCGAACATCTCCGCCTCGTCCTTGTGCACGGTGATCGCGCGGTACGAGTCGGGGAGCGGCAGGGCCGCGAAATCGGCGGCGGTGGCGGACTGCGACTGAATCGCGTCCAGGATGTCCTTCACGGTAGAGCCTCCGGCTAGCGCTGATGAGGGTGCGCTGAGTTGAGCGGGGGGTGCGTAAAGCGTGTGGGTGTGCCGTCGGTCCGGCTGAGCGGTGGTGCGGCGCCGCCCGTGGTGGGGCGTGCGGGGGCCTGGTGACGCAGGCATCCGGGGCGCGGTTCGTGCCGAGTGGGCGTGTTCCGCGGGGACGTCCGGACGAGATTCAACGTATGGCACCCCGTGTCACTCAGCAAGGCACCGCGTGCCAAAACTTTCTCTCATTTGCCGATTGACCTGCGCGGATGAGCGATGATCGATCAGAGTTACCCGTGAGTAGGGGCAAGCCGGACAAAGCAAAAGGCCGCCCCCGTTGCCGGGGGCGGCCAGTGTGACGAGCGTCGCGCGTGGTGCGCTTTTCGACTACTTGTTGCGCAGGGCCTCTTCGATGGTCCGCATGACCTCGTCCAGCGGGGCGTCGGTACGCGCCACCGCCACGAGCACCTCGCCCTGCGTGCGCACCTCCGCCGGGGCGGGCGGCACAGCGGCCGGGGTGCGGCCGGCGCCGATGCCCGTGCCGAAGGTCCGCCGCACGATCGAGAAGGCGTGGTCCAGCTGCGCCTCCACGTCGCCCTGGCCGCCCGCCCGCAGCCAGCGCCGCAGCACGTGGTTGTGGGCGGTCACCACCGCCGAGGCGGCCACCTCGGCCAGCAGCGGATCGTCGTTGCCGTCGTGGTGGTCGGTCTCGTCGAAGTGGGCCAGCAGATAGCGCGTGAACAGCCGCTCGTACCGGGCCACCGAGGCGATCTCCCGCTCCCGCAGCGCCGGCACCTCACGGGTCAGCCGGTAGCGCTCCACCGACACCGCCGGCGAGGCGGCGTACATCTTCATGACCTCCTTGATCCCGCGGCACACCGTGTCGAGCGGGTGCTCGTGTGCCGGGGCCACGTCGAGGACGGCCTCGGCGCGGGTCAGGGTGTCGTCGTGATCGGGGAAGATCGCCTCTTCCTTGGAGCGGAAGTGCCGGAAGAACGTCCGGCGGGCCACCCCGGCGGTCGCGGCGATCTCGTCGACCGTCGTCGCCTCGTACCCCTTGGTCGCGAACAGCTCCATGGCCGCCGCGGCGAGCTCGCGGCGCATCTTGAGCCGCTGAGCGGCCGCTTTGGTGCCGGCCGCGCTCTCCGGCGCGTCGGATGCCGTGGCGGCACGGGGTGAGGTCTTGGCGGGCTGGGACATAGAGCGAAAGTACTTCATTCGTGCAGGGGAGCGCGCCTGCGGGGGGTGTGACAGGGGTGGATGCGGGGGAGAGCCCGCACTGGGCTCGGGAGGGTATGTCCGCCGTGAGGGTCCGGCGGACCCGAGCAGCCCTCCCCACGCATCCTGCTCTTGGGCCGGCCGGTTCTTACCGACGGGCGTACTCACGGAATCCGCGGCCGGTCTTCCGGCCCAGGCAGCCCGCCGCCACCAGGTGCTCCAGCAGCGGGGACGGGGCCAGACCGGGGTCTCGGAACTCCTTGTGCAGGACCTTCTCGATGGCCAGCGACACATCGAGACCGACCACGTCGAGGAGCTCGAACGGCCCCATCGGGTACCCGCCGCCCAGCTTCATCGCCGCGTCGATCTGGTCGAGGGTCGCGTAGTGCTGCTCGACCATCTTGATCGCGTTGTTGAGGTACGGGAACAGCAGCGCGTTCACGATGAAACCGGCCCGGTCCCCGCAGTCCACCGGGTGCTTGCGCACCTTGGCGCAGATCTCGCGGACCGTGGCGTGCACGTCGTCGGCGGTCAGCACGGTCCGGACCACCTCGACCAGCTTCATCGCCGGCGCCGGGTTGAAGAAGTGCATGCCGATCACGTCCTGCGGGCGCGAGGTCACCCGGGCGACCGCGATCACCGGCAGCGAGGAGGTGGTGGTGGCCAGCACCGCACCCGGCTTGCAGACCTTGTCCAGGGCCGCGAACAGCTCCTGCTTGACCGCGAGGTCCTCGGCGACGGCCTCCACGGCCAGGTCCACCTCGGCGAAGGCGTCCAGCGAACCGGCCGGGGTGATCAGCGCCAGGGTCTGCGCCGCGCCCTCCTCCGTCAGCCGCCCCTTGGCCACCGCACGGCCCAGCGACTTGCCGATGGCGGCCTTCGCCGCGTCCGCCTTCTCCTGGCTGCGGGCGGCGAGGACCACCTGGAAGCCGGCCTGCGCGAAGACCTGCGCGATGCCGCTCGCCATGGTGCCCGAGCCGGCCACGCCGACCGAGGTGACCGGACGGCCCTCGCCGAGGCGGGACCCGTCCGCCGGGGTCTGCGCGTCACGGACCACCGCGGAGCTGCCCGGGGCCTCGTACGTGTAGAAGCCGCGCCCGGCCTTCTGCCCGGTCAGCCCCGCCTCGGCGAGCTGCCCCAGGATCGGGGCCGGGGCGTGCAGCCGGTCGCCGGAGGAGGCGTACATGGCCTCCAGGACGGTGCGGGCGGTGTCCACGCCGATCAGGTCGAGCAGCGCGAGCGGGCCCATGGGCAGGCCGCAGCCGAGCCGCATCGCCGCGTCGATGTCCTCGCGGGAGGCGTAGCGCGACTCGTACATCGCGGCGGCCTGGTTGAGGTAGCCGAAGAGCAGGCCGTCGGCGACGAAACCGGGCCGGTCGCCGACCGCCACGGGCTCCTTGCCCAGCTCGCGGGCCAGCTCGGTGACCGCCTCGACGGCCGGCGGGGCGGTCAGCACGCAGGAGACGACCTCGACCAGCTTCATCGCCGGCGCCGGGTTGAAGAAGTGCAGGCCCAGCACCCGCTCGGGGCGCTGCGACTCGGCGGCCATGCGGGTCACCGACAGGGCGTTGGTGCCGGTCGCAAGGATCGTGTCGGGCCGGACGATCGCGTCGAGCTCGCGGAACACCTGCTGCTTGATCTCGTAGTTCTCCGGGACGACCTCGATGACGAGATCGGCGTCGGCGGCGGCGCCCAGGTCGGAGTAGGTGCGGAAGCGGGCGAGCACGTCCGAGCGCTCCTGCTCGGTGAGCCGCTCCTTGGCGACGGAGCGCGCGGTGGCGGCGGCGAGGGAGTCCGAGGCCCGGCGGGCGGCGGTCTCGCTGGTGTCGATGCCGATGACCTCGCGGCCGGCGCGGGCGAGGACTTCGGCGATGCCGGTGCCCATCGTGCCGAGGCCGACGACGGCGATGGTCTGGAGGGCGGGCTGACTGGACGGACGGTCCATCGAGGGACTCCAGTGGAAGAGGGTGACGACTGAGGGGCGCGCGCGGCGCACGGTGCGCGCGGAGTGCCGTGTCCCGGCGTGCGGTGGGCGGCGCGGGATGACGGTGCGAAACGCGGTGTTGGGAAACCCGAGGGCGGCAACCCGGTGGGGGCGGGCCCGGAGGGCGGAAGCGGCACGACCCTGTCCCGGGGCCACGCCGTGAAGTCGTGCAGAACCGACTGGCACGAGGCGGCTGCGTCACCAGGCCGCTCTCGTACGTATGCAAGGACATTAACCCGCTGGTAACTCGTGCGCCAGAGCGCGGAGATGTGACCTGTACCGCCCAAATGTACCGATCATCGATCATCGATCAACGCGCCTGAAACGGACGGACCGGATCGGCCTGGCAGCGGCACGATCCGGTCCTGAAAAACAGCTCGGTGGCTCAGTGGTGGGTGGCCAGGCTGTGGTCCCCGCCCGCGGCCACCGCGATCACTCCGCCCAGAGGTTGTGAGCAGGGCGCGGTCTGCCTCACCGCGCAGACCTGGACCGGCGTGCTCCGGTCGGCCGTCGTGCCGTCGCCGATCTGGCCGCTGAAGTTGTGGCCCCAGCCTTTCAGCGTGAGGTCCGACTGCAGTGCGAGGGTGTGATAGCCGCCGGCGGCGAACCCGATCACCCCGGTGAGGAAGGCGCCGCAGGGTGCGGTCTGCCCCGCGGCGCAGGTCTGGACCGGCGTACTCCGGTGGGCCGTCGTGCCGTCCCCGAGCTGACCGAAGCCGTTGTCCCCCCAGGCGCGGACCGTTCCGTCCGTGGGCAGCGCGAGACTGTAGTCGGCGCCCGCGGCGACTTCGTTCACCCCGGTGAGGAAGGCGGCGCAGGGGGCGGTCTGCCCCTGCGCGCAGACCTGGACAGGGAGATTGGTACTGGTGGTCGTGCCGTTGCCGAGCTGGCCGAAACCGTTGAAGCCCCAGCTGCGGACCGTGCTGTCGGTCATGTGCGCGAGGCTGTGGTACCGGCCCGCCGCCACGTTCCCGGGCGCGCCGGTGAGGGCTGCCTGGACGGGCGTGGTGCTGTTGAACACGTTGCTGCCGTCGCCGAGCTGGCCGGAGGAGTTCAGGCCCCAGCTGTGCAGGGTCCCGCCGGATTGGACGGCCAGGTTGTGCCAGTATCCGGCGTCGAAGTTGGTGATGCCGGTGAGGAAGCTGCTGCACGGGGCGGTCTGGCCCGGCGCGCACACCTGGACGGGCGTGCTCCTGTCCGTGCTGGTGGCGTCGCCGAGCTGACCGTATTCGTTGCCGCCCCAGGCGACGACGGTGCCGTCGGACCGCAGAGCGAGCGTGTGGGAGGCGCCGGCCGAGACGGCGACCACGTCGGTGAGGGGCCTCGAGCAGGGCGCGGTCTGTCCCGGTGCGCACACCCGTACGGGCCTGTCGGCGCTGCGCGTCGTGCCGTTGCCCAGCTGGCCGCGGTCGTTGAGACCCCAGGTCCACACGGTGCCGTCCGTGCGAAGGGACACGGTGTGGCCGGCTCCGCCGTCAAGGTCGATGACCTGGCGGACGCGCGAGGTGCGGACCGGGACGGGACTGCTGCTGGTGCCGCCGTTGCCCAGCTGGCCGAGAGTGCCGTTGCCCCACGCGACCACGGGGCCGGGGGTGATGGCTCTCGTGTGGTCCACGCGCGCGGCGAGCCCGGTGCCCGAGGAGATGGCGCTCGTCAGCAGCGCCGCGATGCAGACGGCCGCAGCTCGTCTCCGGACTGTCCGCACAGAGCTGCCGGGGCGTAGGAATCGCATGGGCCGTCCTCCCGTAGGTGTACTTACGGCCTGGGGCGCAATCCAGGGCCTCCGAGGCCGATCCACGGGCACTGAGCATGACGCGGAACATCAGAGCTCTTGATTCCGACACGCATCCGGATACGGCATTCGGCGGACTGGCCCACTCCTCTAGGGTGTTGGGGTGAACGACGTACTGGAGCGCCTGCGGGCGGAGGCCGGGCAGTCGCCCGAGTACGAGGTGCTGCTCACGGCCGGCGCCGACGACCTGGCCGCCTCCCTGACCTCGGCCGGGCTGCCGCTGTGGGCCCGCGAACTGGCCGCGTACCGGCTCGGCCTCGCCGGAGACCGGCGCGCCTTCGAGTCCCTGGTGCTGCTGCTGAACCACCGCGACCCGCCCCGCTGCGCCGCCGCCGCCGAGGCACTCGCCGTCCTCGGCGACCCGCGCACCGCCCGCGCCGCCGCCGCCCTCGCCACCAACACCCTGCGCACCGCCTACGCCCTCCAGCCCGTCCGGCTGCTCACCGCCCTGCGCGCCCCGGAATCGGCCCCCGCCCTGATGGCGACCCTGTCCGGGCTGCTGTCCCCGAACGACCCCTACTGGCGGGTGGCCCTCGCCTGCGTCGAGGGGCTCGGCGCCCTCGCCGACCCCCGGGCCCGGGAACTTCTCACCCGCGCCCAGTCGCACCCCCGGCTCGCGGTGGCGGCGACGGCGGCGCTGCGCGCGCTCGGCTGACAAGATCGCCCGCATGACCACGAATGAACGCGACACCGACCACCTCACCCGCATAGCCGCCCCCGAAGGCGTCAGCCCCGGAACCGGCTACCACCACGTCGTCTGGGGCACGGGACGGTTCATCGCCGTCTCCGGGCAGTGCGCCTTCGACGAGAAGGGCGCGATCGTCGGCGAGGGCGACCCGGCCGCGCAGGCCCGCCAGGTCTTCGAGAACCTGCGGCGCTGCCTGGCCGCCGCGGGGGCCGGCTTCGACGACGTGGTGAAGCTGACCTACTTCGTCACCGACGTCGCGCACCTCCCGGCGGTCCGGGAGGCGCGCGACGCCGTCATCCCCGCCGACCGGCTCCCGGCCTCGTCGGCCGTCCAGGTCGCGGCCCTGTTCCGACCCGAACTCCTCCTGGAGATCGAGGCGTTCGCGGTCCTGCCGGATTGAACTGGTTCAATTGAACTGGTTCAAACGGTGCCCCGGTGGGGAGGAAGCCCGTAAGGGCGGGACTACGTCAGGGGGCGCCGATGATGTTCGGGTATTCGGACGAATGGTGGGTGGTGCTGTTCATCCCCGTCGTGCTGTGGCTCTACTTCGGGGTGTTCGTGATGGCCGCCCTGGGGGTGTGGTGCGCCCGCCGGCCGGGCCTGTGGCCGCGGCTGTTGTCGTGGCTGCTGCCGGCGCTGCCGGTCGGGGTGCTGGGGACGGCGATGGTGCTGCCCCTGGAGTCCGTGGGGCGGGAGCGCTGGCTGGAGGACTTCCTCGGCTTCCTCGCCGTGTACGTGGGCGGCATCACGCTGCTGCCGTGGCTGCTCGGCTACGGCATCACCCGGCTGATCCGCGCCGTACGAGCCCGCCGGCGTCGCGCCGGGCCGGGTGGGCGGGCGGCGCCGGGTGGGCCGGGTGAGTCGGGCGGGCCGGCCGCGGTCGACGCGGTTTAGCCTCCGGGGCGCTTGAGGCGGGCGCGCCGCTGCCCGGCGCGGGCGGGGTCCTCCTGGACCGGATCGCTCGCCGCCGCCGCGTGGCGACTCAGGCTTCCTCACTCGGGCGGCGGCCGGCCACGGCGCGGGGTTCGGCGCCGGCCCGGGCGTCGGCCCCGGCCAGGGCGTCGGCCCCGGCCCACCGGTCCGTCTGTGCCGTCAGCCGCCGCAGCAGCGTCCGCGCGGCCGCGAGGTCGGCCTCCGCGATCCCTTCCCCCATCGCCCGGTGCGCGGCGTCGGCGCGCCGGGTGATCGCCTCCAGTGCCCGCCGGCCGGCCGGGGTCAGGGCGAGCAGGGGTGAGGTGCGGTGGTCGGGGTTGTCCCGGAACTCCGCGAGGCCGTCGCGGGAGACGACGTTCCCCGAGGTCGTCCGCGGCTGCTGGGACGCCGGCATCGTCTGGTACGACGTCGACACCACGGCCCGCACCTGCACCTACTACGGCGCCGCCGGAGACTCCTACTCCGAGGAGTACCCGGCGGTCACCCTGCCCTGAGCCCGGGCGGTCGTCCGGCCCCGCGCACCTTCGTGAACCTTTGCGCCGGGTGCCGCGTCATCTTGGTGTGCGGCCCGTGCCGGGTCGGGCCAGGTGAGGGAGGGCAGGGGACGGGTGACGACAGGTGAAGTGATCGGTTTCGTGCTGGCCGTGACGGGGGGCCTGCTGTGCCTGTGGGGCGGTGTGCGGGAGACGCGGTTGCAGGCGCGGCTGCGTCGATACGGAGTGCGCACCGAGGGGGTGGTGGTGGACCAGAAGACGGAGCCGGCGGACGACTATCCGACGCCCGTCATCGAGTTCACCGACGGCCGCGGACTGCCCGTCAGGTTCATGCCCGTGTCGACGGGGACGGGGATGGGGATGGGGATGGATCTCGGAACCCGTGTGCGGGTCGTCTATCTGCCCGAACAGCCCCAGAACGCACGGGTGTCCACCAGGAAGCACCGCCGGGCTCACGTCAGCCTGTTTGCCGGAAGCGCGCTCTTCCTCGGCAGCGCGGTCTGGGTGTGGCTCACCCGCTGAGCCTGACAGGGGAGGGCGCCCGCCCTCCCCAGCCGGATGGATCTTGCAGGTGAGCGATCCGCCGGACAGGCCCTAGCCCCGGAAGCCCAGCAGGCCGTGGAGGGCCGCGCCGCCCGCGGAGGCGGGGACGGCGCGGGTTGCCGCGGCCGGGGTCGGGGCGGGCTGGGCCGGGCAGGTGGCGTCCGTGGCCGTGCCCGTGCTCAGGTACGCCGACACCTTCTCGTCCAGGCACTTGTTGCCGGCCAGCGAGATGCCGTGGTTGCCGCCGCCCTCCTCGACCACCAGGGCCGCGCCCTTCAGCTTGTCCCGCATGCTGAGCCCTCCTCCGAAGGGGGTCGCCGCGTCCTCCGTGGCCTGGAGGAGGAGGGCGGGCGGGAGGGCCGCGTTGGTCACGTCCGGGGCCTGGAGCGGCTGCGTCGGCCAGAAGGCGCAGGGGGCGTTGTACCAGGCGTTGTTCCAGGTCATGAACGGCGCCTCGGCGTGCGTCCGCCACATGTCGGCGCGCCACACGTTCCAGTCCCGGGGCCACGCCGAGTCCCGGCACTGCACCGCCGTGTACACGCTGTACGCGTTGCCCGCGGAGGGCTCCACCGCGCCGAACCGCTCGTACGCCGCCACGAGCGGCTTCGGGTCCTTGCCGACCGCGTACGCAGAGAAGGCTGCGGCGAGGTTCGGCCAGTAGCCGTTGTAGTACGCGCCCGGCATGAAGGTGTCCTCCAGCTCGGACGGGCCCACCTTGCCGCCCGCCGGGGTCGCCCGCAGCGCCGCGCGCATCTCGTACCAGCGCTTCTCGACCACCGCCGGGTCGGTGCCGAGCCGGTACGTGGCGTCGTACTTGGACACCCAGGCCAGGAAGGCCTTGTGGCGGGCGTCGAAGGCCCGGTCCTGGGCGAGGTTGTCCTCGTACCAGACCCCGCTCGGGTCGACCACGGAGTCCAGGACGAGCCGGTGCACGCGGGTGGGGTGGAGCTTGGCGTACACGGCGCCCAGGTAGGTCCCGTACGAGTAGCCGAAGTAGCTGATCCGCTCCGCGCCGAGCGCACCGCGCAGCACCTCGATGTCGCGGGCGGCCGAGACGGTGCCGACGTACGGGAGCACGTCCGCGTGCTTGTCCCGGCAGGACACCGCGAAGGACCGCACCCGCTGCAGGTTGGCCCGCTCGGTCGCCCCGTCGCGCGGTACGGAGTCCGGGCGCACGGGGGTGAAGTGGCCGGCCCCGCAGTCGAGCGCGGGCTCGCTCTTGCCGACGCCGCGGGGGTCGAAGCCGATCACGTCGTACTGGGCGGCCACCTCCTTCGGCAGGGCGGAGGCGACGAACCCGGCCAGGCCGCGGCCGCTGCCGCCCGGGCCGCCGGGGTTGACCAGCAGCGGCCCCTGGGAGGTGGCGGCGGTGTGCGGGACCCGGGTCAGGGCGAGGGAGATCTGCCGCCCGCCGGGCCGGTCGTGGTCGAGGGGGACCTTGAGGGAGGCGCACTGCAGCGTCGGGTAGCGCGAGGTCGCGCAGCCGGTCCAGCGCAGGTCGGCCGCGGCCTCCTGCCGGGGCGCGGGCGCGGGCGCGGCCGTCACCGGGCTCGCCAGGGCGGCGGCGGCGACCGCGGTGGAAATCGACATCAGGACGGCGGCGCGCTTCTTCAAGGGGTGGAGCATGGGGCCTCCCAGCCAGGGGTTCTGGGCGGAATCGTCCCGGAAACCGTGCCCGGAAGAGGGGAATCGGGCTGCTTATTGGCCCGATGTGATGAGGCTTCAGGGGCCGTACGAGTTCACAGCAGGCTCAGCTGGGTCCCCCCGGCCGCCACCGCCCCGGCGGGCCGCTCCGGTACGAGCACGGCGCGCGCCGCCCGGCGGCCGCCGGGCCCGATGCCGAATTCGGCCGCGAGTTCGTGGACTTGGCGGGTGATCTGCCGCTGGTACCAGGTCGGCGCGTACGAGCCGCCCGCGTACATCCGCTCGTACCGGGCGACGAGGTGCGGGTGGTGCTCGCCCAGCCAGGCCGCGAACCACTCGCGCGCCCCCGGCCGCAGATGGAGTACCAGGGGTGTCACGGAGGTCGCGCCGGACTCGGCGACGGCCCTGACCGTGTCCCGCAGCTGCTCCGGCGCGTCCCCGAGGAAGGGGATCACCGGGGCCATCAGCACCCCGCACTCGATCCCGGCGTCGGTCAGCGCCCGCACGGCGGCCAGCCGGGCGGCGGGGGAGGGCGTGCCGGGCTCGACGGTCCGCCAGAGGCCGGGGTCGGTGAAGCCGACGGAGACGGAGATCCCTACGTCGGCGACCTCGGCGGCCTGTCGGAGGAGCGGGAGGTCACGCAGGATCAGCGTGCCCTTGGTGAGGATCGAGAAGGGGTTGGCGTGGTCGCGCAGCGCCTCGATGATCCCGGGCATCAGCCGGTAGCGGCCCTCGGCGCGCTGGTAGCAGTCCACGTTGGTGCCCATGGCGATGTGCGCGCCCGTCCAGCGGCGCGAGCCGAGCTCGCGGCGCAGCAGCTCGGGGGCGTTGGTCTTGACGACGATCTGCGAGTCGAAGCCGATGCCGGTGTCGAGGTCGAGGTAGCTGTGCGTCTTGCGGGCGAAGCAGTACACACAGGCGTGGGAGCAGCCCCGGTACGGGTTGACGGTCCATTCGAACGGCATCCGGGAGGCGCCGGGCACCCGGTTGACGATCGAACGGGCCCGTACCTCGTGGAAGGTGATCCCCCGGAACTCGGGGGTGTCGACCGTGCGGGTCACGACGGCATCGGCCCCGAAGAGCGCGGCCGGGCCCGCGGGGCCCTCGGTCAGGTTCTCCCAGCGCATGGTGCGTCTCCCTCGCTAGCTCTGCCGAGAGAATAGAACAAACGTTCCCATGATCGTGCGGACCTGGAAACCCGCTGGTCAGAGTGGTGCAAGAGGTGCGAGGCTGCGCCTCATGGCCGGATACAGGCTTACGGTGTGCCTTCCGGGTGCGGCCCGGGACCGGCTGGAGGGGTCGCGTCCGTACTCCGACGACCCGTGGATCTGGGATCACTGGCGGATCGGGGGCAGCGCCAACGGTCGCGGCTACCGCATCCGGCCGGGCCACGAGACGGATCCCCGGCTCATCCACGACCAGCCGCTCCCGGACGGCTCCCGGGAGCCGAGCCTGCCCGGCCGGCCTTGGGGGGACTTCTGCCCGGAGTGGCTGCCCGGAACCGACTACGAGTACCTCGCGCAGACGCCCGTCGCGGCCTTCGCGCGATGGGCGGACGGGCTGCGCCTCGATCCCAGCGAGGAGTACGTCAGGACCGAGGCGCGCCGCGCCGACTGGCCGGGCAGCCTCCTCACCCCCGACGGCGGGTGGTGGGAGGAGGGGGACCGCCCCCTGCACGGCGCCTGCGACGACCCCGGCACCTGCCCGCACACCCCGCCGACGACGGACGAGTACGGCGGCCCCGGCTATCTGGCCGGGCTGCCGGACGACACGCTCCTCGTAGGCGTCCGCTGTCACGTCTGACCCGGATTTGGGCCCCCGCCCCGGAGGTGATTGGCTTCGCGGTGACGAGCGATCACAACTGTTGGAGGAACAGCTATGGCGCAGGTCGAGGCCACCACGGAGCGGATCATCGCGGCAGACGCGGAGACCGTGTTCGACGCGCTGGCGGACTACACCGGGACCCGGGGCAAGCTGCTGCCCGAGCACTTCAGCGAGTACGAGGTGCGCGAGGGCGGCGACGGCGAGGGCACCCTCGTGCACTGGAAGCTCCAGGCCACCAGCAAGCGCGTACGGGACTGCCTGCTGGAGGTCACCGAACCCACCGACGGGCAGCTGGTGGAGAAGGACCGCAACTCCTCCATGGTCACCACCTGGGTGGTCACCCCGGCCGGCGAGGGCAAGTCCAAGGCCGTGGTCACCACCGTGTGGAACGGCGCGGGCGGCATCGGCGGCTTCTTCGAGCGCACCTTCGCGCCCAAGGGCCTCGGCCGGATCTACGACTCCGTGCTGGCGAACCTGGCCGCCGAAGTCGAGGCCTGAGCGAGGCGGGGCTCACCGGATCGGGTGGATTCCGCGGGTCCCGCGCCGCCGGGGTCGGGTGTGCGGTGGGGCGCCCCCGCAGGGCTCCGAACTGGGCCGCCCTCGGCCCTCCGGCCCCTGGAAACGTTCGGAGCCCGAGGAGGTGCCCCGCCGCGCGCCCGGCCCCGGCGGCCCCCTGGGTGCGGGCCGCTGCGCGGGGCCTTCCCCCCCGCCCCTTCCCGGCGTACCGAATATGCGACTCCGCCGCGTGGGGGGGCTCCGCCCCCAGACCCCCGGTCCTCAAACGCCGGACGGGCTGAAGGGTGCGGACGGGCTGGAGGGTGCGGCCCGGCCGGAAAGGCCTGGGGCTCCGCCAATGCGGCGAGGCGCGGCGCGGGTCGGGCGGGATCCGGACCGGACGGCCTAGGCTGGGTCCCTCGCGTGCCGCCCGAGTCGCGCGGGACCGCGCAACCGACCGCCCGGGGGCCCGATGAAGATCCTCATCTCCGCCGACATGGAGGGCGCCACCGGCGTCACCTGGCCCGCCGACGTGCTGCCCGGCACGCCGCAGTGGGAGCGCTGCCGGGGGCTGTTCACCTCCGACGTGAACGCCGCCGTACTCGGCTTCTTCGACGGCGGGGCCGAGCAGGTCGTCATCAACGAGGCGCACTGGACCATGCGCAACCTGCTGCTGGAGCGCCTCGACGCCCGCGCCGAGATGCTCACCGGCCGCCACAAGTCCCTCTCCATGGTCGAGGGGGTCCAGCACGGGGACGTCGACGGCATCGCCTTCGTCGGCTACCACACGGGCGCCGGCTCCGAGGGCGTGCTCGCCCACACCTACCTCGCCAACTCCATCACCGGCGTCTGGCTCAACGGGATCCGCGCGAGCGAGGGACTGCTCAACGCGCACGTCGTCGCCGAGTACGGAGTCCCCGTCATCCTGGTCACCGGCGACGACCTGACCTGCCTGGACGCCGCCGGATACGCCCCGGACGCGGTCACCGTCGCCGTCAAGGACCACGTCTCGCGCTACGCCGCCGTCTGCCGGACCCCCGCCCGCACCGCCGCCGACATCCGGGCCGCCGCCAAGGAGGCCACGGCCCTGGCCGGCCGACGCGATCCCGTGCTCCGCGGGCCGTACACCGTGGAGCTGGAGTTCGACGCCGAGCACCTGGCCATGGCCGCCACGGTGGTCCCGGGAGCGGAACGGTCCGGGGAGCGCAGGGTCGCGTACAGCACCGAGACGATGTACGAGGGGATCCGCACCTTCAAGGCCGTCACGACGGTCGTCTCGGCGGCGGTGGAGGAGCAGTATGGCTGACATGCACGCAATCAACAGCGAGGACACCTCCGTCGACCAGGTGGCCCTCGACGAGGTCGTCGAGTTCACCTCCGACCTCATCCGCATCGACACCACCAACCGGGGCGGCGGCGACTGCCGCGAGCGCCCCGCCGCCGAGTACGTCGCGGAGCGCCTCGCCGCCGTCGGCCTGGAGCCGGTGCTGCTGGAACGCACCCCGGGCCGCACCAACGTGGTCGCCCGGATCGAGGGCACCGACCCCACCGCCGAGGCCCTCCTCGTCCACGGGCACCTCGACGTCGTCCCGGCCGAGGCCGCCGACTGGAGCGTGGACCCCTTCTCCGGCGAGGTCCGCGACGGAGTGGTGTGGGGGCGCGGCGCCGTCGACATGAAGAACATGGACGCGATGGTGCTGGCCGCCGTACGGGCCTGGGCGCGCGCCGGCGTGCGGCCGCGCCGGGACATCGTGATCGCCTACACCGCCGACGAGGAGGACAGCGCCGTCGACGGCTCGGGATTCCTCGCCGACGAGCACCCGCATCTCTTCGAGGGCTGTACGGAGGGCATCAGCGAATCCGGCGCCTTCACCGTCCACCCCAATCCGGGCCAGGTCATCTACCCGATCGCAGCGGGGGAACGCGGCACGGCCTGGCTGAAGCTGACCGCGCACGGCACCGCCGGGCACGGCTCCAAGCCCAACCGCGCCAATGCCGTCAGCCGGCTCGCCGCCGCCGTGGCGCGGATCGGCGAGTACGAGTGGCCGGTCCGGCTCACCGACACCGTCACCGCCTGCATCACCGAACTCGCCGCCCTGCAGGGCCTGTCGGTGGACCCGCGCCGGCCGGACTTCGACCTCGACGAGGTCCTCGGCAAGCTCGGCCCGGCCGGCCTCCTGGTCGACGCGACCGTGCGCAACAGCGCCAACCCGACGATGCTGAACGCCGGTTACAAGCTCAATGTGATCCCCGAGCACGCCACCGCATACGTGGACGGCCGGATCGTGCCCGGCGGCGAGGCCGAGTTCATCGCCACCCTGAACGAGCTCACCGGACCCGACGTGCGGTGGGAGTTCCACCACCGGGAGGTGGCCCTCCAAGCCCCCGTGGACGGGCGGACGTTCGCGATCCTGCGCGAATCCGTCGAGCGGTTCGACCCGGAGGGGCGCGTCGTGCCCTTCTGCATGGCGGGCGGCACCGACGCCAAGCAGTTCTCCCGGCTCGGCATCACCGGCTACGGCTTCTCCCCGCTGAAGCTGCCGCCCGGCTTCGACTACTGGGCCCTCTTCCACGGCGTGGACGAGCGGGTCCCCGTCGACGCCCTGCACTTCGGCGTCCGCGTCCTCGACCGCGCGCTGCGGACCCTGTGAGCAGGGCCCGGTGATGGCGGCGCCGACCAGGCCCTACGGCAGCTGGCCCTCGCCCATCGACGCCGCCCTCGCCGCCTCGCTCGACGGGCGCCCCGAGTACCTCGGCGCGGTCGGGCCCGAGGTGTGGTGGACCGAGCCCCGGCCGCGGGAGGCCGGCCGCCGGACCCTCGTGCGCCGCCGCGTCACCGACGGGGGCCCCGAGATCACGGAGCTGCCCGCCCCGTGGAACGTGCGCAGCCGGGTCACCGAGTACGGCGGGCTGCCCTGGGCCGGAGCCGAACGGGAGTCGGGCGGCCCCCTGCTGGTCTTCGTACACTTCGCCGACCAGCGGCTGTACGCGTACGAACCGGACGCGCCCGGCAGCCCCGGACCCCGCCCGCTCACCCCCGTCTCCGCCGTCGGCGGCGGGCTGCGCTGGGCCGATCCGGTGCTGCGCGGAGGCGAGGTCTGGTGCGTGCTGGAGGAGTTCACCGGGCCCGCCCCCACCGACGTGCGCCGCGTCCTGGCCGCCGTGCCGCTGGACGGGGCGGCGGCGGAAGACCGTACCGCCGTACGGGAGTTGACGGACGACCGGCACCGGTTCAGCACCGGCCCCCGGATCTCCCCGGACGGGCGGCACGCGGCCTGGCTGGTGTGGGACCACCCCCGGATGCCCTGGGACGGCACCGAGCTGAAGCTGGCCGACGTCGAACAGGACGCCCTCGTGCGGGCCCGGACGGTGCTCGGCGGCCCCGAGGAGGCCGTCGCGCAGGCCGAGTGGACGGCCGGCGGAACCCTCCTCGCGGTGAGCGACCGGGCCGGCTGGTGGAACCCGTACCGCGTCGACCCGGAGAGCGGCGGGGCGGTCAACCTGTGCCCCCGCGAAGAGGAGTTCGGCGGCCCGCTGTGGAAGCCGGGGCTGCGCTGGATCGCCGCGCTCCCCGAGGGCCTGGTCGCCGTCCTGCACGGGGAGGGCTCCTCCGTGCTCGGCGTCCTGGACCCGGACAGCGGCGACCTCGTGGACGCGGCCGGACCGTGGACGGCCTGGCAGCCCACCCTCGCCGTGAGCGGCACCCGGGTCTACGGGGTCGCCGCCAGCCCGCGCAGCGCGTACGAGGTCGTGGAACTGGACACCGCCACCGGGCACGCCCGGGCGGTGGGGGCGCGGGCGGCGGACCCGGTGGACCCGGCCTACTACCCGGAACCGCAGAGCCGCACCTTCCTCGGCCCCGACAACCGGGAGATCCACGCGCACGTCTACCCGCCGCACCACCCGGCCTGCCGGGCCGCCGCCGACGAACTGCCCCCGTACGTGGTGTGGGCGCACGGCGGACCCACCGACCACGTCCCGCCCGTACTCGACCTGCACATCGCCTACTTCACCTCGCGCGGCATCGGCGTCGTCGAGGTGAACTACGGCGGCTCCACCGGCTACGGCCGCGCCTACCGCGAGCGGCTGCGCGAGCAGTGGGGCGTGGTCGACGTGGAGGACTGCGCGGCGGTGGCCCGGGCGCTGGCCGCCGAGGGCACGGCCGACCCGCGCCGGCTCGCCATCCGCGGCGCCAGCGCGGGCGGCTGGACGGCGGCCGCCTCGCTGGCCGCCACCGACCTGTACGCCTGCGCCGCGGTCATCTACCCCGTACTGGACCTGCTCGGCTTCGCCGAGGAGACCCACGACCTGGAGTCCCGGTACATCGACGGGCTGGCCGGACCGCCGGGGACCCTGCCCGTGCTGTGCCGCGAGCGCTCTCCGGTGGCCCGCGCCGACCGGATCACGGCCCCGTTCGTGCTGCTCCAGGGCCTGGACGACCCGGTCTGCCCGCCGGCCCAGGCGGAGCGCCTGCTGGCCGCCATGCGCGGCCGGTCGGTGCCGCACGCCTACGTGGCCTTCGAGGGCGAGGGCCACGGCTTCCGGCGGGCGGAGACGATGGTCCGGGCACTGGAGGCGGAACTCTCCCTGTACGCCCAGGTCTTCGGGATCGAGCGCGCGGACATCCCCCGTCTGGCCCTGCACGACTGAGCCCGCGTGCCGCCGCGGGCGGATCATGGAGCCATGACCTCGCACACCGCCAAGGGCGGCACCGGGCTCCACGGGCTGCTGACCCCGGGCCGCATCGCCATCGCCGTGCTCGCGGTGCTCACCCTGGTGTTCATCTTCGAGAACACCAGGTCGACCACGATCCGGCTGTGGATCCCGCAGGTGACGATGCCCCTCTACGTCGCCCTGCTGATCGCCGCCGTGCTGGGCGGGCTGTGCGGGGCCTACTTCTCCCGACGGCGCAGGTAGCGGGTCTTCTCGCTCGTGCGCAGCCACACGCGCAGCGGGCCGATCTCCCGGAAGCCGTGCCGGGCCGCCGTGGCGAGGTCGTCCCCGGCCTCGTAGCCGACCACGTCGTGCTCCGGCCAGCGGGCGGCGGCCGCGGTCAGGGCGCCGGTCCAGGCGGCGTCGGTGTCGGCCTCGTCGTGGGCGAACAGGTTGGACACGCCCACGACCCCCGCGGCCGCGTTCACCACGGCCCCGGCGACGATCCGGCCGTCGCGGCGGCCCGCCAGGAAGGCGATCTCCCCGCCGAGCAGGTCCGGGCGGAACAGGCCCGTGCTCTCCTCGCCGTCCCAGGCGGCCTCCCAGACCGCCAGCTCCCCGGCGTCGGCGACCTCGCCCCACACCAGGCCGGACGGCGTGCCGACCGCCGCCGGGGCGCCCGCCGCCCGGTGGATCCACCGGGCGTCGAAGAGCACCTCGAAGCCGTCCCCCTCCAGGTCCAGGGTGGCGAAGCTGTCCTTCACCGAGCAGCCCGGGCTGTCCGTGTCCATCCGCTGCAGCAGGCTCTCCGCTCCCGTGTCCGGGCTCAGGGTCACCGCGTCGGGGTAGAGCGGCGGGGTCCGGCTGGTGCTGAGCCAGTAGCGCTCGCCGTCGAAGGCGGCCGGCAGGTCGTGCGCCCGGCAGACGGCATCGCAGAAAGCGGCGTTGTTCAGCACCGCAGAGCGGAGCGCGTCATCGAGATCATCCTTGGTCACGCCGGTGATGGTGCCATACAAGTAGCCTGGCCCCGTGACCTTTTCCCCCTACCTCCGCGAGGGCGCCCACGTGGGCCTGCGGCCTTTCCGGCAGGCCGACGGGCCCGAGTTCACCGCGCGTGCGCACGAGAGCCGGGAGCTCCACCGGCCGTGGCTGTTCCCGCCCGTCACCATCGAGGAGTACGAGCCCTACGCCGCCCGGCTGGCCGGCGGCGAGGGCCGCGCCGGGTTCCTCGTGTGCGAGCGGGAGACCGGGGCCATCGCCGGCTTCGTCAACGTCAACAACATCGTCCGCGGGGCCTTCCAGTGCGGGGCCCTCGGCTACGGCGCCTTCGCCCACGCCGCCGGGCGCGGGCTCATGCGGGAGGCCCTGGGCCTGGTCCTCGCGCACGCCTTCGCCCCACAGGACGGGCACGGCCTCGGGCTGCACCGCCTGGAGGCCAACATCCAGCCGGGCAACACCGCCTCGATCGCCCTGGTCAGGGGCGCGGGCTTCCGGCTGGAGGGGCTCTCCCCGGACTTCCTGTACGTGGACGGCGCCTGGCGCGACCACGAACGCTGGGCCGTGACGGCCGAAATGAAGGTCCCCGGGGGCGCGCGTCGCACAGGATGAAGGCATGCGAACCCTCGTGCTCCTCGACGCCCCGTCCAACCTCGGCCTGCGCCCGCCCGCGCCCGGCACCGTGCCGGGCGTCTACAAGCTCGCCGGGGCCCTGCGCGAACAGGGCCTCCTCGCCCGGCTCGGCGCGCGCGAGGGCGGGGTGGTGGTCCCGCCGCGCTACGACCGCGGCGACTGGAAGGAGGGCGACGGCGTCTTCCACGCCGCCGCCCTGGCCGCGTACACCGTCACCCTCGCCGACCGGATCGAACGGCACCTGCGCGCGGGGGAGTTCCCCGTCGTGCTCGGCGGCGACTGCTCGATCCAGCTGGGCGCCTCCCTCGCCATGCGCCGGCTCGGACGGTACGGACTGGCCGCGATCGACGGCTCCGCCGACTTCCGCCACCCCGGCAACGAGGCCGTGAACGGACCCGTGGGCGCGGCCGCCGGCGAGGAACTGGCCCTGGCCACCGGGCGCGGCCAGTCCGGCCTCACCGACCTGGAAGGGCTGGCGCCCTACCTGCGGGACGAGGACGTACGGATCTTCGGGCTGCGGGACGGGGACCCGGACCTCACCGAGCTGCGGGAGGCGGGGATCCGCGCGGCCACCGTGGGGGAGATCCGCGAGCGGGGGGCCGGTCTGGTGGCACGGGCGGCCCTGGACGGGCTGCACCCGCCGGTCACCGACGGCTTCTGGGTGCACCTGGACGCGGACGTACTGGACCCGGGCGTCATGCCGGCCGTGGACAGCCCCGACCCGGGCGGCCTGATCCCGGACGAACTCGCCGAACTGCTGGGCGTGTTGGTGAGCTCGCCGCGCTGCGTCGGGCTGAACGTCACCGTCTACGACCCGGATCTGGACCCGGACGGGCACGCGGGCGTCCTGCTGGCCGATCTGGTCGCGGGGGCCTTTGCGTAATCCTGACCGGTGGTGATGAGCGGAACCCCTGTGCACCGGCCGCCGCGGCGTGTTCCATTTCCCCATGGCCACCACCGTCCGACGCGCCGTACTGACCCTCCCCGCCGCCCCGTTGGGTCCCGACAACCCGCTGCCCGCCCTGCGCCCCGCCGACGAGGTACACGTACTCGACGAGCGCTCGCGCGAGGGGATGCCCCGCGACATGGCACGCCAGCTCGGGTACGAGCCGCTGCGCTCGCTGCTGCCCGTCCGGGTCCGGGACGGGTACCGGCGGGAGCGGGCCGAGGCGGAGTTCGAGTCGATCGTCATCGAGAACGAACACCTGCGGGCCACCGTGCTCCCGGGGCTCGGCGGGCGGATCCACTCGCTCGTCCACCTGCCGAGCGGGCGCGAACTGCTCTACTGCAACCCGGTGTTCCAGCCCGCGAACTTCGCCCTGAACGGGGCCTGGTTCTCCGGCGGCATCGAGTGGAACATCGGCGCCACCGGCCACACCACGCTCTCCTGCGAGCCGCTGCACGCCGCGCTCGTGCCCGCCCCGGACGGGGGCGTGATGGTCAGGCTGTGGGAATGGGAGCGGCTGCGCGACCTGCCGTTCCAGGTGGACCTGTGGCTGCCCGAGGACTCGGAGTACCTGTACGTGGGCGTCCGCGTGCGCAACCCGCACGAGCGGCCGGCGCCCGTGTACTGGTGGTCCAACATCGCCGTCCCCGAGGACGCGGGCACCCGGGTCCTCGCCCCCGCAGACGAGGCCTGGCACTTCGGGTACGAGCGCTCGCTGCGGCGGATCCCCGTACCGCAGTGGGAGGGCGCGGACCGCACGTACCCGCTGCGCAGCGAGTACCCGGCCGACTTCTTCTACGAGGTCGAGGACGGGACCCGGCCCTGGATCGCCTCGCTGGACGCCGAAGGGCACGGGCTGGTGCAGACCTCCACCGGGCGGCTGCGCGGGCGCAAGCTGTTCGTGTGGGGCGCGGGCCGGGGCGGGCGGCGCTGGCAGGAATGGCTCACCGAACCGGGCACGGGCGGGTACGCGGAGATCCAGGCGGGGCTGGCCCGGACCCAGCTGGAACACGTACGGCTGGACGGCGGGGCGGAGTTCAGCTGGCTGGAGGCGTACGGACCGCTGGCGGCGGAGCCGGCGGCCGTGCACGGCGCGGACTGGGCGGCGGCGCGCGGCGCGGCTGAGGCCGCACTGTCCCGGGCGCTGCCGGACGAGCGCGTGCAGGCGGCGTACAAGGCGTGGCGCGAGTGCGCGGACACCGAGCCGGGGGAGCGGCTCGCCGCCGGATCGGGCTGGGGTGCGCTGGAGGTGATGTGCGGGGGCTTCCGGCTGCCGGGCACCCCGTTCGAGGAAGCCGGGCTGGGCGAGGCGCAGGCCCCGTGGGTGGAGCTGTGGCGCACGGGCGTCTTCCCCGCCCCGCGGCGGGTGGCGCCGCCGGGGCCGAGCCTGGTGGCCGCGCACTGGCGGGACATGCTGGAGACCGCCCCGGCGGATCCGCTGACGGAGTACCACCTGGGCGTGGCGCAGTGGCACGCGGGGGACGTGGCGCAGGCCGTACGGAGCTGGGAGCGCGGGCTGGCGCTGGCACCGTCGAGATGGCCGCTGCTGCGCTGCCTGGCGGCGGCGGACGCGCTGGCCGGCGGGGTGGAGCGGGCCGCCGACGGGTACGCGGCGGCCTTCGAGGACCTGGCGGCCGAGAGCCGGGGCGGCGAGGCGTGGGCGGCCGCGGAGTCGGCGCTGGGGCGGGAGGCGATGACGGCGCTGCTCGCCGCGGGGCGCCTCGCGGGGGCGCGGTCCGTCTGGGACCGGCTCCGGCCGGCCCTGCGCGAACAGGGCCGCTTCCGGCTCCTCGCTGCGCGGCTCCTGGTGGCGGAGGGGCACGTGGCGGCGGCCCGGCGGGTCTTCGACGAGGGCTTCACGGTCGCGGACCTCCGCGAGGGGGAGGAGACCCTGGGGGAGGTCTGGGCGACCCTCGCGAACTGCCCGCTCCCGGCCGCGTACGACTTCCGCATGCGGCCGCCGGTGTAACCCGCCCGAGCCGAGCCGGCGCCGCGCCACTGCCGGGGCTCCGCCCCAGCCCCCGCGCCTCAAACGCCGGCGGGGCTGGAGGTGGCTGATGCCGGCTGCCTGTGCGGCTCAAAGATCCGGGGCTCTGCCCCGGACCCCGCGCCTCAAACGCCGGCGGGGCTGGAGGTGGCGGATGTCCGCTGCCCGGTGAGGCTCAATGCCCGGGGCTCCGCCCCGGACCCGCTCCTCAAACGCCGGAGGGGCTGGATTTCGCTGCCGTGAGCCGCCAGGCTCGGCTGGATTGCCCGGAGGGCAATTTCAGCCTCGCCGGCGTTTGAGGCGCGGGGTCCGGGGCGGAGCCCCGGCAGCGGCGCCGCAGTCGAGCCTGCCTACCTCCCCGGAGGGGTCAGGCTCGGCAGAGGATTTCGCCGTTCGGGACCGAGAACCACGCGTCCGCGTCCGCGCCCCACGCGTGCCACGCGGTGGCGATGTCCGACAGGGTCTCGGGGGTCGCGTGCCCGCCCCCGGTGGCGATGGCCGCGTACGACGAGGCCGTCGTGCGGTCCGCCCACAGGGACGACCACCAGGCCGCCTCCTCCGGGGTCGCGTACACCCAGTTCGTGACGGTGGACGCCACCTCCGTGAAGCCCGCCTCCCGCGCCCAGGCGTGCAGCATGCGGCCCGCGTTCGGTTCGCCGCCGTTGGCGCGGGCCACCCGCTGGTACAGGTCCTGCCACCGGTCCAGGCCGGGCGCCGCCGGGTACCAGGTCATCGCCGCGTAGTCGGCGTCCCGCGCCGCCACGATCCCGCCCGGCCGGCACACCCGCCGCATCTCGCGCAGGGCCTGGACCGGGTCGCCCACGTGCTGCAGCACCTGGTGGGCGTGGACCACGTCGAAGGAGTCGTCCGGGAAGTCCAGCGCGTGGACGTCCGCCGTGCCGAACTCCACGCCCGTCACCCCGCGTTCCGCCGCGTACGCGCGGGCCTGCTCGACGACGTCCCCGGCCGCGTCGACCGCCGTGACGCGGCCGCCCGGGGCGACCAGCTCGGCCAGGTCGGCGGTGATCGTGCCGGGGCCGCAGCCCACGTCCAGGACGGACATGCCCGGCCGCAGCTCGCCGATCAGGTACGCCGCCGAGTTCTCCGCGGTGCGCCAGCGGTGCGAGCGCAGGACCGACTCGTGGTGGCCGTGCGTGTAGACGGCCGTCTCGTGGGCGTTCATCGCGTACTCCTCGTCGTCGAAGCGTTGGCTCCACCGTAATCGATCATGTCGCCATCTGAGATAGGCGTATTGAGATGTGGACAGCAGCCTTGTGGGACAAGGGGGTTCGCCCTGCCGGTGGCAGGGGAATGCGGGGGCGAGGAGAGTGGGCCGCAGACGGAGAACCCCATGGCGGAAGGCGGTGAGGGCCATGCCGGAGACGCTGCTCCAACTGCACGCCCAGGCGCTTCGGCTCTTCGGCGAGCGGCTGCGCGCCGTCCAGGACGGCCAGTGGGGCGCGCCCACCCCGTGCACCGAGTGGGACGTGCGGGCGCTGGTCAACCACGTCACCGGGGAGCAGCTCTGGATCCCGCCGCTGGTCGCCGAGGGCCGTACCGTCGAGGAGCTCGGCGACGCCTTCTCCGGGGACGTGCTCGGCGACGACCCCCTTGCAGCCTGGGAGGCGGCCTCCGTCGCCGCGCACGCCGCCTTCGCCGCGCCCGGGGCGCTGGACCGGACCGTGCGCCTCTCGTACGGGCCCGCGCTGGGGATGGCGTACTGCTCGGAACTGACCGCCGACTGCGTCGTGCACGCCTGGGACCTCGCGCGGGGCATCGGCGCCGACGACCGGCTCCCGGACAACCTCGTGGAGTTCTCCATCAAGGAGGTCATGCCGTACGCCGACGGGCTCGCGGCCAGTGGCATGTATGCCGAGCCCCTGGAGGTGCCGGCCGGGGCGAACGCGCAGACCAGGCTGCTCGCGCTGCTCGGGAGGAAGGGCTGACCCGCCGGTCGGGGTGATAACCCGGGGCGCATAACGGGCGGATTTGCCTGAATAATCATATAAAGGGCAGCGTCGGGTGAGGCGGGCGGTGCGGCGCGGAAGGCGGGAAACGGTGGCGGGGATGCAGCGCGCGGCGGCGGAGGGCCGCGGTCCGGTCCGGTACGGCCCACCCGCGCCCCAGCCGGGCCTCCCCGTGCTGCCCGAGCTCGTCTCCGTACTCGCCGCGGCCGCCGGGCGCTCCGCCCCCGAACCCCCCGGCGGCGGGGAGCCCGTACGCCAGGCCGCCTGCCGGCACTGGGCGCGGCGCGGCCTCGCCACCGCCCCGGAGAACGTCGCCGCCGGCCCCGGCGCCCCGGCCCTGCTGCTCGCCCTGCTCGGGGCCTTCGGCGGGGACGTGATGCTGCCCCGGCCCTGTCCCGCCTGGTGGACCCCGCAGGTCCGGCTGCTGGGACGGCGGGCCTACCACGTACCGACCCCGGCCGAATGCGGCGGCGTACCCGACCCGTACGCCCTGCTGGAAACCGTCCGGCGGGTGCGCGCGGAGGGCGGTGACCCGCGGGTGCTGCTGCTGTCGGTCGCCGACGACCCGACCGCCACCGTCCCGCCGCCCGAAATGCTGCGCGAGGCCTGCGAGGCCGCCGAGGCCGCCGGGCTGTTCGTCGTCAGTGACGAGAGCTGGCGCGACACCGTGCACCGGCCGCACGAGACCCTGGTGCTCAGCCCCGCCGAGATGCTCCCCGACCAGGCGGCCGTCCTCCTCGACCTGTCCGGCGCGCTGCTGCCCGCCGGCTGGCCCGCGGCGGTGCTCCGCTTCCCCGGCACCCCGCGCGGCACCTGGCTGCGCGCCCGCACCCTCGACGTGCTCACCGCCACCGGCGCCCTCGTCGCGGGCCCGGTCGCCACGGCGGCCGCGCACGCCCTCGACGAACCCGACGCCGTCGCCGGGCGGGCCTACAAGGCGGCCGCCCTGCACGGCGCCGTCGCCGCCGCCGCGCACCGCACGCTGCTGGAGGCCGGAGCCCTGGCCCGGCCCCCGGAAGCCGGCCGGCACCTCTACGCCGACCTCTCCCCGCTCCGCGCCGGCCTCGCCCGGAACGGCGTCGGCGACGCCATGGAACTGGAGGACTGGCTCGGTGCCCGGCTCGGCGCGCCCACGCCGGGCGGACAGCGGTTCGCGGACGAACTGGGCGCGCTGCGCGTGCGGTTGTCGACGGGACCGCTGCTCGGCGCCACCCCCGAGGAGCGGCTGGCCGCGCTCACCGCCCGCGATCCGCTCGCCCTGCCCCACGTGCGGCGCTCCCTGGACCTCCTCGGATCGATCCTGACGGAACTGACCTGACCGACCGGCAGACCCGACCGACGCGACCCGGTGAACGGAGACTTCTCGATGAGGGACCGGACGGACGCCCCCTCCGCAGCCCCCGCCCCCGACGCGGGGCCGGTGCGGACCGCCGCCGCGCCGCGGCCCGAGGTCCGCCCGGTGCCCCCCGCCCCGACGGGAACCCCCGCGGAACCCCCGGCGGCTGGCGGCCCGCGCCCGCTCGGCGAGCACCGCCGCTGGCCCGCCTCCTTCGCGGACCGCCTCACCACCCCGCTCCCCGGCATGCGCGCCTTCGCCCGGCTCGCCCGCGAGGGCGCGTTCCGCCCCGATCCCGACGGGCTGCGCGGCATCCCCGACCTGCCGTACGCACCGGCCCCGCTGCCCGCGGCGGAACCGGGCAGGGTCTGCGTCACCTGGGCCGGGCACGCCAGCTGGGTGCTGCGCACCGGCGGGCTGACCGTGCTGACCGACCCCGTCTGGTCGCGGCGCATCCTCGGCACCCCGTCCCGGATGACCCCCGTCGGGGTGCGCTGGGGGGACCTGCCGCCGGTCGACGCGGTGGTGATCAGCCACAACCACTACGACCACCTCGACGCCCCGACCATCAAGCGACTGCCCCGGCACACGGCCTTCTTCGTCCCGGCCGGCCTCGCCCGCTGGTTCCGCCGCCGGGGCTTCACCCGGGTCACCGAGCTCGACTGGTGGGAATCGGCCGAACTGGGCGGAGTACGCTTCGAGTTCGTCCCCGCCCACCACTGGTCGAAGCGGTCCCTGATCGACACCTGCCGCTCCCTGTGGGGCGGCTGGATCCTCACCGACACCCACAGCCCCTCCCCGCGCAAGCTCTACTTCGCGGGGGACACCGGCTACGGCCACTGGTTCGGCGAGATCGGCCGCCGCCACCCCGGCATCGAACTCGCCCTGCTGCCGATCGGGGCCTACGCCCCGCGCTGGTGGCTCAGCGACGTCCACGCCGACCCGGAGGAGGCCGTCCAGGCCTGCCTCGACCTCGGCGCCCGCCGGATGGCCCCCATGCACTGGGCCACCTTCGTCCTCTCCGCCGAACCGGTCATGGAGCCCCTGCACCGCGCCCGCACCGCCTGGGCCCGCGCGGGCCTGCCCCGCGAGCACCTGTGGGACCTCCCGATCGGGGCCTCCCGCACGCTCGGGCCCGAACCCGAACCCGAACCCGAACCCGAACTCGTACCCGAGCCCGTACCCGTACCCCTGCCCGAACCGGGACCCGAGCCCGAACCACCCCGCCCCTGAAGCCGATCCGCCGGGTCAGCCCCGCACCCGCCGCCACAGCCCCGGGCCCACGCTGATCAGCAGGGTCAGGCCGACCGCCAGGGCCACGCCCTTCCACGGTTCGGAGAACAGGGAGCCGCCCAGGATCCCGATCAGCCCGTACGTGGCCGCCCAGGCGAGGCAGGCGGGGGCGTCGCCGCGGGCGAAGCGGCGCAGCGGCAGCTGCGCCAGCAGGCACGCCAGCATCACGGGGATGCGCCCCGCCGGAACCAGCCGGGAGACCACCAGGACCAGCACCCCGTGCTCGTCGAGCTTCGCCTGCGCCTGCTCCAGCCGCTCCGGCGTGGCCCGCCTGCGCAGCCGCTCCAGCCCGCGCGAGCCGCCCCGCGACCGCACCCCGCGCTGTCCGAGCCAGTACAGGGCGACGTCCCCGGTGAACGCCGCCAGCGCCGCCACCGCGAACACCAGCAACACCCCGTAGGGCAGCGACTCCTGATGGAACGCCACCACCGACGCCGTGCTGACCAGCGCCCCGGTCGGGATCACCGGCACCAGCGCGCCCAGCGCGACCAGCACGAACAACGCCGGGTACCCCACCGCCTGCTGGGTGGTCTCCGGCGGGACCTGCCCGGCCGCCGCCGCGATCTCGCGCCAGGTCACGGCAGCCGCACCCGGTCCCCGTGCTCCGGCACCAGCACCGTCACCTTCGGCGCGAGCCGCCCCGCGCTGCGCGCGAACTCCTCGCCCGGCGCGTGGAATTCGTGCGGCCGCACCGCGTCCATCCCGATCGGCCAGTACGTCCCGTAGTGCACCGGCACCGCCGCCGCGGGGGCGAGCTGAGCCAGCGCCCGCGCCGCCCGCCCCGCGTCCAGGTGCCCCGGACCGAGGTACGGGCCCCAGCCGCCCACCGGCAACAGGGCCACGTCCACCGGGCCGACCTCCTCGGCCATCGTGTCGAACAGCCCGGTGTCCCCGGCGAAGTAGGTCCGTGCCGCGCCCTGCACCACGTACCCGAGCGCCGGCGCGAGGTGCGGGCCGAACGGCAGCCGCCGCCCGTCGTGCCGTGCGCTGACCGCCCGCACCCGCACCCCGTCCCGTACGCCGACCTCCTCGCCCGGGGCCACCTCCGTCACCCGCAGCCCGCGCAGCCCGGCCACCCGCGCCAGCCCCGGCACCGCCCGCCGCGCCCCGCGCGGCACCAGCAGCCGGGTCCCGGGCGCGAGCCGCGCCAGCGACGGCAGGTGCAGGTGGTCGGCGTGCAGGTGCGAGACCAGCACCACGTCGGCCACCGCCGCCACCGGCGGGGGCACCGCCCCGCGCCGCCGCCGCAGGTGCGCGAGCCGCCGCGCGAACAGCGGATCCGTCAGCAGCCGCACCCCGGAGTCCTCGACCGTGCACGTGGCGTGCCCCCACCAGGTGATCTCCACCGGCACCCCGGCCCTCCCTCCCTCGCCCCTCCCACGAGCCTAAGCGGCCCCGGGGAAATGCGGCACGCTCCCGCGCCGCCCGGCCGCTTGCGTGCCCCCCGGATCCGCCCGGAACAGAAAGCCCCCGCCCCCTCCTCCCCGGAGGCGGATCGGAGTAGGGTCGGGCGGCATGGATGAGCTGCGCGTGGCCGCTATCGCCAGCCTGGCCCCGCTCGAAGACCTGGACGCCGACCCCTTCGCCGTGGACACCCGCAGCCAGCAGGGCATGTGCGCCCGCTGGGCCGCGGACCAGGGCTACGTCGTGACGAGGCACCTGCTCGTCTACGGGCTGCGCGCCGACCACTGCGGGCTCTGGTCCTCCATAGACGCCGGCCAGGTCGACCTGTTCGTCGCCGCCAACCACCGGGTGCTGGCCCGCGCGCTGCGCTCCGTCGAGGAGTTCACCGCAGAGTGCGCGCGGCGCGGCGTACGGCTGGAGACCGCCGGGCACGACGAACCCCGCTACACCTCCGCGATGAAGGCCGAGGTGCACCGCCGGCTGTCCATGCCGACCGCCGGCTACGACGGCACCTGACCCCGCCCGGCCCGCCGCCCCGTGTCGCCCGGCCGGGTGAGCCCCCTTGTGCGAGCCTGGGAGACGGGACGGGGCTCGCGGGAGGTTGCGGCGTGGTGCGAGGACGATGGCGGACCGCGGGCAGCGCCCTGGTGCGGGTGGTGCTGGTGTGGGCGGCGTCGACCCTGACCATGCTCGCCCTGGCCGGGATCCTGCCGGACTTCCGGCTCCAGTCCGGCGACGGCGACAGCATCACGCAGATCGGCCTGACCGCCGCCTGGGGAGCGGGCGCCTTCGGCCTGCTGAGCGCGCTGGTCTGGCCCGTGCTCGTACGGGCCCTGCTGCTCGTCCCGGCCCTGGTGCTCGGGCTGCTCGTCTTCTTCCTCAACGGCTCCCTGCTCCTCATAGCGCTCAGCCTGATCCCGGCCGGGCGCGGCCAGGTGGAGCCCGAGACCGCGGTCGTCGTGGCCGCGGTGATGTCCGCCGTGGCCTCCGCGACCTCCACCGCGCTCGCCGTGCGCGACGACGACGCCTACCGCAGACGGCTCTACCGGCTCGCCGACCGGCGCCGCCGCAGGCTCCGCCGGGCCGGGGCGCCCGGATCGGGCGAGGCCGCCCCCGGGACGGTCTTCCTCCAGCTCGACGGCGTCGGGTACGAGGCACTGCGCCGCGCGACGGGCGGCGGGCTGATGCCCACGGTCGCGGGGTGGCTGGAGCGCAGCCACCGCCTCGCGCCCTGGCGCACGGACTGGTCGAGCCAGACCGGCGCCAGCCAGCTCGGCATCCTGCACGGCTCCAACTTCGACGTGCCCGCCTTCCGCTGGTACGAGAAGGACACCGGCGAGGTGGTGGTGTGCAACCGGCCCACCAGCGCCGCCGCACTCCAGCGGCGCGCCGTGGAGCGCACCGGCGACGCGGGACTGCTCACGCGCGACGGGGCGAGCCGGGGCAACCTGTTCAGCGGCGGCGCCGACCAGTTGGCGCTCGTCCTGTCCGTGTCGGCCCGGCGGGGCCGCGCGAACCGCTCCCGCGCGGGCTACTTCGTGTACTTCTCCGATCCGGCCAACGCCGTCCGCACCGCGGTGTCCTTCGTCGCCGAGGCCGTCCGGGAGATCGGCCAGTCCGTACGGGCCCGGCTGCGCGGGGAGACCCCGAGGGTGTCGCGCGGCGGGCTCTACCCGCTGATCCGCGCCTTCGCGACCGTGGTCGAACGGGACGTGGTCGTGGCGGCGGTGATCGGCGACATGCTCGCCGGCCGCGCCGCGGTCTACGCGGACCTGGTCGCCTACGACGAGGTCGCCCACCACTCCGGCCCGCACGGCCGGGACACCGACCGGATCCTGGAGCGCCTGGACCGGAGCATCGCGCTGATCGCCCGGGTTGCCGAGCACGCGCCGCGCACGTACCGGATCGTGCTCCTCTCCGACCACGGACAGAGCCCGGGGGAGACCTTCCTGAGCCGCTACGGGCTCTCCCTGAAGGACCTGGTCCGGGCGGGATGCGGGCTGCCCGTTTCCCGGCGGGCCGGCCGCACCCGCAGCGGGGCCGAGGCCCGGGCCGCCGTGCGGACCGCGCTGCACCGGCCGGTGGAGGCGGGCGACGAGGCCCACCCGGAGCAGGGCACCGACCCGGTGGTGCTCGCCTCGGGGAACCTCGGGCTGGTCTCCTTCCCCGACGTCCCGGGGCGGGCCTCGCGCGAGCGGATCGAGCGCGCCCACCCGGCTCTGCTGGCCACCCTGGCGAACCATCCGGGGGTGGGCTTCGTGCTGGTGGACGGGGAGGTACTGGCCCCCGGCGGGGCGGTGGCCCGGCTGGACGTCCCCGGCGAGGCGGAGGAACTGCTGGCCCCCTTCGGCCCGGGCGCGGCCGACGCCGTCCGGCGGACCGACGTCTTCCCGCACGTGGCCGACATCATGGTGAACTCGGCGTACGACCCGGCCACCGGCGCGGTGCACGCCTTCGAGGAGCAGATCGGCTCCCACGGCGGCCTGGGCGGAGAGCAGGCGCACCCGTTCCTGATGTGGCCGACGGAACTGGCCGAGCCGCCGGCCGACCTGGTCGGCGCGGAGGCGGTCCACGGCGTCCTGCGCCGCTGGCTGCGCGACGCGGAACGCGACGGCCCCCAGGTCCCGCTGGGCGCGCAGCCCGTCCAGGAACCGCGGGAGAGGCCCGCGCGAGCGCCTGACCTGCGGGGTAGTTTGGAGTGAGAGGCCAGCCAGGGGGGCTCTAAGGGGTCGCCATGTCCGCGATCAGGAACACCATCGAGATCTCCCGCACCCCGGAGGACGTCTTCTCCTACGTGACGGACCCCACGCACCTGCCGGAGTGGCAGGACAGCGCCGTGTCCGCCGTTCCGATGGGCGACCTCCCCGTCCACGTCGGTTCGCAGGTCGTCGTCACCCGCCAGATCGGCAAGCGGCGGATCCCCACGACCATGGAGTTCACACAGCTCGACCCGCCGCGCAGCTGGCACATCCACGGCGTCGACGGGCCGGTGCGGCCGGAGGTGCAGGGCACCATCGAACCCCTCGACGGCGGGACCCGGTCCCGGGTCACCCTGTCCGTCGACTTCGAGGGACACGGCCTGGGCAGGGCCCTGGTCCCCCTCGCGGTCAAGCCCATGGTCCGCAAGGAGATGCCCCGCAGCGAGGAGAAGCTGAAGCACCTGCTGGAGCACACCGCCACCTAGTGCTGTGGCCGGAAAGGTTTGCCGGGGCGCGGCGTCCAGTGCGGTGCATCGCAAGGCGGAGGGCCGCGCCTCGTACTGGACGTACTCGCGCGGTCCGACAACGCAGCGAGGTGCCGTGCCGGGCGCCGTGACCCGGTGAACCCTTCCGCCCACAGCACCAGGACGCGGCGCGCGCCGAAAACCGGATGCTCCGGGACACGTGGTGCGACCACACTGGGCGCACCACGTAACCAACCCCGAGGAACCGCTTTCGTGCAGGCCGCCGTTGCCGTCACCCCCGCCCAGATCCCCGAACTGCTCCTCGGCCTCGCCACCGTGCGGCCCGTCTTCCTCTGGGGCGCACCCGGAATCGGCAAGTCCTCGCTCGTGCGGAAGTTCGCCGACTCCCTCGGCCTGGAATGCGTCAGCCTGCTCGGTACGCAGCTCGCCCCCGAGGACCTCATCGGCGTACCGCAGATCCGTGACGGCCGGTCCGTCTTCTGCCCGCCCGAGGCCATCGCCCGCGACGAGCCGTACTGCCTGTTCCTCGACGAGCTCAACGCCGCGACCCCGGACGTCCAGAAGGCCTTCTACTCGCTGATCCTCGACCGCCGGATCGGCTCCTACGAGCTGCCCGAGGGCTCCATCGTCATCGGCGCCGGCAACCGGGCCACCGACAACGCGCTGGCCCGGCCCATCGCATCGGCACTCGTGAACCGCCTCACCCACGTGCACCTGACGGCCTCCGCGCAGGACTGGCTGGTCTGGGCCGGCGAGAACGGCATCCACCCCTGGATCACCGACTACCTCACCGACCGCCCCGACCACCTCTGGTCGCAGCCGCCCAAGACCGAGGAGCCGTTCTCCACCCCGCGGTCCTGGCACATGCTCTCCGACGCCCTGCACTCCTTCGGGCCCGGCCTCGACGAGCAGACGCTCAAGGTGATCGCCCACGGCACCCTCACCCCGGCGCACGCCGTCTCCTTCTGCGGCTACGCGAAGATCGTCCGCCACACCTTCGGCATCGAGGCGATCATGAAGGGCGACGCGTCCTGGCCGCGCGGCCTGGCCGACCGGGACCTGCTGTACTACCTGGCCGAGGCCTTCCGGGGACGCCTGCTCAAGGAGCTCCCGGCGCAGAAGGAACACGTCTCGCCCGCCATGCGGCAGTCCGCGTACCGCTTCAAGTCGCTGCTCGTGCAGCTCGCCGAGATCTCCGTCGAGGTCGCCCAGACCGTCATCGCCGATGACGCCGACGGCCTGCCCGTACTGCCCGGATGGTTCCTCATCGAGGCGGCCCGGGACATGCCCCGCCTCGTCGAGGCCCGCCGGTGAGCGCAGCCCGCTTCCGGGCCAAGGAAGCCGCCCGGCCGGACCCGGCCACCGAGGCCTACAACGCGGGGCGCCTCGTGGTGAAGCAGAACCCGGCCTTCGCCGCCCTGCCTGTCGAGTTCTGCCGCCGCAAGAACTGCCCGCTGTGCCCGGCCGCGGGCCTGGTGGCAGTGGATTCCAACGGCTGTGTCCACGCCCACCCCTCTCGCCGGGCCGAGCCCGCCGAGTGGGCCTGGGCGCTGGCCCACGGGCTCCTGCACCTGGGCTTCGGCCACGTCCCGGCCGCGGAGGACAAGGTCCGCGACCAGGCGGACCCCTACGACCTGGCCGCCCGCTGCGTCGTGGTGAACCGCTTCCTGCTGACCTTCCCCATGGGCCGGGCCCCGGACCACCTCCCCGCCGACTACCCGGGCGGTGACGAGGAGCAGCTTGCCGCCCGCTGGCGCCGCGACGGGATTCCACCCGCCTTCGAGGACTGCGGCACGGCGGGCCACGCGCCGGACCAGCTGCTGCTGACGTGGCACAAGTCGCCAAACGTCCAGCGGGCCCCCGACTGGCAGACCGCCTTCGCGCACGCCCTCACGCGCAGCGTCTCCGCCGCCATGGACGTGGCGGGCGGCCGCCGCGACCGGATCACCGGCGAACGCGTGGCGCAGCGCCCCTGGGACCGGGCCCTGAACTGGTTCGTCTCCTCCTACCCGCTGCTCGGCGGCCTGGCGGCAGGGCTGACCGTCGTCGCCGACGCCGAGCTGGCCCGCGCCCAGGACATCTCCATCGCCGCCGTCAGCGCCACCGCCGGGGAGATCTACATCAACCCGCTGCGCACCTTCGACGACGAGGAGTGGCGGTTCATCCTGGCGCACGAGATGCTGCACGCCGCCCTGCGCCACGGCGAGCGCCGCGGCGCCCGCGACCCGTACCTGCACAACGTCGCCGCGGACTACGTCGTCAACGGCTGGCTGGTGGAGATGCAGGTCGGCACCATGCCGGAGGGTCTGCTGCACGACCCGGAGCTCCAGGGGCTCTCGGTCGAGGAGGTGTACGACCGGATCACCGTCGACCTGCGCCGGATGCGGCGCCTCGCGACCCTGCGCGGCAAGGGCGCCGGGGACATCCTGGGCGAGCCGTTCGCGCACGGCGCGCGGCGCCCGTACACGGACCTCGACGAGTTCTACCGGCGCGGCCTGGTCCACGGCTTCGACCTGCACGTCCACGGGGAGCGCGGGCTGCTGCCCGCGGGGCTGATCCAGGAGATCCGGGCGCTGGCCCACCCGCCGGTGCCGTGGGACGCACGGCTGGCCCGCTGGTTCGACGAGTACGTGCCGAGGCCCGAGCCGGTACGGTCGTTCGCCCGTCCCGCGCGCCGCCAGGCGTCCACCCCGGACATCCCGCGCGCCGGCCGGTACTTCCCGCCCGAGGAGGTGGCCCGCTGCACCTTCGGGGTGGTGCTGGACACCTCGGGCTCGATGGACACCGCCCTGCTCGGCAAGGCACTGGGCGCCATCGCCTCGTACGCGCAGGCCCGGGACGTACCGGCCGCCCGGGTCGTGTTCTGCGACGCGGCGGCGTACGACGCGGGCTATCTGCCGCCCACCGAGATCGCCGGCCGGGTCAGGGTCCGCGGCCGCGGCGGCACCGTGCTGCAACCGGGCATCGACCTGCTCCAGCGGGCGGAGGACTTCCCGCCCGGGGCCCCGGTCCTGGTGATCACGGACGGCTGGTGCGACACCCTGCGGATCCGGCGCGAGCACGCCTTCCTGATCCCGCAGGGGTCCGCCCTGCCGTTCATGCCGCGGGGGCCGGTCTTCCGCCTGACCTGAGCGCCCGGACAACGGCGACGCCCCCGCCCCGCCTGCGATCGGCGGAGCGGGGGCGTCGTGTGCCGGGGGCCGGCTCAGTCGAGGTAGTCGCGCAGCACCTGCGAGCGCGACGGGTGGCGCAGCTTCGACATGGTCTTGGACTCGATCTGGCGGATGCGCTCACGGGTGACCCCGTACACGCGGCCGATCTCGTCCAGCGTCTTCGGCTGGCCGTCGTTGAGGCCGTAGCGCATGGAGACCACGCCCGCCTCGCGCTCCGAGAGCGTCCCCAGGATGGACTGGAGCTGCTCCTGGAGGAAGGTGAAGGACACCGCGTCGGCCGGCACGACCGCCTCGGAGTCCTCGATGAGGTCACCGAACTCGCTGTCGCCCTCCTCACCCAGGGGGGTGTGCAGGGAGATCGGCTCGCGGCCGTACTTCTGGACCTCGATGACCTTCTCGGGGGTCATGTCGAGTTCCTTGCCCAGCTCCTCCGGAGTGGGCTCGCGGCCGAGGTCCTGGAGCATCTGCCGCTGCACACGGGCGAGCTTGTTGATGATCTCGACCATGTGGACGGGGATGCGGATGGTGCGCGACTGGTCGGCCATGGCACGCGTGATCGCCTGGCGGATCCACCAGGTCGCGTACGTGGAGAACTTGAAGCCCTTGGTGTAGTCGAACTTCTCCACGGCGCGGATCAGGCCGACGTTGCCTTCCTGGATCAGGTCCAGGAAGAGCATGCCGCGGCCGGTGTAGCGCTTGGCGAGGGAGACCACGAGGCGGAGGTTGGCCTCGAGGAGGTGGTTCTTGGCGCGGCGGCCGTCCTCGACGAGGATCTCCAGCTCGCGCTTGAACGCGGGCTTGTGGTCCTCCTCCTCTTCGAGCTTGTACTCGGAGAACAGGCCCGCCTCGATGCGCTTGGCGAGCTCGACCTCCTGCTCGGCGTTGAGGAGCGGCACCTTGCCGATGAGCTTGAGGTAGTCCTTGACCGGGTCGGCGGTGGCGCCGGCGACCATGACCGTCTGCGCCGGGGCGTCGTCCTCGTCGTCGTCGGACAGCACGAAGCCCTGCCCGGCGCCGGCCTTCGGGGTCTCCTCCTCGGCCTCGTCGACGAGGTCCTCGGCAGCCCAGTCCTCGCCCTCGACGGCCGGGTTCTCGCCCTCGTCGGCGTCCTTGGCGGTGGTCTTCTTCGCGGCGGCCGTCTTCTTGACCGCGGTCTTCTTCGCGGCGGCCTTCTTGACCGTGCGCTTCTTCGGCTCGGCGGCGACCGTGTCGGACGTCACCTCGTCGTCGGCGGCGGCAGCGGCCGGCGAAGCGGATATCGCCGTGGCCGTGGCCGGGGTGCTGGTGGCGGCCGTCTTGCGCGCGCCGATGGGGCGCGGCGGGGTGGCGGCCTTCTTGGCGACCGTGCGGGCCGGGGCGGCGGCCGCCTTGCGGGGCTTCTTGGCGGCGGCCTTCGTGGCGGGAGCGGCGCTGACGTGGAGGGCGACACCCTCCTCGTCCAGGACCTGGTTCAGGCTGCGCAGGACCCGCTTCCACTGGTCCACCGGGATGCGGCCGGCCTCGAAGGCCTGGCGCACGTCGTCACCGTTGATGTGACCCTGCTCGCGGCCGCGCTCGACGAGCGCGACGAGGGCCTCCGATTCGGCGATCTCCGGAGGGAACGTACGGGACGGGCTGAGCGACACAAGAAGCCTCTCGTTGCGAGCAAATAAGGGATCGGCGGGACATCATCGCGCGAACTTGGGAAACAGACCCGAGGGGGTCTGTATTCCGGGCCGCGCGAGGACACCTGTCGGTTCATCGCACGCTCGAGTCGATTCGTTACGCGCTGAATTGAGTGACCTGCGCCACGCTGTGGGCGGGCAACCTGTCCGGCGTGAAACCGTCCACCCCCCTCATCGGTCCGTTTTGCGGGCTTCGATGAGGAAACGAGCGGTATGTGCCACGAACGGGCCTTCGCGCTCGATCCGTTCGTGGAGCTCGCGCAGCCGGTCCCGGTACTGCCCGACCGTGAAGCCGGGCACCATCCAGATCACCTTCCGGAGAAAGTAGATCACGGCTCCGATGTCGTGGAACTCCGTACGGAGCCGTTCGGAGCGCAGGTCGACGACTTCGAGGCCGGCCTTCGTGGCGTCGGCCACGGCGTCGTCGGGGTGCCGGCCACGCCGGACCTCCTCCGGCTGGCGGCCCAGGAAGTACTCGACGAGCTCGAAGACGCTCGCCGGACCGACCTGCTGGGACAGGTAGGTGCCGCCGGGGGTCAGCACCCGCGCGATCTCGTCCCACCAGATCGTCACCGGATGCCGGCTGGCCACGAGCTCGAAGGCCTCGTCGCCGAACGGCAGCGGCGGCTCGTCGGAGTCCGCGACCACGACCGCGCCCAGCGGGTGCAGCAGCCGGGTCGCCTTGTCGATGTTGGGCGGCCAGGACTCGGTGGCCGCCGTCAGCGGGGGCAGCGGGCCGGCCCCGGCGAGGACCTCACCGCCGCCCGTCTGGATGTCCAGGGCGGACCGGACGCGGGCCAGGCGCTCGCGGAGCAGCCCCTGGTAGCCCCAGGAGGGGCGCTGCTCGGTGGCCCGGCCGTCGAGCCACGAGAAGTCCCAGCCGTCCACGGAGACGGACTCGGCCTCCGCCACAAGATGGTCGAAAGTGCGCGTCATATGTCGATCGTCGCAGGTCGGGCACCGGTGAACCAGCGGATATGTCGACTACAGTGGACGCGGGCCGTGACTGGCGTTCGGGTGGATCACCACCGGGGAGCGGCCCGGCGTACTCCGGTGCGTCGACTGCCGCGCGCCTGGGCGAACCGCGAACCGCGACCGCGTACCGCAGCGACGTTCAGGAGACCCCGTGACGACTGCCCAGACTGCCACCGCCACTGCCACCGCCTCTGCCCGGCTGATGGACGGCACCGCCCTCGCCCGCAGCATCTCGGAGCAGACCGCCGCCTACGCGGCGAAGATCACCGAGCGCACCGGCACCGCGCCCTGCCTCGCGACCGTGCTGGTCGGCGAGGACCCCGCCTCCGTGACCTACGTCCGGATGAAGCAGAACCGCTGCGCCAAGGCCGGGATCACCTCCCGCCACGTGGAGCTGCCGGCCGAGACCACCACCGAGGAGCTGGTCGCCGCCCTCACCGCGCTCTCCGAGGACCCGGAGATCAGCGGCATCCTGCTCCAGCACCCCGTCCCGCACCACATCGACGAGCGCGCCGCCTTCGAGGCCATCGCCCCCGGCAAGGACGTCGACGGGGTCACCATGCACTCCTTCGCCGCCATGGGCTTCGGGCTGCCGGGCTTCGTCTCCTGCACCCCCGGCGGCATCATGCGCCTGCTCGCCGCCTACGACGTGGACCTCACCGGGAAGCACGCCGTGGTCGTCGGCCGCAGCGCGATCCTGGGCAAGCCGGCCGGGATGCTGCTGCTGGAGCAGAACGCGACCGTCACGTACTGCCACTCCCGCACCCAGGACCTCCCCTCGATCGTGCGGCAGGCGGACGTGCTGGTCGCCGCCGTCGGCAAGGCCGAGTTCATCCGGGGCGAGGACATCAAGCCGGGCGCCGTGGTCCTCGACGCGGGCTACAACGAGGGCAACGTCGGCGACGTCCACTTCGAGTCGGCCGCCGCCCGCGCCTCGCTGATCACCCCGGTCCCCGGCGGCGTCGGCCCGATGACCATCGCCGTGCTGCTGGAGCAGACCGTCCAGGCGGCCGCCGCCCAGGCCGGGCTGGACCTCGCGGACCTCTGACCCCCGCCGCACCGCTGCGCGTACGACGGACGCCCCCGGGCCCTTCGGTCCGGGGGCGTCCCGTTTCCCCCGGCAGGGGCCGAAAGGCCGATCCGTGTCCGGTAGAGCCGAGGCTCCACTGGACATGTGAACGGATCGATGGACATGCAGCAGCAGGAGCCCGCCGCACACACACCCGGGGCCTGCGGCCCCGGACCGAGCGCGAACGGGCGGCACCATCGAGGGCTCGCCACCCTCGTCCTGGCTGTGGGAGCGGTTCAGCGTCGCAGATGAGCTTAGGTCTTCCTGCGCGGGCCGTTCAGTTTCAGGTCTGCCCGGAAGGCGGCGTGTACTGCGCAGGGTTTGGACGCCTGCTGTGGGCCGCGTGCCGCGCCGCTCGTTGCGGCTCGGGTGCTCATCGTGTGCGGTGCCTGCCGCCTGTGCCGCCGCTGGGTGCGGCGATTCGGTGACTGGGGCAGCCGCCCCGCCGGACGCTCTCCGCCCGGTATGGACCCGGACGGGGCGGGGACCCCGCGTCGCTTCCTGGGCACGGGGCGGATTCTCATGGGTCGGCCTCCATGCGGCGGACCGTTCTGCCCCGTACAACGAGGGCACAGCCACCAGGACACGGCCGAAGTTGTGATCAACGGATCGGAGGAGCACCCCGCTCGTCGGCTACCTCGGCGAGGAGGTCGACTGGCACCTCGGCTTCGGCGCCGCCGCCGTCGGCATGGCCCTCGGCCTGGTCCAGTACGTGCTGGGCGGCCGCAGGCTCTCCCGGCAGCTGCGCGAGGAGCCGGTGGTCCGGCTGACCCCCGCCGAGCGGACCAGGGTGCGGCGCACGTCCTCGTACGGCCTGGTCTTCACGGCCGTGCTGATCGCGCTGATGGCCGCCGGGCACGCGCTCGACATCGACAGCATCACCTCCCTGCTCACGGTCCTCGCGGTCGTGGGTCACGAAGGTGGAGAAGACCCGGCTGCGGGCCGACGTGTGGCTCTTCCTGGCCGCGACGCTGTTCTGGCTGGTCTACGACCAGATGGGCAACGAGCTCAACCTGTTCGCCGCCCAGAAGACCGACCTGAGCCTGCTGGGGTGGCACGTCCCGGCCAGCTGGACCCAGTCCCTGCCCGCCCTGTTCGTGATCGTCCTCGCGCCGGTGTTCGCGACCCGGTGGGCCTCTCGGTCACCACGAAGCTGGCCCCGCGCGCCTTCACCAGTCAGATGATGGGCGTCTGGTTCCTCGCCGCCGCGACCGGCGACGCCATCGGCGCGCAGCTGCCGCGGCTGGACGCGGTGATCGGCCAGAGCCTGAACTTCCTGTGGCAGGGCGCGCTGGTGATCGCGGCGGGCGCGGTGATGGCCTTCTTCACCCGCCGGCTGAGGCTCCTCACCGGTGAGGCTCCGGCACCGGCGGCGTGAGGCCGGCGACGGCCCGCTCGGCGGGGGTCAGCGGGGGGCCCTGGAGGGCGCCCCGGTCCGAGGCGCGCAGGACGTGCCAGGCGACCGGGAGACTCAGCCAGTGGGTGGGCGCGCTGCTCATGGTGACCACCTTGAACAGCGCCGCAGTGAGGGCCTCGTCGGTGGTGGCGCCCAGCATCAGCCGGTTCACGTACCGGTCCAGCAGGCCGGACCCGGTCCTCGGCTCCATCCCGGTCGCCGTGGCCCCCGGGTACTGGATGTCCTGCGTGATGGCGAGCTCCCAGGCGGTGTTCACCTGGGGGGCGATGGCCCGCTGTGCCTCCCGGCCGAAGCCGGGGTGGCCGAGCCCCTTGTCCCGGAGCAGGGAGCGTACGGCCAGCATCCCCTGGGCGGCGACGGTCATGCCCTGCCCGTACAGCGGGTTGAAGGTGGCGACCGAGTCCCCGACGGCGAAGAACCCGTCGGGCAGGTCGGCCTTCTCGAAGTAGAGCCGGCGGTTCGCGGTGCCCTGAGTGAGGGCGACGTCCGTCAAGGGCTTCCTGCCCTCCAGGAGTTCGCCGACGATCGGGTCCCGGACGCCCTTGGCGAACGGGATGAACGCCTCGGGGTCGCCGGTGGGCTGGCCGCCGCGGGTGCCGGAGAGGGTGGCCTGCCACCGGCCGTCCTCGATGGGCACGACGGTGGCCGTCTGCCCGGGGACGGGCATCCGGGGGTCGGACTGCACGTTGACGATGGGGAAGCCCGACTCGTGGGCCCCGGCCGGAGCTTCGAAGATCCTGGTGGCGTAGACGAGACCGGAGTCGACCTCGGCCTGGCGGAGCTCGGCGACGCCCAGGGCACGCAGCCAGGCCTGGGCGCGCGAGCCGCGTCCGCTGGCGTCGACCACGAGGTCGGCGCTCAGCAGCAGGCCCTCCTCCTGCGGGGTGTCCACGCGGACGCCGGTGACGCGGGCCGCCGTGCCCTCCAGCGCCCGGACCCGGCTGCGCTCCAGCGTGGTGACCGCCTTCAGGCGGGTCACGCGGGCGCGCACCACCGAGTCCAGGAGGTCGCGGCTGCAGGAGATGTTGAACTGCTTCTCCGTCACCCGCGGGATCCAGCCCTGGTAGGACATGGTGACCAGGTCGGTGGGGAGGCTGCGGCGCAGGGCGCCCGCGCGCGTCCAGTCGTCCGTGATGCCGGGCAGGATCTCCTCGATGGCCCGGGCGCCGCCCGACCACAGCAGGTGGGTGTGCCTGCCCTGCGGCAGTCCGCGCCGCGGCGCCGGGCCCTCGGGCAGGGGGTCCGCGTCGATGACGGTGACCTTGGCGTGCTCGGCGAGGACGGCGGCCGCGAGCAGGCCGGCCAGGCTGCCGCCGATGACGACGGCGTGGCGGGACGGGGAAGACTGGGTCATCGTGTCGTGCTCTCTGTCGGGGCCGTGCGTGTGGCCTGCGGCGCGAGGTGGTCGGCCGGGAGGAAGCCGGCGCAGACCCCGGACTGGTGGCTCAGCCGCTCCGTCGCGGGCGTGCCGGCCGGTTTCCGGCCACGCTGCTCCGACAACTCCTCCACGCGCCGATTCTCCATATGTCGACAAAACGTTCGAGTGGGCTGGCTGTGCGAAGCGTATCCGGCCGTACTCCGCCGAACCAGCGGTACCCCGGGGCTTCCTCCCGTCCGCCGCGAAAAGGCGGGCATGACCCCGGAGGTAATCGACCCCGCCGACGGGGCGCGGCAAGGTTGAGCCATCGGGTTCCGGGGCCGCGCACTCGGAACCGGAACCCGGTGCCCCCACCCCGCCGTTCGACCTCGATGGAGGCTGATTCCCCATGTCCGCGACCCTGCTCGGCACCCTCGCCCGCACCACCGAGCCGCAGACCGCGCTGCGGCGCTTCCTCGCCCTCGACGCCGTGGTCACCACCGGCAACGGACTGGCGTACGCCGCCTTCTCCGCCCCGCTGGGACGGCTGCTCGGCGTCGGCCAGAGCCTGCTGCTGGAGCTGGGCCTCTTCCTGGCGGTGTTCGGCGCCGGGGTCGGCTGGCTCGCCTCGCGCCGCCGGCCGCCCGTATTCCCCGTGAAGTTCGTCATCGAGGCGAACTACGCCTGGGCCGCGCTCAGCCTGGTGTCCCTGCTGGTCTGGTTCACGCCCACCACCGCCGGCCTGCTCTGGATCCCGATGCAGGCCGTCACCGTGGCCTCGTTCGCCCTGTTCCAGCAGCTCGCCCTGCGCTCAGTCGCCGAGTGAGCGCAGGTACTTCACCGTCGCCGGGTCGGCCGGGAGCATCGTCTCGATGGCCAGCTCGGCGACGGTCACGTCCATGGGCGTGTTGAAGGTCGCGATCGACGACACGAAGGACAGCAGGTGCCCGTCGTGCTCGATCACCAGCGGCAGCGCGATGTACGGCACCGGCTCCGCAGGTTCGCCGTCGCCCGGGCGCTCCGTGACCGGATAGGCCGACACCTCCTCGTACAGCGCGCGCAGCGGCTCCGAGCGGGCCAGCGCGATCTGCCGCTCCATCTGGGCCAGCAGGTGCCCGCGCCACTCCTTCAGGTTGTGGATGCGCGGGGCGAGGCCCTCGGGGTGCAGCGTGATCCGCATGGCGTTCAGCGGAGGAGCCAGCAGGTGCTCCGGCAGCCCGTCCATCAGCATCAGGATGCCCCGGTTGGCGGCGACGACGTTGTACGTGGCGTCCACGACCAGGGCCGGATAGGGCTCGTAACCGGTCAGCAGCCGCTGCATGCCCTCCCGGAGCGTCTCCATCGACGGGTCGTCCAGGGCCGTCTGCGCATAGCGCGGGGCGTACCCCGCCGCCAGCAGCAGGGCGTTGCGCTCCCGCACCGGTACGTCGAGGCGGTCGGCGAGCCGCAGCACCATCTCCTCGCTCGGCCTGGACCGCCCGGTCTCGATGAAGCTGATGTGCCGGGACGAGGAGTCGGCGCGGCCCGCCAGCTCGAGCTGGCTGATCCCGCGCCGCTCCCGCCATGCGCGGAGCAGGGCGCCGACCGTGGGTGTCGTGGTGGTCATGCTCACGACGGTAGCGGAGGGATCCGGCCCAAGTCCGCCCGGATCAGCCCACGTCGAAGACGTTCCGCAGGCCGAGACGGTAGCGCCACAGGTCGTGCCGCTTGGCCGACTCGACCTCCGGCGCCCGGTACAGCGGCCGGACCGCGCACCGCGCGCTCGGGGAACCGTCCCGGTCGAGGAGGGAGTTGACGGCGGCCCGGGCCGAGGCGTTGGCGCCCTCCATCGTCGCCAGGTCGATGTCCACCGCCACGTAGTCCCCGCTGAGGAAGAAGTTCGGCACGCGGGTGCCGGCGCTGGGCCTGTTGTGGAACGTGCCGACCGGGTGGATGAGCAGCTCGTCCTGGTTGGTGGGGTTCGGGGTGCCGAGCCCGTCCACACCGGGGTCCAGGAACCAGGAGTGCAGCTTGGAGTCGCTGAGGAGGGTCTTCCCGGTGTCGTTGAGGGAGGCCTTGAGCTGCGCCCACACCTCGCGCGCCACCTCCTCGCGGGTGCACTGCTTGGCCGTCTTCCCGTACAGGATCCCGGGCTTGTCCCACTCCGAGATGTCCACCGACAGGCAGTCGACCGCGACCCCGTCGCCGTAGTCGGCGGGGAAGTCCCGCGCGGGCCAGTGCTCCGCCTGCTGGATCGCCGTCAACGACCAGGGCGAGTCGATGCAGTTGAGGTGCCCGTGGACCAGCGGGGCGCGTTCGGTGAGGTAGAACTGGATGCCCGTCATCCAGTCCGTCTCCAGCTTGTCGCAGCGCGCGAGCATCGGGTCGGCGGCCCGCAGCTCCGCGCTCCAGGTGCGGCGGGCGTGCTCGACGGGCATCGCGCTGACGTAGTGGTCGGCGGTGACGGTCTGCCGGGCGCCGTCCGGTCCCTCGACGGCGACCCCGCCCACCCGGCCGTTGCCGTACCGCACTTCGCGCACGGTCCAGCCGATCCTGAACTCGACGCCGAGGGAGCGCAGATGGGCCTCCCAGGGGTCGATCCAGGCCTCGTTGGTCGGCAGGTTGAGGATCCGGTCCGGCGGGCCGTCCGCGCCGCGCCCCAGCAGGTTGAAGACGAACGCCTCGCCGAGGGTGCCGACGGTGCGGGTGGAGGCCTCCTCGGCCTTGGTCGCCACGATGTTGCGGGTCACGCCGACGGCGAGGATGCGCTGGTACTCGCTCGACATCTGCTCCGCGCGCACGAAGTCCCACCAGGGGGTCCGCTCCCAGATGTCGTTGCGCCGCTCGTCGCAGCTGGTGAGGAAGACGAGCGCGCGGTCGACGAAGTACGCCGTCTCGTGCAGCGGGAGCCGGACCAGCGACTGCAGGATGCCCGTGAGCGCCCGGCGCAGCTCGTCGGGCGTCAGCTGGGCGGGGGAGTGCTCGGGCCACGGGATGGGGGCGCGCAGGTCCTCGCGCCCGGCCGCCCGGGCGAACATCATCTCGCGCGGGGCGACGAGGTTGTCCCACACACCGTTGGCGTTCCCGCGGAAGGGGATCCGCCGCATGGTGTCGGGCAGGTTGTGGTAGATCCCGGGGATGAAGCGGAAGCCGTGCTCGGCGGGCAGCGGCCGGCGGCCGCCGCGGGCGCTGCCCGGCACGTCCATGCTGCGGGCCTTGCCGCCGAGCGCCCGCCGCTCGTACACGGTGACGGCGTAGCCCCGCTCCGCCAGCTCGTGCGCCGCGGTCAGTCCGGCCACGCCGCCGCCGAGCACGGCGACGCGGCGGCCGTTCGGCGGGGCGGGCGCCGCCGTCGCGGCGGCCGCCGCCGGAGCCGCCGTCACGGCGGTGGACAGGGCGCCCGCGGTGGCCGCGGCTCCCGCGCCCGCGATGAACGTACGCCTGGAACTGCCTGTGCCGGTCATGTCTATGCCGCCCCTTCGGTCCTGGTGCGCTTCTTTGTTACCGCTGGTAACAGTCACGTCCGGCGCAGGAGCATATGGGGGGCGGGGTGGGCGCGGAAGGCGCAGAAGTACCCGAGCGCACTATGGCGCGAAAGGGTTGTTCCGGTGCGCGCTGTGGGAACCTTGACTACACGTCACGGGGAAAAGGAGCCGGTGCATGCCGAGTGAGCCGCTGTCGCAGAAGGAGATCGAGGACCGGTTGCGGGAACTCCCCGGCTGGGCCTTCGAAGACGACCACATCCTCCGCACCTACCGGCTGGACACGCACTTCGCGGCGAGCGCCCTCGTCGCCCACATCGCCTCGGTGCAGCAGGAGTTGAACCACCACTCCGATCTGACCCTCGGCTACAACACGGTCCGGCTCTCCGTGAACAGCCACGACGCGGGCGGGAGGGTGACGGAGTCCGACTTCGCCCTCGCCGAGCGCGTCGAAGCCCTCGCCCCGGTCCACGGCGCGAGCTGATGACCACGCACATACCGGATGTGAAACCCCTGCTCGACTACGACGCCGAGGCCGAGGCCTACGACGCCACCCGCGGCGGCGCCCCGCGCGCCGAGGCCGCCGCCGCGGCCGTCCTCGGCCTGCTCCCCGCGCATGCGCGCACCCTGCTCGACCTCGGCTGCGGCACCGGCATCGTCACCGCCCGGCTGACCCGCCCCGGACTGCGCGTCCTGGGCGCGGACGCCTCCCAGGGCATGGCCGCCATGGCCCTGCGGCGCGGGATCCCCGTGGCACTCGCCGACGCGACCCGGCTGCCGGTGCGCTCCGGCTCGCTCGACGCGGTCAGCGCGGTGTGGCTGCTGCACCTGCTGCGCGGGCCGGGTCTGGTGCCGGCGGTGATCGCCGAAGCCGGGCGGGTGCTGCGGCCCGGCGGCGTCTTCGTCACCACCGTGGACAAGGACTCCGCGCACGACGTGGGCAGCGACATCGACGCCGTCTTCGCCGCGCACCTCACCCCGACCCCGGCGGACTCCTCCGGGGAGGTCGAGGGGCACGCGGCGCGCGCGGGCCTGCGCCCCGCCGGCGAGGCCCGCTTCCGGGGCCACGGCCAGGGCCGCAGCCCGCACGGCGCGGCCAAGGCGCTGCTCGCGGGGCAGTACGCCTCGCGCGTGGTCCCGCGGGGCATCACCGCGGCGGAACTGGCGGCCCGGCTGGAACTGCTGCCCGACCAGGACGTCCCGCGCGCGGAACCGACGTACCGCCTGCGGAGCTTCGTACGGGCCTGACGGCTCCGCTCGCACGCCGGCCGCCACCGGGCCGGGGCCGGCGGACCCGGGCCCGCCCGGCAGGGCCTGCGTGGCCGGGGCCGGTCTGCCCGGGCCGATCCGGCGGGCGCCACGTCCCGCGCACCGCTCCCGAGCGCAGGCTTCCGACCCCGTCCCGGGCCGCGGCCCGCTACCGCACCGGCTCCAGGCGCCACCACTGGGCGGGGGAGTCGGTGTCCTCGCCCTGCCGGACCCGGCCCTCCTCGTCGGCCTCCAGCAGCAGGTCGCTGATGCACGCGACCAGCGAGACCACCCCCGGCTGGTCGAGGTGCTCCTCGACCAGCCACTCCTGCGCGCCGAACGCATTGGCCCGCCACACCTGCACGCGGGCACCGCTGTCCGTCGACGCGTTCGCGACGTCGAGCCGCCGCTCGTTGTCCTCGCTCACCACGTGGAAGATCCCGCCGCCGCTGTGCACCGGCGAGACGCGCCACCGGCGGGCCGCCTCCGGCGCGGGCGGCCCGTCCGGGCCCACGCGCACCCGGGAGGCGCCCTCCAGTTGGAGCACCAGCCCACTCGCCACGTTGCGGATCCGGTAGAGCCCCTCGGGAAGATTCACCGCGCCGCCCTCAGACGTCGAAGACGGCCGGGTCCGGCCCGATGCGCCGGCCCGCCGCGCCGGCCCCCAGGGCCTCCAGCGCGGCCACGTCCGCCGCGTCCAGCTCGAAGCCGAAGACGTCCAGGTTCTCCCTGATCCGGGCGGGGGTCACCGACTTCGGGATCACGACGTTCCCGAGCTGCAGGTGCCAGCGCAGCACCACCTGCGCGGCGCTGCGGCCGTACTTGGCGGCGATCTCCGTGACGGCCGGGAGCGTGAGGAGCTCCTTGCCCTGGCCCAGCGGGGACCAGGCCTCGGTGGCGATCCCGCGCTCGGCGTGCAGCGCGCGGAGCTCGGCCTGCGGGAACAGCGGGTGCAGCTCGATCTGGTTCACCGCCGGGACCAGCGGGCTCTCGGCGGCGATCCGCTCCAGGTCCGCCGGACGGAAGTTCGACACGCCGACCGCCTTGGCGCGGCCGCTCGCGGCGATCTCCTCGAAGGTCTTCCAGATGGACACGAAGTCGTCGCGCATCGGGCGCGGCCAGTGGATCAGGTACAGGTCGACGTGGTCCAGGCCCAGCCGGCCGAGGGACTCGTCGAAGGCGCGCAGCACCGCGTCCCGGCGCCACTTCCGCGAAGGCCCGTTCCACAGCTTCGTGGTGACGAACAGCTCCTCGCGCGGGATCCCGGACGCGGCGATGGCCTTCCCGGTGCCGGCCTCGTTGCGGTACACGGACGCCGTGTCGATGCTGCGGTAGCCCGCCTCCAGCGCGGTCCCGACGGCCTGCTCCGCCTCCGCGTCCGGAACCTGCCAGACGCCGAAGCCGAGCCGGGGCATGAGCGTGCCGCTGTTGAGCTTGATGGTGGGGACCTGGTTCACGTGTCGTGACTTCCTCGCGTCGGCGGTACGGCGTCGTACGAGGGGCGACAACCGGCCCCCCGTACGACGTATTCCCGCCGCCGGCGCGCGGGTCAGCGCGTCCCCAGGTACGCCTCCCGTACCGACGGATCGGCCCGCACCTCGGCCGCCGTGCCCTCCGCGAGCACCGAGCCGAGGTCCAGTACGACGACCCGCGCGCAGAGCTCCATCACGAAGGCCACGTTGTGCTCGACCAGCAGCACCGCGCAGCCCTCCTCCTCGGCCAGCCGCCGCACCACCCGCGCGAGCTGCTCCCGCTCGGGCGCCGACATCCCGGACGCCGGCTCGTCCAGCAGCAGCACCCGCGGCGGGTCGGCCACCGCGCGGGCCAGCTCCACCATCCGGGCCTGCCCGACGGGCAGCCCGCCGGCGTACGTCGACCCGAGCGAGCCGATCCCGCAGTCCGCCAGCACCCGCTCGCCGCGGGCCCGGCGCTCGCGCTCCCTGCGGCGCCGGGCGGGCAGGGCGAACAGGTCGGCGGCCGGCCCGCCTCCGCCGCCCCGCCACTCCTGCGCGACCAGCACGTTGTCCGCCACGCTGAGCTGCCCGAAGAGCTGCTGCCGCTGGAAGGTCCGGCGCATGCCGTGCCGGGCCCGCCAGACGGGGGAGCGGCGGGTGATGTCGGCCCCGTCCAGCAGCAGCCGGCCCTCGTCGGGGCGCCGGATGCCGGACAGGACGTCGAACAGGGTGGTCTTCCCGGCCCCGTTCGGCCCGATCAGCCCGCAGACCTCGCCCGCCCGGACCCCGAGGTCCACCCCGGTCAGCGCCTTGACCCCGCCGAAGCGCACGCTGACGCCGCTCGCCCGGAGCACGTACTCCCCGCCCATGCTCACGACCCCATTCCCAGGTAGGCCTCGGTGAGCCGGTCCGTCTCCACCTCGGCGCGCGGGCCGCACCAGGAGACCCGGCCCTGCGCGAGGTAGGCCACGGTGTCGGCGATGCCGAGGATCTCCGCCGCCTTCTCCTCGACCAGCAGCAGCGCGGTCCCGGCGTCGCGGAGCTCTGTGAGCAGCGCGTACACCTCGTCCACGACGCGCGGGGCGAGCCCGAGCGAGGGCTCGTCGGCGATGAGCACCCGGGGCGGCCGCTGCAACAGGGGCGCCAGCGCCAGCATCTGCTGCTCCCCGCCGGACAGCGCCCCGGCGGGCACCCCGCGCCGCTCCCCGAGCCGCGGGAACCGGTCGTACACGGCGGAGCGGGCGTCGGCCTCCTTGAGGTACAGGGCCAGGTTCTCCTCGATGGTGAGGGAGGGGAAGATCCCCCGGCCCTCGGGGGCGAGCAGCACCCCGGCGCGGGCCCGCCGGACGGCGTCGTCGCGGGTGGCGTCGCGGCCCAGTATGCGGACGGCCCCGCTCTCGACCGGGAGCAGCCCGGCGGCCACGCGGCAGGCGGTGCTCTTGCCCGCCCCGTTGGGGCCGAGCACGGCGAGGATCTCGCCGGCACGGACGGAGAGGTCGACCCCGTGGAGCACGAGCCCGCCGTCGTACCCAGCGGTTATGCCGTGCAGCTCCAGAGCAGATGGGGCGGCGGCCGGGTTCCCTGCGGGGCTTTCCCCCACCCCGCCCCTTCCCGAACTGGGGCTCCGCCCCAGACCCCGCTCCTCAAACGCCGGAGGGGCTGGATTTCGGCTGGTGCCGTCCGCCAGGTGCGGCTGGGTTGCCCGCAGGGCAACTCCAGCCTCGCCGGCGTTTGAGGCGCGGGGTTCGGGGCGGAGCCCCGACGGGGTCTGGGGCGGAGCCCCAGTTCGGGAAGGGGCGGGGTGGGGGACGAGCCCCGCAGGGTTCCGCCCCGCCCGCCGCTTCGCCAGCCGCACCGGAACAGCCGCGCAATACCCGTCCGGATCGTTGGCCAGGGCCAACCCCGCCAACCCGAACAAGATCACCGGCAGGTGCGCGGACGAGGTCACATAATCCGCCAGCACCCGCGGAGCAACGGCGAAGACCAGCCCCGCCACCACCCCGTACACCGGCCGCCGAACCCCCGCCGCCACGACCACCGCCAGCCACACCAGCCCCGTCATCGCGGTGAAGTCCGTCGCCGTGATCCGGGTGTTGTACGAGGCGTACATCACGCCCCCGAAGCCCGCCAGCCCCGCCGAGAGCGTGAACAGCAGCAGCTTCGTGCGCAGTACGGACACCCCCGAGGCCACCGCCGCCGCCGGCGCCGAGCGGACCGCCAGCATCGCCCGCCCCGAGGGGGAGTTCCGCAGCGCGCTCAGCGCGGCCGCCACCAGCGCGACCAGCACCACCAGGGCCACCCCCAGCGCCCGGTCGTCCGTCAGGTCCACCGGCCCGAAGACCGGCCGCGGGATCGACCACCCCGAATCGCCGTTGCGCAGCCACCGCAGCTGGAACAGCACCTGGTCCGCGAGGAACGCCAGCGCCAGGGTGGCCAGCGCCAGCGACCTGCCGCCCAGCCGCAGCGCCGGCAGCGCGACCAGCGCCCCCAGCAGGGCGGCCACGCAGGTGCCCACCGCCAGCGCCGCGATGAACGGCCAGCCCCGGCTCATCAGCAGCCCGGCCACCAGCGCGGCCCCCGTCACGAAGGTGCCCTGCGCGAGCGAGACCATCGCGCCGAGCCCGGTCACCACGGTGAAGGACATGAACACCAGCGAGATGGCGAGCCCCTGCGCCAGCAGCCCGCTCCAGAAGGGCGTGGTCACCGTGTAGAAGGCGACGCACAGCAGCACCGCGCCCCCTGCCCACACCCCCCACCGCCGCCCCCACGAGGCCCCCGCCAGATGGTCGACCGGCGGCGCGTCCGCGGCGGCGACCCCCGCGGCCCGCGCCCGGCGGGTCAGCACCAGCAGCCCGCCGAACAGGATGAGGAAGGGCACGGCCGTCCGGAAGCCGGTGATGGACTCGGCGAAGGAGGCGTACCCGGCGACCAGGTTCTGCAGGACCCCCAGCCCGAGCCCGCCGGCGAAGGCGAGCGGCACGGACGCGAACCGCCCGATGACCGCCGCCGTAGCCGAGACGAAGAGGAACAGGGTGAAGTCGTGCGCCGACAGCCCCAGCAGCGGGGTCGCCAGTACGCCCGCGAGCCCGGCCAGCCCCGACGCGATCATCCACGCCACCGAGGACAGCCGGTCCGCGCTGATCCCGCGCAGCTCGGTCAGCGAGCGGTTGTCGACGGCGGCCCGCAGTTGCAGCCCCAGCCTGGTGTGCCGCATCAGCACCCACAGGGCCACCGCCACCACCGCCGTCACCACCCAGGTGATCAGCTGGTCGGAGTCGATGCCGACCCCGTCGGCGAGCTGCCAGGACTTCGCGGGGCTCGGCCCCACCCCCGGCAGCCCGAACTGGTTCTCCGCCGGTTTCACGGGCGCGCCCGCGTCCTCCAGTAGCTCCACCGCCCACAGCCCGGCGGCGGGCAGGGCCACCAGCAACCCGATGGTGGCCACGATCTGCGCCGTCTCGCCGACCCGCGCGAGCCGCCGGAACATCAGCCGGTCCAGCCCCCACCCGAGGGCGGGAGCCAGGACGAACACCACCAGCAGCGCCGCCGGCACCGCGGGCCAGCCCAGGCCCGAGTGCAGCTCGTAGAAGGTCAGGGCGCACAGGTAGGCGGTGGCCCCGTGCGCGAAGTTGAACAGCCCGGAAGCCGAGTACGACAGCACCAGCCCGGTGGCGAGCAGTGCGTACAGGGCGCCGGAGACCAGGCCGCTCAGGACGAAGACGAGCAGATCACCCATAGCCTTGCCCCCGCCCCTACTTGAAGGGGATGGGCTCGTAGCACTTGAACGGGACGGACACCTCGTACGCGCCGTTCTTCAGCTGTACGAGCGCCCCGCAGCCGAAGCTGTCCTTCTGCCCCTTGGGCTCCGCCCGGTCGCCGACGAGCGTGCCGGTGTCGGAGAACTGCTGCGCGGTGGCCTGGAAGGACTCCACGGTCAGGTCCTTGCCCGCCTTCTGGGCGATGGACACGAACAGGTCGGCCGACATGTACCCGGTCAGCATGTGCATGTTGAGCGGTACGTCCTGGCCGCCCGCCGCCGCCTTGATGTCCGCCTTGAACTGGGCCATCTTCGGGTCCGTGGACTCGAAGGGCTGGAACTGCAGCAGGACGTGCACCCCGTCGAGGGCCTGCTTGGTGGCGTCCTTGGCGAGCAGGCCGGGGTCGTAGTCGGTCGGGTCGGAGAGCAGCCCCTTGTACCCGGCGCGCTTGAGGGCGGTGAACAGCCCGATGTTGTTGGGGGTCTGCATGACGGAGACCACGGCGTCGGGCGCCTTGCCGCCCTCCCCGTCGAGGATCTCCTTCACGTAGGCGGACCAGTCGCTCGGGACGGCCGTCGAGGGCACGGAGGCCTTGGCGTAGGAGACCTTGAACCCGGCGCTGGTGAAGCCCTGCTGGAAGGTCCGGATGCCGAACTTTCCGGCGTCGCTGTCGTTGGCGATGATCGCGACGGTCTTGCCCTGGGCGCCGCCGAGCACCTGGCCGATGCCCTCGGGCCAGGTCTGGTTGAGGGTGCCGCCGGGGGTGGGGACCAGGCAGCCGTTGAATCCGTAGATGTACTTGGGGCCGCAGAAGGAGGGCAGGGTGCCCCAGCCGAAGGTGGGGACCTTCTCCTGCTCCAGGAAGTCGGCCCCGGAGAAGGTCACCGAGCTCATGGGCGCGACGGCGAAGACCTTGTCCTGCTGGACGAGCTTGCGGGCGGCGCTGAGGTTCTTCGCGGGGTCCTGGCCGTCGTCCTCCGCGCCCAGGTATTCGATCTTGCGGCCGTTGACGCCGCCCTCGGCGTTGGCCCTCATGTAGCGCGCCTTGGCGCCGAGGTCGGTGTCCTTCTTGCTGTACCCGCTGGCGCTGGTCATCGACACGATGCCGCCGACCTTGATCGACTCGGCGGTCACCCCGCGGCGGTCGCCGGGGCCGTCGCCCGCACCGCCCTTGCCGTTGCCGTTCGTGGAGGCGGAATTACAGGCGGATACGAGCGCGAGGGCCGCTGCCGCGGCGGCCAGGGTGCGGATCGGACGCAACATGTCGGGGATCCCCTCCGGTCGGAATCCCCGCATTCTGTGCGGGACCTGACGGGCCGTCAATATCAACGGCAAAGAGAAATGACGGACCGTCAGGTAACTCGGGATCGGGCGCGCCGGCGCCCGGGCCCGCCGTGACCTGCCATGGCGCCACGCCCGCGGCCCGCGGTCCCGCCCCGCGGCGCGGCTCCATGCGGGGCGGCGAATCCTCCCGTAACGACATAAAATGGGACGGAAAGGGAATAGGCATGTCCGGCGGCCACGCGGTGCAGCCACGGGCCGTTCGGCTGGCGCCCTGGAGGCGTGATGACCGTACATTCCGACCCGGCGCCGCACCACGCGCGGAGCGACCCCGAGGACGTCCTCAAACAGCTCGGAGGCTCGTGGCACTGGGCCCTCGGCTTCGCCCTCGCGACCCTGATCGCCGGCATCCTGGTGCTCGTCTGGCCCGACGAGACGCTGCACGTCCTGGCCGTGATCATCGGCCTGCAGCTCCTGGTGGCGGGTGGTTTCCGCTTCGTCAGGGCCTTCTCGCACAGCGGCGAGGGCGGCAGCAGACTGGCCGCCGTACTGATCGCCATGCTGGCCTTCCTGGCCGGCGTCCTGGTGCTGCGGCACCCGATGCAGACCATCGCCGCGCTCTCCCTGATCATCGGCGTGTTCTGGCTGCTGAGCGGCGTACTCACGGCGTACGTCGCGATCGCCGACCGCGCACTCGTCCACCGCGGTCTGACCTTCGGCCTGGGCGTCCTCGGCGTCGTCGCCGGAATCGTCGTGCTCTGCTTCCCGGTGGACTCCGCGGTCGCCCTGACGCGGCTGCTGGGCCTGTGGTTCGTCCTGCTCGGCGTGTTCGAAGTGGTCCTGGCGTTCGCGCTGCGCTCCGCCACCCGCCGGATCGCGGCCGGGGACCCGGGGTGAACGCCGGGCGCCGCCCCGGGCCGGCCCCTGCTCAGGACTCGTAGAGGGCCGAGACCTCCTTCGCGTACGCCTTCTCGATCGCCCGCCGCTTGAGCTTCAGAGAGGGGGTCAGCAGCCCCCGCTCCTCCGTGAACTGCTCGGCCAGCACCCGGAAGGTGCGGATCGCCTCCGCCTGCGAGACCAGGGTGTTGGCGGCGACGACCGCCCGCCGGACCTCCGCCGTCAGCTCCGGGTCGCGCACCAGCTCCGCCGCGGGCCGCTGCGGGCGGCCGCGCATCGACAGCCAGTGCGCGATGCCCTCCATGTCCAGGGTCAGCAGGGCCGCGATGTACGGCCGGTCGTTGCCCACGAGCACGCACTGCGAGACCAGGGGATGCGAACGCACCCGCTCCTCCAGTGCGGTCGGGGCGACGCTCTTGCCGTTGGAGGTCACCAGGATCTCCTTCTTGCGCCCGGTGATCGTGAGGTAGCCGTCCTTGTCCAGCCGCCCGATGTCCCCGGTCGCCAGCCAGCCGCCGCGCAGCACCTCGTCCGTCGCCTTCGGGTCCCCCAGGTAGCCGGAGAAGACGTGCCCGCCGTGCAGCCACACCTCCCCGTCGTCCGCGATGTGCACCGTGCAGCCCGGGATCGGCGGGCCCACCGTGCCGTACTTCGTCGCCCCCGGCGGATTCGCGGTGGCCGCCGCGGACGACTCCGTCAGCCCGTACCCCTCGAAGATCGTGATCCCGGCGCCGTCGAAGAACAGGCCGAGACGGCGCGACATCGCCGACCCGCCCGACATGGCGTGCCGCACCCGGCCGCCCATCGCCTCGCGGACCTTCCCGTAGACGAGCTTCTCGAAGACCTGGTGCTCCACGCGCAGCCCGGCCGAGGGGCCCGGCCCGGTGCCGAAGGCCTTCGCCTCGCGGGCCTCCGCGTACCGCACCGCCGTCTCCACCGCCCGGTCGAACGGTCCCGTACGGCCCTCCGCCTCGGCCTTGCGGCGAGCGGCCGCGAAGACCTTCTCGAACACGTACGGGACCCCGAGCACGAACGTCGGCCGGAACGCGGCCAGGTCCGGCAGCAACTCGGCGGCCGCCAGCACGGGTTGGTGCCCCAGCTTGACCCGCGCCCGCACGGCCGCCACCTCCACCATCCGCCCGAACACGTGGGCCAGCGGCAGGAAGAGCAGGGTGGACGGCTGCTCGCCCGGACCGGCCTGGAAGACGGACTCCCACCGCGTGACCATGGTGTCGGCCTCGTACATGAAGTTGGCGTGCGTGAGCACGCACCCCTTGGGCCGGCCGGTGGTCCCGGAGGTGTAGATGACGGTGGCGGTCGCGTCGGGGGTCACGGCGCTGCGGTGCCGGTGCACCACGTCCTCGGCGACCCCGGTCCCGTCCCCGACGATCTCCTCGACGGCCCCGGCGTCCAGCTGCCAGAGCCTGCGCAGCAGGGGGAGCCCGTCGATGACCGAGCCCACCGTCATCGCCTGGTCCTCGTTCTCCACGACACAGGCCGTGCACGCGGAGTCCTGCAGGATCCACTGCACCTGCTCGGCGGACGAGCTCGGATAGACGGGCACGGGCTGGGCCCCGATGGACCACAGCGCGAAGTCGAAGAGCGTCCACTCGTACCGGGTACGGGACATCAGCGCGACCCGGTCCCCGAACCGCACCCCCTGGGCCAGCAGCCCCTTGGCGAGCGCGAGCACCTCGGCGGCCAGCTCCCCGGAGGTCACGTCCCGCCAGACCCCTCCGGTCTTGCGGCCCAGCACGACCCTGTCGGGCTCCTGCCGCGCGTACTGGAACACGACGTCGGCCAGCCCGCCGACGGGCGTGCCCGTGATGACGGGTGGGACGGTGATCTCCCTCAAGCCCCCGCTCCTCTCCGCGCGCCGCGGTGAACGTACCTCCGCGGTCAACGGGTGTTGATCAGTAGCGGGATACCTCCACAAGACCTCCTCACCCACAGCGAATCCAGCCCCGCCGGGCGACGATCCAGCCCCGCCGGCGATTGAGGCGCGGGGTCTGGGGCGGAGCCCCAGGGGCTTTCAGCCCCGCCGGCGTTTGAGGCGCGGGTCCGGGCAGAGCCCGGGGAACGGCGGAAGGGCGGGTAGGGGACCGGCTCCGCGCAGCGGCACCCCGCACCCGCAGCGGCACCCGCCCCCGACGGCACCCGCCCCCCGCCCCCCGGCGGAACCGGCTCACCCCGCCCGCGTCAACCGGTCCGCCCCCGACAGCACGGCCGCCGCCAAGGCCTCCGCGGCAGCCGACACCCGCGGCCCCTGCAGCAGCGCGAACTCCACCGCCCCCAGCTCCGGCAGCCCGCCGACCCGCACCAGCCCCGGCGGGATCAGCCCCCGCGTATGGGCCATCACCCCCAACCCCGCCCGAGCCGCCGCGATCAGCCCGCTCAGGCTGCCGCTCGTGCACGCGATCCGCCAGGCCCGCCCCTCCCGCTCCAGCACCTCCAGGGCCCGGGCCCGGGTGATCCCCGGCGGCGGGAACACGATCAGCGGGACCGGCCGGTCCGGCTCCACCCGCAGCCCCTCCGCCCCGATCCACACCATCCGGTCCCGCCACACGAGCCGCCCCCGCTCGTCGCCCGGCCCGCGCCGCTTGGCCAGCACCAGGTCCAGCCGTCCGGCGTCCAGCCGCTCGTGCAGCGTTCCCGAGAGCTCCACCGACAGCTCCAGGTCCACCTCGGGGTGCTCGTGCCGGAAGCCCTCCAGGATCTCCGGCAGCCGGGTCAGTACGAAGTCCTCCGAGGCCCCGAAGCGCAGCCGCCCCCGCAACCGCGTCCCGGTGAAGAAGGCGGCCGCGCGCTCGTGCGCCTCCAGGATCGTCCGCGCGAAGCCGAGCATCGCCTCGCCGTCCTCCGTCAGCTCCACGCTGTGCGTGTCCCGGACGAACAGCGGCCGGCCCGTCGCCTCCTCCAGCCGCCGCACGTGCTGGCTGACCGTCGACTGCCGTACGCCGAGCCGCCCGGCGGCCTGCGTGAAGCTCAGCGTCTGGGCCACGGTGAGGAAGGTGCGCAGCTGGACAGGGTCGTACATACCGCCCACATTAGCCGCGGCCCATCACGTATCGCGATGACAGTAAGTGCGGTGTGCAGGTTTCCCGATCACCACCGGCCCCCGACCATGGAGAGGCAGAAACCCCCACCCACCCCCACCCCGACAGCAAGTGAGCACCCCGCACATGCGCCGCCCGCACCTTCCCGCCTGGCTGCCCCTGGACCCGTACATCCTGGCCCTGCTCGGCACCGTCGGCCTCGCCGCCCTGCTCCCCGCCCGCGGCCCGGCCGCCACCGCCGCCGACGGCGCCTCCACCGCGGCCGTGGCGCTGCTCTTCTTCCTCTACGGCGCCAGGCTCTCCACCCGCGAGGCCCTCGACGGCCTGCGCCACTGGCGGCTCCACCTCACCGTGCTCGCCTGTACCTTCCTCCTCTTCCCCCTCCTCGGCCTCGCCGCCCGCGGCCTCGTCCCGACCCTGCTCACGCCCCCGCTCTACAGCGGTCTCCTCTTCCTCTGCCTGGTCCCCTCGACCATCCAGTCCTCCATCGCCTTCACCTCGATCGCCCGGGGCAACGTCCCCGCCGCGATCTGCGCGGGCTCCTTCTCCAGCCTCTCGGGGATCCTGCTCACGCCCCTCCTCGCCGCCGGGCTGCTCGGCGGGGACGCGGGCGGCTTCTCCCTGGACTCCCTCCTCAAGATCGTCCTCCAGCTCCTGCTGCCCTTCCTCCTCGGCCAGGCCCTGCGCCGCTGGGTCGGCGGGTTCCTCGTCCGCCACAAGAAGGCGCTCGGCTACGTCGACCGGGGCTCGATCCTGCTCGTCGTGTACACGGCCTTCAGCGCGGGCATGGCCGCCGGCATCTGGCACCAGGTCAGCGTTCCGCGCCTGGGCGCGCTGCTGCTGGTGGAGGCCGTACTCCTCGCGGTCATGCTCCTTGTCACCTGGTACGGGGCCGCCCGCCTCGGCTTCGGCCGCGCGGACCGCATCGCCATCCAGTTCGCCGGGTCGAAGAAGAGCCTCGCCGCCGGACTCCCCATGGCCAGCGTCCTGTTCGGCGCGCAGGCGAGCCTCGCCGTGCTCCCGCTGATGCTGTTCCACCAGATGCAGCTGATGGTCTGCGCGGTCCTCGCCCGCCGCCGCGCCCAGGACCCCCCGGATCCCGAACTCGCCGCCGACCGTGTGGCGGAGGTCTCCCTCCGGCCCCAACAGCCCACCGGTCAGGCCCGATAACGTTCGGTGGTGACCTGGATACGCCCGCTCGGCGCCCACGCCGAACGCCCCTGCACCCTGGTGGTCTGCCGCGGCTGCTGCTGCGGCGACCCCCGCAAGAACCCCGGCACCGACCACGCCGGACAGCTCGACCGGCTGCGCGCGGCCGCCGCCGCGTCCGGGGGCCGGCTGGCCGTCCGTACGAGCGACTGCCTCGGCCCCTGCGCCCAGGCGAACGTCATCGTGGTCCAGCCCACCAGCGAGGCCCGCCGCCGCGGAGCACGCGCGGCCTGGTTCGGCTGGGCACTGGACGACACCGCGACCGAAGAGATCATCGCCTGGGCGACCTCGGGCGGCCCCGGCACCACCCCAGTCCCCGCCACCCTGGACCTGCACCGCATCGACCCCCCGGAACCGGCCCGGCCCGCGACCTCCACCCGCCGCGGCCGCCGGGGCAAGGGCTAGCGCCTGCCCCTTCGGCCGGCCCTAGCGGGTGATCCGCTCCTCGCCCGCGTAGATGTTCATGTCCGGCCCCCGCAGGAAGCCGACCAGGGTCATGCCCGACTCCAGGGCCAGGTCCACCGCGAGCGAGGACGGGGCGGAGACGGCCGCCAGAACCGGGATGCCCGCCATCACGGCCTTCTGCGCCAGCTCGAAGGAGGCCCGGCCCGAGACCAGCAGCACCGCGCCCGTCAGGGGGAGCAGGCCGGACTGGAGCGCGCGGCCGATGATCTTGTCGACGGCGTTGTGCCGGCCGACGTCCTCCCGCAGGTCCAGCAGCTCGCCCTGCGCCGTGAACAGCCCGGCCGCGTGCAGCCCGCCCGTGCGGTCGAAGACCTTCTGGGAGGCGCGCAGCCGGTCCGGGAGCCCGCTGAGGACGTCGGCCGGGATCCGCACCGGATCACCGGCGATCCCCGGGAAGCGGCTCGCCGTGCGGACCGCGTCCAGGCTCGCCTTCCCGCACAGGCCGCAGGAGGAGGTGGTGTAGACGTTCCGCTCCAGCGTGATGTCCGGCACCGGAACCCCGGCGGCCAGCTGCACGTTGACCACGTTGTAACTGTTCGAGCCGTCCTCCGTCGCCCCCTCGCAGTAGGTCACGGCCTGTACGTCGGCGGCGGAGCCCAGCACGCCCTCGCTCACGAGGAAGCCCGCCGCCAGCGCGAAGTCGTCGCCCGGGGTGCGCATCGTGATGGCCAGCGGCTTGCCGTTCAGCCGTATCTCCAGCGGCTCCTCGGCCACCAGGGTGTCCGGGCGGACCCCCTCCACGCCCTTCCGGATCCGGACGACGCGACGGCGTTCGGTGACCCGTCCCATGGTGATCAGCCCATCCCTCTTCTCGTCCACATCCGACGAGGCCATTCTCCCGGTTCCGCTTCGGGCGCCGTCCCGGCAGCCTGATCCTCGGGAGTCTCCAAATTCCGGCCCCCGAATCCTGTCGGGTCACACGCACACGTACCCATCAGTAGCAGGCAAAGCTGGGTGATCCTGACTTCCGTACGAGGGGGGACCCCGCCCATGACCGGTTCACGAGTGGTGGCGCTAGGGCACTACCAGCCCGCGAAAGTGCTCACCAACGAGGACCTCGCGGCCATGGTCGACACCACCGACGAGTGGATCCGCTCGCGCGTCGGCATCCGCACCCGCCACATCGCGGGCCCGGAGGAGCCGGTCGACGAGCTGGCCTTCCAGGCCGCGGGGAAGGCGCTGGCCGGCGCCGGTCTGACCCCGGACGACATCGACCTCGTCCTGGTCGCCACTTCCACCGCGATCGACCGCTCGCCCAACATGGCGGCCCGTGTGGCCGCCAAGCTGGGCATGGGCGCCGGCCCCGCCGTGATGGACATCAACGTCGTCTGCTCGGGCTTCACCCACGCCCTGGCCACCGCCGACCACGCCATCCGGGCCGGCTCGGCCACCCGCGCGCTGGTCATCGGCGCGGACAAGATGACCGAGATCACCGACTGGAGCGACCGCACCACCTGCGTGCTCACCGGCGACGGCGCCGGCGCGGCCGTGGTCGAGGCCTGCGCGGAGCACGAGGAGCCGGGCATCGGCCCCGTGCTGTGGGGCTCGGTCCCGGAGATGGGCAACGCCGTCCGCATCGAGGGCTCTCCGCCGGTCTTCGCCCAGGAGGGCCAGTCCGTCTACCGCTGGACCACCAGCCAGCTCCCGCCGCTCGCCCGCAAGGTCTGCGAGAAGGCCGGGGTCCTTCCCGAGGAACTGGCAGCGGTCGTCCTGCACCAGGCCAACCTGCGGATCATCGAGCCGCTCGCCGCCAAGATCGGCGCGGTCAACGCCGTCGTCGCCCGCGATGTCGTCGACTCCGGCAACACCTCGGCCGGCAGCATCCCGATGGCGCTGTCCAAGCTGGTCCAGCGCGGCGAGATCCCGTCGGGCGCCCCGGTCCTGCTGTTCGGCTTCGGCGGCAACCTCTCCTACGCGGGCCAGGTCATCCGCTGCCCGTGACCCCCCGGTGCGTGCACCGACCCGAGCCCCCTCCAGGAGCCCCCGCCGCCGCGCGCCGGGGGCTCCTGCGCGTATGCCTGCAGGTCAGCACGGCGTGGCGGAACGGGGGCCGCCCGGATAAGTGGTCGGAGGCCCGTCAATCCTTTGCTATTGTTGTCCATGTCGCCGCGGGAAACCGGGGCGGTCACCTAGTCCGGGTGGCGGAATGGCAGACGCGCTAGCTTGAGGTGCTAGTGCCCTTTATCGGGCGTGGGGGTTCAAGTCCCCCCTCGGACACCACGGTCAATCGACCAAACGGAGCCGGTCAGACGACGCAAGTCGTCCGACCGGCTCCGTTGTCGTGTGCGGGTCGCCGGACGGTCGGGTCACGGGATGCCGGCCAGTCGCAGCAGGGCCGCCGCGGCCGCCGCCGCGAGGACCACGACGAGGAACGGCGCCTTGCGCCAGGCGAGCAGCCCGCCCACCGCGACCCCGAGGGGCCGGGCGGCTCCGGCCGGGCTGTCCCCCTCGGTCAGCGCCGCCGTGGCCGTGAGGGCGGCCAGGAGCACGACGGCCGAGATCTCCAGCAGCTTCTCGGCCCGCTCGGGGAAGGTGACCTTGGCGCGCAGGGCCGGACCTGCGAGGCGCAGCAGCAAGGTCCCGCCGGCGAGGGCCAGCATCGCCGCCAGGGCCGGGACCATCGGTACGTTCCCGCTCAACGTACGGCTCCTTCCACCGCTTTGACGCGGGACAGCGGCAGCGCCGCGAGGGCAGCCAGCACGGGCAGGCCGGCCGGCAGGAACGCGGTGGCGGCCAGCGCCAGTACGGCACCGGCCAGCGCGGTCCGGCGCACCCCCCGCTCCTTCATCGCCGGCAGGACGAGCGCGAGGATCACCGCGGGGAACATGGCGTCCAGTCCCAGCACCCCGGTGTCCTCCACGACGCTGCCCAGCAGCGCGCCCAGTGCGGCGCCGCCCGGCCAGCAGACCAGGATGCCGAGGCCGCAGGCCCAGTACGCGGCCCGCTGGCGCGCCGTGCCGTCCTGGGCGAGGGCGAAGACGACCGTCTCGTCGTTCATCAGGTGGGTGCCGAGCAGCCGCCGCCGGCCGTGCCCGAGCACGTCGGGGACCGCCAGACCGAACGGCAGGTGGCGGGCGTTGACGAGGAGTCCGGCCAGCAGTGCGGCGATCGGGCTGCCGCCGGCCGCGATGATCCCGACGAACAGGAACTCGGAGGAGGCGGCCAGCACGAGCACGCCCATCAGCACCGGGAACCACCACGCGAACCCCGCGGTGACGGATGCGGCGCCGTACGACAGGCCGATCACTCCGACGGCCAGGCAGACGAATGCGATGTCGCGTAACACGCTCCGGTCGAGAGTTCTCCATATCGAACGCATGACGTTTATAATGAACATCGACCGCGATGTTCGTCAAGATGAACGAACGACCACTGGAGCGAACGATTCGTGTCTGACATCGACCCCGCCCTCAAGCCCCCGCTCGAAATGATCTCCGCGTCCCTGCGTGCGGAGCGGGTGCGGGCCGGGCTCTCCCTCACCGAGGTCGCCCGCCGGGCCGGGCTCGCCAAATCCACGCTCTCCCAGTTGGAGTCCGGGGTCGGGAACCCGAGCCTGGAGACCCTCTGGGCGCTGTGCGTCGTCCTGGAGATCCCCTTCTCCCGGCTGCTGGCCGCCTCGCAGCCGCGCGTCCGGGTGATCCGGGCGGGCGAGGGGCCGGCCGTCGGCTCGGCCCAGAGCGACTACCGGGCCACCCTCCTCGCGGCCTCCCCGCCCGCCGCTCGACGGGACGTGTACGGCATCGATGCCGAGCCCGGACCGCAGCGCTCCTCCGACCCGCACCCGGCGGGGGTCGTGGAGCACGTCGTCATCAGCGCGGGCCGGGCCCTGGTGGGCACGGCCGACGAACCGGTGGAACTGCACCCCGGCGACTACATCTGCTACCCGGGGGACGTCCCGCACGTCTTCCAGGCGCTGGAGCCGGGCACCCGCGCGGTGCTGATCTCCGAGCACCACTGAGCGCCCTCAGGTACGCAGGACCACCAGCCCGCCGGGCGTCGTCAGGCTGCCCGGCACGACCGGCGTGAAGGTGTGGGGGAGCGCCAGGCGCGGCTGGCCGGTGGCGGCGGCGTCGAAGAGGTACGCCGCTCCGGCCGCGGTGTCACTGACCAGGTGCGGGCCGTCGGCGGGGGCGGCGCTGCCGGTGAGCGGCGTCCGGAACAGCCGCCGCAGGTGGCGCAGGGTCTCCGCGGTGACCGGCGCCTTCACCGGCTGCGGCGGCAGCGGGGCCGCGTCCTCGGGCACCTGGGGCGCGTCAGGCGGAATGGCCCCCGACAGCAGCAGGGCCAGCAGCACCGGGACGGCCTTGCGGCGCAGGGCCTCGGTGGCCGCGCGCAGCCGGTGCGCATGGGTGGCGGGCAGCGACAGCGCGAGGCTCCCGGCGGCGTCGCCGGTGGCGATCGGCACCGCCGAGCAGACGACCCCGGGGGAGTACTCGTGGAGGTCGAACACGGGCGCGCCCGGAGCCACCGCGTCCAGGGCGCTGAACAGCTCCCGGCTGTCCGTGATGGTCTGCGGGGTGAGGCGGGCCGGCCGGTGCCGGGCCACGTGGTCCGCGCGCCGGTCGTGGTCGAGCTGGGTCAGCAGGCACTTGCCGACCGCGCTGGCGTGCGCGGCGGCCCGGAAGTCCACCCACTCCCGCACCGGCGGGGCCCCCGGTCCGTCCGCCATCTGCGTGATCAGGACCTCGCCCTCCGCGTACCGGCTCAGGTACACCGCGGCGCCCGCGCTGTCCCGGGCCAGTGCCAGGGTGCGCTGGAGCTGCCCCGCCAGGCCGTGGCCGCCCGGGGCGGCGAGCCGGTCCAGGGCGGGCCCGCGCCCGTACACCCCCGCGCCCGGCCGGTACGCGTACTCCTCCTCGCACAGCATCGCGAGCAGCGGGCCGAGTTCCGCCTCGGCCAGCCCCGTCTCCCGCCGCAGCTGCACGGTCCGCACGCCGAGGGGGTGCCGTTCGAGGACCCGTACGACGGCCAGCGCGCGCCGGGCCTCGGCCAGGGCCTCGCCCGACCCGGCCTGTACGACGGTCCCGCGCGCGGCGGCGGTCAGCGCCGGGTGGCGCAGCGGCCCGGCGGACGGCCTGCCCGCGGGCGCGGCCCGCGCCACGACGGCGGGCGCCACGACGGCCGGCGGCGGTGGCCGGAACGCCGCCAGCGCCGAGGACACCCCGGGCCTCGGCAGCGGCACCGGGCCCAGATCGGGGTCGTCGAGCTGGTCCACGTACCGCAGGACGGCCGCCTGCGCGCACAGCCGCACGTCCCGCAGATCCCGCCGCCCGCCCGGCCGGAAGCCGCGCCGGCCCAGCTCGCGCGCCCAGTGCCGGGCGTCGTGGTGCTCACCGCGCCGGGAGTGGTCGAGGAAGAGGCAGTACGCGGCGGCCGCCGTCCGCCCGCTGCCGGAGCCGGCGGCGAACTGCCACCAGAAGCGGGCGCCCTCGCGCAGCCCCGCCAGGTGCAGCAGGCAGCCGAAGACGACGGCCCCGCCCAGATCGGTGCGCCCGCCCGAGGTGAACGACTCCAGCTGGGCCGCGGCCTTGGGTGCGCACACCGAGGCCAGGCAGGCGGCCTTGAGGTCGCGCCGGGCCCGTTCGGCGTCGAGCGGACAGTCCCGGGTCGGGTCGCTCCAGCCGTAGGCGGAGCGGCGCCGGGCGCGGTGCCCGGGGACGGGGGTGTGCGGGGTGGCGCGCAGCAGCCGGGCCTCGGCCGCGCCGAGGTCGTAGTGCGGGTAGCGGTCGCGGACGCCCGCCCGGGCCAGGAACTCGGCCAGGGAGCGCGGGGCCCGGTCGCCGTCGCCGTCGCCGGGGTCCTGGGGTTCGTATCCATATCGCTTCATGAGCCGGTTGATTCCGCGGGGTCGGCGCCGTCGGTGCGGTCGGAGACGGCCGGATCCGCCGACGTGGCGAGCAGGCGGGCGAGCCGGCGGTGGGCCTGCCCGAGGTAGGAGCGGACGGTGGCCTCGTCGACCCCCATCACGGCGGCGGCCTCGCCGGGGGAGCAGCGCAGCCCGTAGCGCAGCAGGACGGCGTCGCGCTGCCGCTCGGCGAGCCGGGAGACCGCGGAGTAGAAGCGGATGGTGTCGGTCAGCACCTCGTACTGATCGGCGTGCGCCTCCTTGAGCGCGGCCTCGAAGGCGCTGATGTCCATCGGCTCCGGCCGGCGCCGCCAGGGGTCGAGGCGGTGCTGCCGGTCGACTATGCACTGCTTGAGGACGGTCCAGGCGTAGGCGTCGAGGCGGTCCATGTGGAGCATCCGGAGCCACTCGCCCATGATCGAGTCGAAGGCGGCGTCCACCGCCTCCTCGGCCGCCGCGTCCGAGCCCAGCTGCAGGTACGCGAAGCGCATGTACGTGGGCCGCCGGTTGGCGTGGAAGGCCCAGTACGACACGCGCGCCGCCGGATCCCACTGGCTCATGGGTGTCGGCCGTCGCCGTCGGCTCGGCAGTCCCACGGCCCCACCGGACTCCTCCGGTCCGCCATCGCTCACCGTTCCACCTCATCCCCTGTGCGGAGACAGGAAATCAGCGCGGGCGCACTCGGAGGGCGCGAAAGGAGAAACCTGGAAATCTTGCGTTCGGTGATGATCGGCTCGTGATCGGTGTCGATCACGCAGGACCCTCGCCGGACGCATACGCATATGCCGGTCCCGTATGCCGCTCCGCGGGCCGTCCCCGCAGGTCGGCCGTACGGCCGACCGCCTGTAGCATGGGCGCGATCGCGAGGGCCGTGACGGAGAGGTCACAGCCCTCGCTTTTGCGTTGAATCCGCCCTGAACAAACCCGGCGCGGGGCGTTTCGGCGGTTCGATACGATGAACCCGTTCCTGGAACGTCACGTCACGTGGTACCGCATATATGAAATGGAGCATCCGAGGATGGCTCGACACCTGGTCACCAGCGCGCTTCCCTACATCAACGGGATCAAGCACCTGGGCAACATGGTCGGGTCGATGCTTCCGGCGGACGTGTACTCCCGGTACCTCCGCCAGCGCGGCCACGACGTCCTGTACATCTGCGCCACCGACGAGCACGGCACCCCCGCCGAACTCGCCGCGAAGGAAGCCGGCCTCTCGGTAGCCGAGTTCTGCGCGCAGGCCCACGACGCCCAGAAGGCGGTCTACGACGGCTTCGAGCTGTCCTTCGACTACTTCGGCCGCAGCTCCTCCGCGCAGAACCGCGAGATCACCCAGCACTTTGCGCGGGGGCTCCAGGAGAACGGCTTCATCGAGGAGCGCGCGATCCGGCAGGTCTACTCGCCGGTCGACGGCCGCTTCCTGCCGGACCGCTACGTCGAGGGCACCTGCCCGCACTGCGGCTACGACAAGGCCCGCGGCGACCAGTGCGAGAACTGCACCCGCGTCCTGGACCCCACGGACCTGATCGAGCCCCGCTCTGCGATCTCCGGCTCCACCGAGCTGGAGGTCCGCGAGACCAAGCACCTCTTCCTGCTGCAGTCCAAGCTCCAGCACGAGGTCGAGGCCTGGGTCTCCGAGCACGAGGCGGAGTGGCCGCAGCTGGCCTCCTCCATCGCCCGCAAGTGGCTGACCGAGGGCCTGCACGACCGCGCCATCACCCGCGACCTCGACTGGGGCGTCCCGGTCCCGGCCGACACCTGGCCGGAACTGGCCGCCGAGGGCAAGGTCTTCTACGTCTGGTTCGACGCGCCGATCGAGTACATCGGCTCGACGAAGGAGTGGTCCGACCTGGACCCGGCCAACCGCGACTACAAGGCGTGGTGGTACGAGGCCGAGGACGTCCGCTACACCCAGTTCATGGCCAAGGACAACGTCCCGTTCCACACGGTGATGTTCCCCGCCACCGAGCTGGCCACCCGCGAGCCGTGGAAGAAGGTCGACTACGTCAAGGCCTTCAACTGGCTGACGTACTACGGCGGCAAGTTCTCCACCTCGCAGAAGCGCGGCGTCTTCACCGACCAGGCCCTGGAGATCCTCCCGGCCGACTTCTGGCGCTACTTCCTCATCGCCAACGCGCCCGAGTCCGACGACTCGTCCTTCACGTGGGAGCACTTCACCGCCACGGTCAACAAGGACCTCGGCGGCACCCTGGGCAACTTCGTCAACCGCGTCCTGACCTTCTCCCGCAAGAAGTTCGGCGACGAGGTCCCGGCGGGCACCCCGGCCGGCGAGACCGAGGCCAAGCTGGGCGAGCAGATCGCCGAGCTGCTCGCCGAGTACGAGGGCCACATGGAGGCCCTCCAGTACCGCAAGGCCGCGGCCGCGCTGCGCGCCCTGTGGTCGGCCGGAAACGCCTACCTCGACGAGAAGGCCCCCTGGCTGGAGGTCAAGACCGACCTGGAGGGCGCGGCGCTCACCCTGCGCACCGCGATGAACCTGATCCACCTCTACTCGGTGGTCTCCGAGCCGTTCATCCCGGCCTCGGCGCGCGCCATGCGCTCCTCGTTCGCGCTCGCCGACGACACGGCCACGTGGGTCACCCCGGAGCAGGCCCGCTCCCTGGACGCGGTCCCGGCCGGCACCCCGTTCACCGTGCCGCCGGTGCTCTTCGCGCGGATCACCGAGGAGGACCTCGAGTCCTACCGCGAGCGCTTCGGCGGCTCGCCGGAGGCCTGAGCCTCCGAGTGACGACAGTGTGAGGGGCGCGATCCGGTGGGGTCGCGCCCCTCACGCGCATCCCCGTGCGGTAGGGAAAACCCCACCGTGAACTGTCCGCCTGGGTGTGCAGACCCGGCGGGGGCCGCGCGGCTGGAATGGGCCCATGACCCCTTCCCGTACCGCCCGGTGGACCGCCGGCTGGCTGCTCGCGGCCGCCTGGGCCCTCTCCTTCCCCCTCTTCTCCTCGCTGGGCCCGCACCGGCTGTGGGGCTGGTGCGCGGCCGCCGGATACCTCGGCGCCGCCGCGGCCACCGCCCTCGGCCGCCGCCGGGCGGCCCTCTGCGCGGCCCTGCTGGGAGCGGTCGCGATACCCCTGCTCCACCTGGTGCTGACGGGACAGGGCCAATCAGAAGTAACCGTGATCGAACGCTCCGGCCGCCTCCTCCTCCACACCGGACGGCTCTACGTGGACCAGCCGGCCGGGGTCGGCGACTACACCCCCTACCTCCCGGGCATGGCCCTGCTCGGCATCCCGCGCGCCCTGCTGGGCGGCGGCGACGGCTGGGCGGTCCGGCTGCTGGGCGACGCCCGGATCTGGTGCGCCGCGGCCCTGTTCGGCGCGCTGTGGGCCGGCCGCCGGATCCTCGGCGCCACCCGCTCGCCGCTGCTGCCCGTGCTGGTGGCCTCACCCGTGGTCGCGCTGCCCCTGACCGTCAGCGGGGTGGACCTGCCGCTCGCCGGGCTGTGCTGCCTGGCCCTCGCGGCCGCCGCGGCCGGCCGGCCGGTCCTGGCGGGGGCGGTGCTCGCCGGGGCGTGCGCCCTGAAGTGGACGGCACTGCCCGCGGTGGCGGTGGCGGTGGCCGTGCTCGCGGCGTGCCGGGGCGGGCGGGCGGCGGTGCGCTGCGGGCTGGTGGCGGCGGGAGGGACGGCCCTGCTGGTCCTGCCGAGCGCGCTGCTCCAGCCGGGCGAGCTGTGGCGCCAGGTCTTCGCGTTCCCCACCGGCCGGGCGGAGGTCCCGACCCCGGCGAGCAGCCCGCTGCCGGGCCGGCTGCTGGCCGAACTGGGCCCCTGGGGCTGGTACCTGACGGTGGGCCTCCTGGCGGCGGCCGGCCTCGCGGTCGCTCTGTCCCTGGCGCTGCGGCCGCCCCGCACGGTGGTGGCCGCGGCCGACCGCCTCGCGCTCGGCCTCACCGCGGCGTTCCTCCTCGCTCCCGCGGGCCGCTTCGGCTACCTGGCGCTGCCGGTACTGCTCGTCGCCTGGGCCCGCTCCACGGCCCCCCGCGGCGGCGCCTCCCGCATCGTGGCCCGCTCGGGAGCCCCCGACCGCCGCCCTGCGCAGGCCTTGTAGGTTCACGCCATGCACACCACCCTGACGGAACACGCCCGGTGCCTCTGGGGCGACGAGTACGGCCCGACTCCTCCCTGTGACGCGAGTGAGCACCACTCGATGTACTTCACGGAGAAGCTGACCTTCGCCGACGCGGACGACATCGTCGCCATGCTGCGCGACCTGTGCCCGCACCTGGTCGACGGCCTCCTGCCGGTGTGGGTCCGCAACCTCGCCTACCGCCTGATCCTGCTGCAGCGGCCGGACGACCCGGCGATGATGCGGGAGGCCGCGCTCAACCTGGAGGCGCACGGCCCGTCCTGGGACGACATCGCCGAGGACCTCCGCGCCCGCGCCGACGCCCTGGACCCGGAGGGCGCGAAGCCCTGGGGACACGCCCCGGACCCGGCCTAACCCTCCTCCCGGCCCCGCAGGTGGGCGAGGACGGCCAGGACCCGGCGGTTGCCCTCCGAGGGGTCCAGGTCGAGCTTCGTGAAGATGCCGGACGCGTGCTTGACCACGGCGGCCTCGGTGATGAACAGCCGGGCCGCCAAGGCCTGGTTGTTGAGTCCCTCGGCCATCAGCGCCAGCACCTCCCGCTCGCGCGGGGTGAGCCGGGCCAGCGGCTGGTCCTCGGACCGCCGGCCGAGCAGCACCCGGACCACCTCCGGGTCGATGACGGTCTGCCCGTCGGCCACCCGCCGCAGGGCGTCGAGGAACTCGGCCACCTCGCCGACCCGGTCCTTGAGCAGGTACCCCAGCCCGCCCGCCGTCGGCCCGGAGGCGCCGGTGAACAGCTGGGTCGCGTACGCCGTGGCCACGTACTGCGAGAGCACGAGCACCGGCAACGAGGCGTCCCGGGCGCGGAGTTCGAGCGCGGCCCGCAGGCCCTCGTCGCGGAAGCCGGGCGGCATCCGCACGTCGGTGACGACGACGTCCGGCCGCTCCGCCTCCACCGCCCGCACCAGCGATCCGGCGTCGCCGACGGCGGCGAGCACCCGGTGGCCGCCGCGGGTGAGCAGTTCGCTCAGCCCCGCGCGCAGCAGTACCGAGTCCTCCGCGAGGATCAGCCGGAGCACGGGACCTCCACACGCAGTTCCGTCGGCCCGCCCACCGGACTGGACACCACCAGCCTGCCCCGCAACATCGCCACCCTGTCCGCCAGACCTGCCAGGCCCGCCCCCGCGCCGGGATCGGCCCCGCCGCGGCCGTCGTCGGTGATGGAGAGGGTGAGCCGGTCGCCCTCGACCCTACCCAGGACGGCCACGCGCGAGGCGCCGCTGTGCTTGGCCGCGTTGGCGAGCGCCTCGGTGACGGTGAAGTACGCCGTGATCTCCACGGCTTCGGCCAGCCGCGGCACGTCGAGGTCCACGGTCACCGGGACGGGGTGCCGCTGCGCCACCTCGGCCACGGCCGCGGCCAGCCCGTGGTCGGTGAGGACCTGCGGGTGGATCCCCCGTACGAGATCGCGCAGTTGCTCCAGCGCCACCCTGGCCTCGCCGCGGCCCCTGGCCACGAGCGCGGCGGCTCCGGCGGCCTCCGGGACGGAGCGCAGCTCCAGCTCGGCCAGGCCCAGCGTCATGCTCAGCGCGACCAACTGCTGCTGGGCGCCGTCGTGCAGGTCCCGCTCGATGCGCCGGCGTTCGGCCTCGAAGGCGTCCACGAGCCGGACCCGGGAGCGGGTGAGCTCCAGGACCCGGGCGTCCTCCTCGCGCGGCCCGAGCAGCAGCCGGGCGGTCTTCACCTGGGCCGTGGCGAGCAGGGCACCCGCGTACGCCGCCACCACCAGCCCGGCCAGCCCGACCGCCGTGCCGCCGAGGGCCTCCAGGGGCCCGGAGACGGCCCTGCCGGGTATCAGCATCACCGGCTCCGGCGCGAGCGCCCAGACGATGACCGGGGCCGCGACGAGGATCGAGGAGAACGCGAGCAGCGCGACCACCCCGAACCCGGCGGCCCCGAAGGCCGGCCCGAGCAGGGCGGCGTACGCGAACTCCCGCCAGGTGGCCCGCTCCCGCAGCCGCGTCCGCAGCCAGGCCGCGGGGCCGGCCCCGGCGAGCGAGGCGTGGGGATCGGCCACGCGCGCGGGTTCCACCCACCGCAGCCGCCACCGCTCCAGCCTCCCGAGCGGCACCCCGCCGACGACGGCGCAGAGCAGGAGCAGCAGCCCGACCCCGGCCACCGCCAGCACCACCCCGAGCCCGACGAGGAGCACGAGCGCGACCAGCACCGCATACCCGATCAGGCACCCGCTCGCCAGATACCCCCAGCACCGCCAGGGCCACCACGAGCGCAGGAACCGCCCCGGCCGTTGCCGCACGGCGGCCCAGACGGCCACGGGAGGCCCGTCGGCCGGTGCCTGGAGGGGGGTGATGTCGGACATGTGTCCCCAGTCTAAGGGGGGTGCCGTTCGACCGGGGGTGCGGCCTGAGGCAGGATCAGTTCCTTGTACGTGATCTCAGGGGGGCATGATGAGACGTTCCGTACCGGTCATCGCCACATTGGTGCTGCTGTTCACGGCCGTTGGGTGTCGGCAGCAGTCCGACGCGAAGGCGCCCGCTGAGTCCTCGGCCGCGGGCCCGTCGGCCTCGGCGCGCCCGCTGTCCGCGGACGAGGCGCGGCGCATCGTCGAGGAAGCCAACAAGCGGGCGGATGCGGAGTCCGAGGATCCGGATGGGATCGCGAGGGTCGCCGAAGGGCCGTGGAAGGAGCAGTTGTTGGCCATCGTCGACAACGGCCGGAAGCACGGGACCTCCGCCCCGCCGGGGCCGACGAACTCGCCGGCCACCTCCCCGACCGTGCGCGCGTGGGCCGGATCCGGCCCGGACGGCAACGACCGGTGGGTGCTCGGCGCGTACGAGACGGCGTCCACGTCGGTCGGCGAGGAGCAGAGGCAGAAGAAGTTGCTGTGGGCGCTCTACCACGAGGGCGCGGACGGGGTCTGGCGCATGGGCTTCACGGCGTACGCGCCCTCGAGCGACGCCCTGCCCCAGCTCGCGACGGGCCCCGACGGGCAGGTGGTGACCGGCGGGGACGCCTCGAAGCTTGGCGCGGACCCGGCCACCGTCTGCGGCCGCTACGACGACTACTGGACCGGTACGTCGGGACCGGACGCGGCGGGGACGGTTTGGAGCGCGCAGATCGACGCCGTCCGTGCCAAGGCGGTCGACCGGAGGAAGAACTGGCGGCGGGACTACGGCAACCCGGCCTCGTTCGACTTCTCCTCCGAGCCCACCCGCACCCCCTACGGGCCGCTCTGGCGGACGAGTGACGGCGGGGCGCTCGTGGCGTGCGTTTCCCGGCGCACCACCGCCATCGACATGGGGCCCGGCCGGTACCAGGAATTCGACTACAGCGGCTGGACCGGTACGACGGGCATTCGCTGGAACACCTACACCCAGACCCAGTTGGGGATGACCGTGCTGAAGGTCCCAGCGGGTGCGGGCGAAGTGTCGGTCGCGGCCGAGGTGTCCTGGCCGTACAAGTTCGACGGCACTCGGTACAACGGAAACTGACGAATCTTCAAGCCGTGTCACATCGCCGCGCCCAGCGCGAGGAACCCGCAGATCAGGGCGAACAGGATGGCCAGCAGGGGCCAGACGAAGCGCAGGTACTTGTCGTAGCCGACCTTGGCCAGGGCCACGCCGCCGACCACTACCGCCGTGGTGGGGACCCACAGGTTCATCCAGCCGCTGGCCGACTGCCAGGCCGTCACCACCACCGCGCGGGAGACGCCCGCGAAGTCGGCGAGCGGGGCCAGGATCGGCATGGCGAGGGTTGCGTGGCCGGAGGTGGAGGGGATGAGGAAGGCCAGCGGGAGGTTGACCAGGAAGACGATCACCGCGAAGACGCTGGACGCCGTCCCCGGGGGCGCGGTGGTCACCGGGCGCCCCCGGCCGCCCGGTAGTCCGCCGCGTACTCCCGTACGAAGGCGGCCATCGCCACCACCGTGTTGCGGAGCTCCGACAGCAGCACCCGCTCGTTGGGGGCGTGCAGGTTGCACAGGCTGTCCTGCGCCCCGAACAGCAGCACCTCCGCGTTCGGCGCCGCCTTCGACAGGCCGTTCACCAGCGGGATGGAGCCGCCCGTGGCGACGTACGAGGCCTCGGTGCCCCAGGCCTCCTTCAGCGCGGTGAGCGCCGCGCGGTGCGCGGGCCCGCCCGTGCGGGCCTCGAACCCGGGACCGGTGTCGCCCGGGGTGACCTTGAGGGGGATGCCGAACGGGAGCTGCGCGCGCAGGTGGGCGACCAGCGCGGCCCGGGCCTCGATCGGGTCCTGGAGCGGGTGGAAGCGCAGATTCAGCTTGGCCCGGGCGTACGGGACCACCGCCGACGCGGCGTGTTCCACGGAGGGCGCGTCGAGCCCGATGACGGTGATGGCCGGACCGCTCCAGAGCCGTTCGCCCAGCGAGCCGGTGCCGATCAGGGGGACGTCCTCCAGGACGGAGGCGAGCTCGCGGAACTCCTCCTCCGTGTAGCCGGTTCCCTCCCAGGGCTCGCGGCGCAGGACCGGCACGGCCACGTCGCCGTTCGCGTCGTGCAGGGTGGCCAGGGCGCGGAGCAGCGCGAGCAGGGCGTCGGGGGCGGCGCCGCCGAACTCCCCGCTGTGCCGCGGCTCGGCGAGGGTGCGCACCTCGACCGTCACCTCGCAGGCCCCGCGCAGCCCGGTGGTCAGCGTCGGGGTGCCCGGGCGCAGGTTGCCGAGGTCGGCGATGACCATGGCGTCGCAGGCGAAGCGGCCCGGATCGGAGGGCGGGTAGTCGTCGAAGGCGCTGCCGTACTCCTCCTGCCCCTCGATCACCACCTTGATCCCGACCGGCGGGCGGCCGCCGTACAGCCGCAGCATGCCGAGGAGGGCGATCACGTTCGATTTGTCGTCGGCGATGCCGCGGGCCCGCAGGCCGCCGGGGACGGGGGTCGGCTCGAAGGGCGGGGAGAGCCAGAGGGTGGGGGCGCCGGGCGGCTGGACGTCGTAGTGCGCGTAGAGCAGGACGGTGGGGGCGGCCGGCTCCGGGGGCGGGATCTCGCCGTAGACCACCGGGGCCGTGTCGGGGAGGTCGATCTGCTCGATGGTGGGAACCCCGGCCTCGCGGAGCAGGGCGACGATCAGGTCGTGCGCCTCCCGCACGGGCTCCGGGTCATAGCCGGGGAAGGCGATGGACGGTATCGCCGCCAGCCGTTCGAGGTCGGCCCGCAGGCCGTCCATCAGGGCGTCGGCCCGGGATTCCAGGGATTCCATGCTCCGAGCATGGGGCGGCGTGCGGGCGGGTGCCGTGGCGTACTGGGCCGAAAGAGTGAGCGAAAATGGAGAGGGGGCAAGGGGGCGTTGAGCGGCGTCGAGGAGGCCGCAATGGATGTCGTCGTACTGATCGGCCGCCTGCTGTTCGTCGTGCTGTTCGCCGTTTCAGGCCTGGGCCATCTGACCAAGACCCCGCAGATGTCGTCGTACGCCGCCTCGCGCGGAGTACCGCTGCCCGTACCCGCCGTCATCGTCAGCGGAGTGGTCCTGCTCGTCGGGGCCGTGAGCATCGGCGTGGGCCTCTGGGCCGACATCGGGGCCCTCGCGCTCGCCGCCTTCTGCCTCGCGGCGGCCGTGCTGATGCACGCCTTCTGGAAGGAGAGCGACCCGGGGGCCCGGATGATGGAGCAGGTGCAGTTCCTCAAGGACACGGCACTGTGCGGGGCGTCCCTGGTGATGTTCGCGTTCTTCGCCTACGCCTGTCACGACCTCGGACTGATGGTCACCGGGCCCGCGCTCACGATCGGCTGAGCCGGGTCGGCCAGCAGGCAGTCCTCGAAGAAGCCGAGACAGCGCAGGTGGTAGGAGCGGGCCGCGTAGCCGAGGCTGATGTTGTGGCCCGCCCCGGGCTGCCGGTCCACGCACAGCCGGGGCGCGGAGGTCAGCCGTGACCGCAGCTCCGTGAGGGCCTCCGGGTCGTGCCGCCACCAGGTCTCGTGCTCGGCGAAGGTGAACCGTACGGGTACGCGGACGCGGCTCGCGACGTCCCTGAACAGCTCGGGCCAGCGGCCCATGTCCGCCTGCTCCAGACTCGGGACGGGGGCGATGATCGAGCCGCTGGTGATGAAGGTGGTCGGCGGGTAGAGGTTCAGCGGCCCCCAGCTGCGCCTGCCTCCGCGGGCCGCCTCGGCGCCCGAGGGGGCGTCCGGCGCGTAGCGGTGGCCGCAGCCGGACACCTCCACGCCGAGCAGGTCGGGCGTGGCGTGGACGGCGGTGGTGAGCAGGGCGACCTTCCCGCCGAACGAGTGGGCCAGCAGGAAGATCCCCGCCCCCGTGGGGAACCGGGAGCGGTAGTCGCGCAGGGCCGCGGCCAGGGTGGCCGCCTGATCGGTGATCCCCTGCCCTTCGGGAAGCGGGCCGACGGACTGCCCGTAGCCGGGCCGGTCGACGGCCAGGACGGTGAAGCCGAGCCGGGCCCCCAGGGTGAGCAGGGAGAGGTCGGGCAGGGCCTGCCCGTCGAAGTAGCCGGCGCTCATGCCGGCCCCGTGCACCGCGACGACCGTCGCCCGCGGAGCCCCGCCCCGCGCCTCGCAGAGCAGGGCGGACAGGGGGATGCCCGCGGCGTCCAGGCTGATCCGGCGCACTCCCCGGGAGGGGCCGGCGGAGGCGGGGGTCATTGAGCCGTCGCCGGGCGGAGGGCGGCCGGCGGGCCCGGCCTGCCGACGGGCGCCGGGGCTGATGAGGTCCGTATCCACGGGGATCATCCTGTGCTCGGACTTTCGTGTCGGCGGGGTGCCGCGCCGAACCGGTGGCGCCCGACCCGGGAAAGGGGTGCGCGCCGGGCCGGGGAAGGCGGTGGGGCGGGCTCGGCGGGATGCGGGCGTGGATCTCGGGCCGGCCGGCGCGTATCGAACCCCGGCCGTGATCGTTTCTTCTGACGGAACACCCACATCTGCTGCGGAATTCGGGAGGACGCGCGGTGACCGCTTGGCAGTACTTGGCCGGAGCCGGTCTGGTGGCGGCGCTCTGCCCCTTGCACGGCCACGTGGCGGTCGCAGGCGACGGCGACAGCGACGGCTACGGGCACGGTGCCCGGGTCGACGTGTGCGTCCCGGGCGGCGGGCCGGGCGGCGGGCCGGGGCGGCCCGCCGTGCGGCCTTCCGGGTCGCCCTCCGTGCGGGCGGCCCTGCCCGGCACCGCCCGCCCGACCGTCCGCCACCCGGGCGCGGGTCCCGCCCCCGCCCGTACCCCCCGGCCCGCGGACCCGGCGCGGCCGGAGCGGGCCGCGCCCGCGGCGAAGGCAGGGGCCGGGGACGCGAAGCCGCCGCCGCCCGCACCGGAGCCGGCCGGGCCCGAGGCCGGCGCCGCCCCGGCGGACGCCGCCGCTCCGCCCCCGCCCAGGGCCGCCGCCGCGCCCGCTCGCGCGTTCCACGTGCGTCCGTACAGATCCGTGGCCCTGGAGCGGCGCGGCCCGGACGGACTGTCCACCGTGATGCTCATGGTGGTCGTCACCACCCCGGCCGTACTCGCCGCGGCCGCCCTGCGTCCGCGCTCCAAGAGCCGCGGCTGACCCCCGCAGCACCATCCACCCACCCACACCGGGAGAACCCACGTGTCCGAATGGCTGGTCCTGGCCATCGCCATGGCGCTCGTCTGCGCCCTCGTCCTCGCCATCACCCTGATCCGGCACCGCCGGGCCGCCGACGACGAGGACACCAGCGAAACCCCCGACGTCATCGAGTACATGACGATGATGGTGGGCGTGGTCTACGCGATCGTGCTGGGCCTGGCCATCGCGGGCGTCTGGGAGGCGCGCGGCGCCGCCGAGGACAGCGTCCGGCGCGAGGCGCAGGCCCTGTACGAGGTCACCCAGCGCGCCGACGTCTACCCGACCCCCGTACGCGACCGGATCCGCGGCGAGGTGGACGCGTACGTCTCCCACACGGTCTCCGTGGACTGGCCGCGGCTGACCTCCGGCGAGGCGGCCAGCGCCGAGGGCGCACAGCTGCTGGGCAAGCTGCGCAGCGACGTCACCCACCAGAGCCCGGCCACCGAGCTCCAGGCGCAGGCCTACCAGCCGCTGCTGGACCACATCGCCGCCGCGGACGACGCCCGGCACGCGCGGACCCAGAGCTCCGAGTCCACGCTGCCGGGCGTGGTGTGGTTCGGGCTGCTGGTGGGCGGGGTGGTCACCGTAGGGCTGATCTTCACCCTGCAGATCCGGCGCTCGGGGCGGGAGCTGCTGCTGGCGGGGCTGTTCAGCGCGCTGATCGTGTTCCTGCTGTTCATGGTGTGGAGCTTCGACGCGCCCTTCGGGCGGGACGGGACCGACTCGGCGGGGCCGTTCCAGGACCTGTTCCCGGCGACGGCGGTGGCCGCCGCCGAGTGACCGGAACGGGCTTCAGGAGAGCCCGCTCCCGGAGAGGGCCGCGCGCTGCCGGACCGCCTGCACCACCGGCGAATGCCGCAGGGCGTGCGAGATCCGCAGCAGATCGCGCGGCCCTTCGACGGCGTCGCCGGTGTTCTCCTCGCCCGCGTGGATGACGCGGCCCTCGGGGTCGGCGGTGCGGGCCTGCACGGCGGCCGCGACCATGGCGGCATCAGCCACCGCGCGGGCGGTCTCCTCGCCGGCGCCCTCCGCGAGGGCGAGCTCGTAGGCGTCCTCGCGCAGGTGCCGGTCGAAGTACGGGCCGAGGTGCAGGAACCCGTCGTGGATGTCCGATTCGCGCTGGATCACGCGCAGTTCGGCGGCGGACCACCAGGCCATCTGCACGGAGGGGGTGCCGGCGGGGGCGGCGATCCGCACCTCCTGCCAGAGCCAGCCGAGCCGGCGGTACGTCGTCCAGATCTCCCAGTTGTCCGAGAGCCGCTGGCAGACCAGGGGGAGCACGAACCCGATCGCGCTGACCAGCGCTCCGAGGGAGGCCAGCGGCGGGGCGACGTACGTGCTGAGGAAGTCGAGGTCGTGGCCGGCCCAGCGGGCGACCACGGCCGTCATCTTGGTGGCGTCGTAGCTGAGGTTGAACAGGTAGCCCGCGACGATGATCATCAGGCCGGCCCGCAGCCAGCCGCGCACCTGGAGCGACCAGCGCCAGCACATGGCCACCATCACCAGCGCGGCCACGTTGTGCGCCGCCAGGTAGAGGGCGATCATCTCGCGGATGAACGGGGTGTTCGCGTAGTGGGTGTCCAGATCGCGCAGCCGCTCGACCGGGGCGTCGCCCAGGGCGAAGAGCACGACCAGGGCCACGATCACCAGGCCGTAGCCGAGGATCCAGCGCTGCGAGACGCGCCGGGTCTGCTCGGGCGGGCCGCCCCGCCAGTTGACGACCAGCACCAGGCAGGACGCGCTGAACGCGGTGATCAGGCAGTACACGAGCGGTGCCGAGATGTTGGGCACGCCGGTCCAGCGGTTGACCGCGCCGATGGTGGGCGGGGCGGCGAAGGTGAACACCGCTGCCGCCAGGGTCAGCAGGGCCACTACCGAACGCAGCAGCGGATCGCGCCAGTTGTGGCGCAGGGCCGGCAGCTTGACGGCGAGCGCGATCGACATCGCGACCGCCGGTATGTAGTAGTCCTGGCCGTTCAACGGTCGTTCCTGTGCCCCCGGTAGCCGAGCGATGCCTCGATCCGGCCCGCCAGGTGGTCGCGCTGGGCCGGAGCCCGGTGGCTGGCCGATCCGGCCAGCCAGGTGCGGCAGCGGCTGCCCAGCAGCAGCCCGAAGGTCTCGGCCTCGGTCTCCTCCTGTACGTCGGCACGCGTGCGCGCGGCGACACGGCGGACCGTCTCGCCGATGTCGGCCTCGTCGGACAGCAGCCGGGCGGCGACGGCGGCGCCGTCGACGTGGTGGCTGCAGTGGCCGGCCTTCATGTGCCACAGCTCGTGCCCGAGGATCACCAACTGGTGGTCGGGTGCGGTGCGTTCCTCGATGACCACGAGGTCGCGGTCCGCCATGTCGAGCCACAGGCCGCTGGCCGTCCCCGGAGGGAACGCGGCCATGCGGAAGTCCACCGGTCGGCCGCGGTGTCTGCTCATGCCCTCGCAGAGGGCGGCGTAGAGGTCCACGGGTTCCACGGGTGCGGTCAGCCGGATGCCGGCCACCAGCTCCCCGCACAACCGCCGCTGCTCTCTGCCTATGCTCACCGTTCTCCCCGTCGGCGTGGATCCGGATCAGGACTCAAGGATCAGACCCAGACTTTCGACTGGGTCAGGATTCATTCGGTTTGACGCTCTCAAGGAGCATGTCCAGCCATTCGGTGACCTTGTCCCGGTGCTTGTCGCTGGGCAATTGGGCGGCGCGCCAGGCGATGCCCCGTACACCGTGGTTCTGGAGGAGTCTTGCCAGCGGATCGCCCGTCGAAGCGGCCGCGGCCGGAACGGTTTCCCGCGCGCGGCCCGCGAAGTCCTGCAGCAGCTGCTGCTCGGTCCGCTGGAGGGCGTCGGTGAGGGCGTCGGCGTCGTGCGCGGTGAGGAAGCCGGCGTGGACCCCGAAGAAGCGCTGGATCGCGTCACAGTGCTCCATGGTGGGGCGGCGGTCGCCGTTGATCAGCGCGCCCGCCTGCTGCCGGGACATCCCCGCGCCGTCGGCGATCTCCTGCTGGGTGTAGCGGCGGCCGTTGGGCTTGACCCGCGTGCGTCGCAGCAGGTCGAGGCGCTGGAGGAAACGGGCCTGCAGATCGGGTTCGCCGGCCGGCCTGCCGTCGAGCAGGATCCTGACCACGTCCGTGGGGACGCCGGAGGCCTCGGAGAGGCGCCGCAGGTCGAAGACCTGGTTCCGGTCGCGGCCCATCTTGGCCGCGAGTTCGGCGACGCGCGTCACGGTGGCTGCCAGGGGTGCGTGGGCCGCCGCGACGGGAGCCGGGAAGCCGTCTGTCACCAGTGGTTCTCCTAGATCGCGCGAAGTCGGTACGGGCACGTGGCCGGCTTCTGGAATCTAGCCGTTCCGGCCCGGAAGGGCTAGAACGTGCCACAGCTGTGGCGGGAATGAGCTGTCAAGAGGCTGGAATTGCCACAATAGTTGACACTCGAATGAAGTCGGTAGCAGGATCGCCACACGGAAATGAAGATCCATACCGTGAGGGAGGGGGAGCTCTCGGTGCCACATCTCGCAGCGGTGGGCCCGTCCGATGGCCTCGCCCGAGCCGGTGAAGAGCGTCTGGCGGCCGATGAGTCGGCCCGCGGCGCCGTACGGGCGGAGCGACGCAAGGAGATTCTGCGCCAGCGCCGTGAGGAACTGGGCCTGAGCCAGGAGGACCTGGCCGCCCGGCTGCGCATCAGCGTACGCGCGTACGGGAACTGGGAACGCGGCCTGGTCAAGGAGTGGACGGACCGCAAACTGCTCGCCCTGGCCGAGGCCCTGGAGATGAGCGAGCGGCAGTGCTTCTGGCTGTTCCGCGTCATGGTCGACCGGGACCCGCCGCCCACGTGGCGGGCCGCCGAGGAGAACCGGCTCCCCGAGGACCCCGCGCAGCGCGACTACCTGTGCGACTACGCGGCCCTCATGGAGGCCGTCCCCTACCCGAGCTTCCTGGTGGACCACCGCTGGGACGTCGCGCTCACCAACTCGGCCTTCGACCTGCTCTTCCAGTCCGTACGGCCGCACCCGACGGCCCTGCCGGACGACAACTTCCTGCGCTTCGTGCTGTTCCACCCGGACGCCGCCGCCGTACTGGAGGACCACGAGCCGGCCTGGTGCGTACCGCTGCTCGCGCAGTTCGCGACCGCGCTGGCCGAGGCCCCGGAGGACGAGGGGCTGCGGAGCATCCGCCAGGAGGTGGCCCGCGACCCGTTCATGGAGGCGGCCTACCGCTACGGGGTGCCGCACTGGCTGAGCAAGCGCGGGGCCGAAGCCGCCGAGCAGGACGGAGCGGTGCGCACCGTGCACCACCCCGACCCGCGGTGGGGGGTCGTGCGCTGCCGGATGGTGGCCGAATCCAGCCGGATGCTGGAAGCGATGGGGCTGACCCGGATCACGCTGATCCTCTCGGCTCCCCAGGGCCCGCCGGCGGGTCCCGTCCGGGGCGGCGGGAGCGCGCACCCGCAGGGCGCCCGACTGCGCGCCGTGCCGTCGCTCGGGGAGTGACCGGGCGGGGGACACTGGTGTCCGCCGCCCGGTGCGCCGCCGGCTGACCGCGGGCGCGCCGGAACCGGTGTCACGGATCGTGGCATCCGGGGCGGGCGCGGGCCGGGACGGTCCCGGCCGGGCCACCGCACCGGTGGGCGCGGCGGAACGCGCTGTTGTGACGGCGAAGGGCGGTAGGGGCGTGCGACTGACGATCCTCGGCGGGGGCGGCTTCCGGGTACCGCTCGTCTACGGAGCCCTGCTCGGCGACCGTGCCGAGGGCCGGGTGTCCCGGGTGACGCTGTACGACGAGGACCCGGCTCGGCTGGCCGCGATGGCCCGGGTGCTCGCGGACCAGGCCGCGGCCGCCGGGGTGCCGGACGCCCCCGCCGTCACCGCCACCGGGGATCTGGACGAGGCCCTGCGCGGGGCCGACTTCGTCTTCTCCGCCATCCGCGTCGGCGGACTGGAGGGCCGTGCGGCCGACGAGCGGATCGCGCTGGCCGAGGGAGTGCTGGGCCAGGAGACGGTGGGCGCGGGCGGGATCGCGTACGGCCTGCGGACCGTGCCGGTGGCCCGGGAGATCGCGCGGCGGATCGCCCGCAGCGCCCCCGGGGCCTGGGTCATCAACTTCACCAACCCGGCCGGGCTGGTCACCGAGGCGATGGCCGAGGAGCTCGGCGCGCGGGTGATCGGCATCTGCGATTCCCCCGTGGGGCTCGGGCGGCGGATCGCCCGGCTGCTCGGCGCCCGGCCGCAGGACGCCTGGATCGACTACGTCGGCCTCAACCACCTGGGGTGGGTGCGCGGGCTGCGCGTCGGCGGCCGCGACGAGCTGCCCCGGCTGCTGGCCGACACCGCGGCACTGGAGTCCTTCGAGGAGGGCCGGCTCTTCGGCGCCGAGTGGCTGCGCTCGCTCGGCGCGATCCCGAACGAGTACCTGCACTACTACTACTTCAACCGTGACACCGTACGGACGTACCAGGAGGCCGAGCAGACCCGCGGGGCCTTCCTGCGCGACCAGCAGCGCGGCTTCTACGCCGAGGCAGGCCGGGCCGGGCAGCCGGCCGGGGCGGCCCTCGCCGCCTGGGACCGGACCAGGGCCGAGCGCGAGGCCACGTACATGGCCGAAAACCGCGAGGCGGCCGGCGTCGGCGAGCGCGACGAGAGCGACCTGGAGTCCGGGGGCTACGAGAAGGTCGCGCTCGCGCTGATGCGGGCCATCGCGCGCGACGAGCGGGCCACGCTGATCCTGAACGTCCCCAACCGCTCCACGCTGAGCGTCCTCGACGCCGAGGCGGTCATCGAGGTCCCCTGCCTGGTCGACGCCAACGGAGCGCACCCGGTGGGCGTCGAGCAGCTGCCGCTGCACGCCGTGGGGCTGGTGACGGCGGTCAAGGCGGTCGAGCGGGAGATCCTGGCGGCCGCGGCGAGCGGTTCCCGGGCGGACGCGGTGAAGGCCTTTGCGCTGCACCCGCTGGTGGACTCGGTGGGGGTGGCCCGGCGGCTGCTGGACGCGTACGCGGCGGCCCACCCGGGGCTGGCCTACCTGCGCTGACACCGCACCGGGGTCCCCCGTTCGGCGCAGCGCGACATGCGGCCGCGCGGGGGCCCTGTGAGAGTGCGAGATGTGACCACAGCGACCGCCCCAGCCCCGGCGCCGACCGTGCTCGACCCGCGGCGGCGCAACGTCATCTTCGGCACGATCATGCTGGGCGTGCTGCTGGCCGCGCTCGACCAGACGATCGTGGGCACGGCGCTGCCCACGATTGTGGCGGATCTGGGCGGCGGGGACCACATGTCGTGGGTCGTCACCTCGTACCTGCTGGCCGAAACCGTGGCGACCGTGCTGGTCGGCAAGTTCGGTGACATGTTCGGCCGAAAACTGATCTTCCAGATCTCGGCCGTCATCTTCATCACCGGCTCGTTCCTGTGCGGCCTGGCGAGCAACATGACCCTGCTCATCCTGTGGCGGGGCGTGCAGGGCATCGGTGCCGGCGGCCTGATGGTCACCGCCATGGCACTGATCGCCGATGTGGTGCCGCTGCGCGAACGCGGCAAGTACCAGGGCGCGATCGGCGCCGTCTTCGGGGTCTCGACCGTCATCGGACCGCTCCTGGGCGGACTGTTCACCGACCACCTCACCTGGCGCTGGTGCTTCTACGTCAACGTCCCCATCGCCATCCTGGTGGTGATCGCGGCCGCGCGCACGATTCCCTCGGTACGGGCCGAGGGCCGGCCCGTCATCGACTACCTGGGCATCGCCCTGGTCGCGATCGGGTCGAGCGCCCTGATCCTCGCCACGAGCTGGGGCGGCAACGAGTACGCCTGGAACTCGGCCGTGATCATCGGTCTGTTCGCCGGCGGCGCCGTGGCGCTCGCGCTCTTCTGCCTCGCGGAGACCCGGGCCGCCGAACCGATGCTGCCGATGCGGTTGTTCCGCAACCCGGTCTTCACGGTCTGCTCGGTCCTGAGCTTCGTCGTCGGTTTCGCGATGCTCGGCGCGATGACCTTCCTGCCGACCTACCTGCAGTACGTGGACGGGGATTCGGCCACCGTCTCGGGGGTGCGGACCCTGCCGATGGTCATCGGCCTGCTGATCTGCTCCATCTTCAGCGGCAACTTCACCAGCAAGACGGGGCGCTACCGGATCTTCCCCATCGTGGGCTGCGCGGTCATGGGCGTCGGGCTGTACCTGCTGTCCCTGATGGGGCCGGGGACCAACGCCTGGCTGGAATCGCTGTACATGTTCGTGCTGGGCGCCGGCATCGGCCTGTGCATGCAGGTGCTGACCATCGCCGTGCAGAACACCGTGGACTACGCCGACCTCGGCACGGCGACCTCCGGCGTCACCTTCTTCCGTACGCTCGGCAGTGCCTTCGGGACCGCGGTGTTCGGGACGATCTACGCCAACACGCTTGCGCCCGAGCTGGAGTCGGCGGTCGCCGAGGCCGCCCGGGCCACCGGAGAGGACCCGGCGAAGCTCGCGGCGCAGGCGCAGAGCCCGCAGGGCGTGCAGGGGCTCGACCCGGAGGCGGCCGCTCCGGTGATCGCCGCGTACGCGGACGCGCTGCAGACGGTGTTCCTGTGGACCGTGCCGGTGGCGGTGGTCGGCTTCGTGGTCGCGCTCTTCCTCAAGCAGGTGCGGCTGCGCGACAGCGCCCGGGCCGGCTCCACGGACATGGGCGACGGCTTCGGCTCGCCCGCCACGGCCTCGGGGGACTCGGCCAAGCTGCTGGAGCTGGCGGTCGGCAAGCTGGTGCGGAACATGGGCCCGGAGGAGGCGCGCGGGATCGTCGACGCCTCCGACACCCGCCTGGACGTGGCGGGCGCGTGGGCGGTCATGCAGGTGGACCTGATGACTCGTACGGTCGGCCACGCCAGCCTGGGCCTGATCGCGGGGCGGCGCCACCTGCCGCCGGAGGTGCTGCTGCCGGTCTTCGAGCGGATGGTCGACGAGGGCTACCTGACGCGGCAGAACGGATTCTTCGCGCACACCCCGGCGGGAGCACGGGAGGCCGAGGTCATCTCGGCCGCGTGGGCGGAGTGGCTGAAGGACCGGCTGGAGAAGGACCGGGGACGGCCGCGGAGCGCCGAACTGCGGGTGGCGGCGGACGCGATCGCGAAGCGGCTGCTGGCGGAGGACCTGACCGAGGGCCACTTCGCGCCGAGGGTGGGTGCGCGCGGCTAGTGCTGTGACCGGCAAACCTTGCCGGTCACAGCGCTAGACGTGCCGAGCTGTGCCCCGCCCCGCCTACCCCGGCGGTGCCCGGGCGTCTAGCGGTCTTCGCCCACCGGGGTGGTCGGATAGTCGTACGAGGGCACGTGCGGCAGCGCGGTCAGGTCCGGGCGCCAGGCGCGGAGCACGGCCGCGGACGGGGCGAAGAGCGCGGCGGGGATCGCCTCCGGGGCGAACCACTCCCAGCGGGCGATCTTGTGCGGCTCCGTGACGGCGGGCACGCCGTGCGCCGAGGTGGTGACGGCGGCCGCCGTCAGCCGGGTCACCCCGGCCTTCGCGTCGATCTGGACGGCGAGCACGCGGATCCCCTCGGGGGCCGCCCGCAGATCCGTTTCCTCGGCCAGCTCCCGGGCGGCCGCCTGCTCGAAGCCCTCCCCGGCGTCGACCTTCCCGCCGGGCAGCTCCCAGCGGCCGTCGTGCGCCTGGCCGAGCAGCACCCGGCCGTCCGCGGCCACGACGACGAGCCCGACGCCGACGACCGCGTTGGGCTGGGGCACGGCCCGCTCGGGGCGCTCTCCGGCGGGGGCGGCGGGAGTGGTGTTCATCGGGGTCCTTCCGTTTTCGTGGTGGGTCGGGCCCGGACGTGGATCCGTTCGCCCTGCGGGCCGAAGAGGCTGAGGAACTCGGCGGGGCGCGGCCCCGCGTTGAAGAAGGCGTGCGGGGTGCGCGTGTCGAACTCGGCGGCCTCGCCCGGACCGAGGACCAGGTCGTGCTCGCCGAGGAGCAGCCGCACCTTGCCGGAGAGCACGTACAGCCACTCGTAGCCCTCGTGGACCTTCAGCTCGGGCTCGGCTTCGGTCGCCGGGTCCTCGGCGGGCGGCAGGATCGTCTTGTAGGCGTGCAGCCCGCCGAAATCGCGGGTCAGCGGTACGTAGGTCCTGCCGTGCCGGACGAAGGGGCGCGGCCGGATCCGCGGGTCTCCGGTCTCCGGGGCGCCGACCAGCTCGTCGAGTGCCACCCGGTGCGCCCGGGCCAGCGGAAGCAGCAGCTCCAGTGTCGGCCGGCGCTGACCCGACTCCAGGCGGGAGAGCGTGGAGAGGGAGATCCCGGTGGTCTCGCTGAGCTGGGCCAGCGTGGTGCCGCGCTGCCGGCGCAGGGCGCGCAGCCGTGGTCCGACGGCGGTCAGCACGCCGGCGAGTTCCTCGTCACGTTCCTCAGTGGCCATGGCTCCATTTGCCACTTCGGCAAGCATGTTTGTCAAATGTGCATACCGGGGCGGACGCTCGACGGCATGGACAAGGGGATAGAGGACAAGGTGAACGGCGCAATGACCAAGACACGGTTCGACTTCGACGTGGTGGTCGTGGGCGGCGGGGCCGCCGGCCTCGCCGGGGCGCTGACCCTCGTCCGGGCCCGCCGGTCGGTCCTGGTCATCGACTCCGGCAGTCCCCGCAACGCCCCCGCCGCGCACATGCACGGGTACCTCGGCCTCGACGGCCGCAGCCCCGCCGAGCTGCTGGCCGGGGGCCGGGCGGAGGTGTCCGGGTACGGCGGGCGGATCCGGCAGGGTACGGCCGTCGCCGCGGACCGGCTGCCCGGCGGGGGGTTCCTGGTGCGCTGCGGGGACGGCTCGACGGTCCGCGCGCGGCGCCTGCTGGTCGCCACCGGGCTGGTGGACGAGCTGCCCGCGGTACCGGGTCTCGCGGCGCGCTGGGGGCGGGACGTGCTGCACTGCCCGTACTGCCACGGCTGGGAGGTCCGGGACGCGCCCGTCGCCGTCCTGGCCGGCGGCCCGGTCTCCGTGCACCAGGCGCAGCTGTGGCGGCACTGGAGCGAGCGGACCACCCTGCTGGCGCACACCTGGGAGCTCGCCGCGGAGGACCGCGAGCTGCTGGCCGCCCTCGGGGTCGCGGTGGTCGAGGGGGAGGTGACCGGCCTCGCCGTCGACGGGGACGACCGGCTGAGCGGGGTGACCCTGGCGGGCGGGGGAGTACTGGAGTGCCGGGCGCTGGTGGTGGCCCCGCGGTTCACCGCCCGCTCCGGCGTGTTGACCAGCCTCGGCCTGCCGGTCACCGCCCTGGAGCGGGACGGCCAGGTGATCGGCACCTGCGTCGCCTCCGATGCGGCCGGCGGGGTCACCGCGCTGCCCGGGGTCTGGGTGGCGGGGAACGTGACGAGCCCGATGGCGCAGGTCGCGGGCGCCGCCGCGCAGGGGGTGCAGGCGGCCGTCGCCGTCAACGCGGACCTGATCGAGGAGGAGGCCCGCCGGGCGGTGGAGGCGTACCGCGCGGGCAGCTGACCCTCGGACGGCTGTACGGGTTTCGGCCAGGCTCCGTTCGCGCAGGCTCTGTGCGGTGTGATCGTCGTACGGCTCATCGGCTCATCGGCTCATCGGCTCATCGGCTCAGGGGGGCGCAATGGCACATGTGCTGGTCATCGGCGGAGGTGTCGGAGGTCTGGCCACTGCCCTGCTCGCGGCGCGGCACGGGCACACCGCCGAACTGTTCGAGCGCGACACCCGCGCCCCGGGCACCGCGCTCGACCGCGACTTCTTCGGCTGGCGCCGCCCGTCCGTACCGCAGGCGTGCCAGCCGCACGCCCTGCTCGGCGCGGCGCGCGGGGTCCTGCGCGACGAACTGCCCGATGTGTACACGGAGATGCTCCGGCTGGGAGCACGTGAGCGGCACGAGCTGGACTGGTTCGACGTACGTCCCCCCGCACGTGCCGGCGACGAGGACCTCGTCATGATCCAGGCCCGGCGCATCCTGCTGGAGAGCGCCCTGGCCACGGCCCTGCGCGCCGAACCGGGGGTCGTCTCGCGGTACGGGGAGCCGGTCACCGGGCTGACCACGGGGCCCGGGATCAGGGTGACGGGGGTGACGACCAGTGAGGGGAGCTACGAGGGCGACCTCGTGGTGGACGCGGGCGGGCGCCGGGGCGGCGCCGAGCGCTGGCTGGCCGCGGCGGGCTGCCGGCCGGCCGTGGTGGAACGCCACCGCACCGGACTGGCCTACTTCTGCCGCTGGTACCGGCTGCCCGACGGCATGGACGAGGGGCCGCGCCGGCCCTGGGCGGTGACCGGCGGGGCCTTCGCCGGTTGCGCCGTCTTCCCCGCCGACAACCGGGTGTTCGCCGTGACGCTGTTCGTGCACACCACCGACACCACGCGCTCGGCGCTGCGCGATCCCGCGATCTTCGAGGGGGCCGCCCGGGCCTTCCCGCCGGGCGAGGCCTGGCTGGCACTGGGCGCGCAGCCGCTGTCGGAGGTACTGGCGACCGCGAGCCTGGACAACCGGTGGAGCCCGCAGGCCGACGAGCGGGGGCCGGTGGTGAGCGGTCTGGTGCCGGTCGGGGACGCGATCACGCACACCAACCCGACCCTCGGGCAGGGCACGTCGCTCGCGCTGTGGGCGGCGCGCAGGGTGGCCCGTACGGCGGACCGGGACCCGGGATCGGAGCGGTTCGCCGCCGATTACCACGCCTGGGCGGTGCGCACCCTGAAGCCCTGGTTCGATTTCCAGGTGGTCGCGGACTCGGCCATCGGGGAGCGCTTCGCGACCCGCGCCGTGCGCTCGGGGACGCCGCGCGAGGTGGCTGCGCTGTTCGACTGCGCGCTGGAGGACCCGGAGGTGATGCGGGCCCGGGCGAGGGTCCGTCACCTGGCGGAGCCGCCGGAGCGCGCCTACGCCGATCCGGAGATCCGGGCCCGGGTGGCGCGCTGGCTGGAGGCGCGACCGGACTACGCCCCGAAGCTGACGGGGCCGGACCGGGGGGAGTGGGAGAAGCTGACGACGGGCTGAGCAGGCTAGGGCTTGCCGTCGGCCTCACCGGCTCCGACTCCGAGCACTTCGGCCAGGTCGTAGCCGACCACCTCCTCCAGCTGCGCGTACGTACAGCTCTCCGGCGCCCGGTCGGGCCGCCACCGGCGGAACTGGGCCGTGTGCCGGAAGCGGTCGCCCTCCATGTGGTCGTAGGCGACCTCGACGACCCGCTCCGGGCGCAGCGGCACCCAGGACAGGTCCTTCTTGCCGGTCCAGCGGCTCTGCGCGCCGGGCAGCCGGGCGCTCTCGTGCGCCGACCCCTCGGCCCACGCGGCCCAGGGATGCCCGGCGGGGTCCTCCATCCGCAGCGGTTCGAGCTCCTCCACCAGCTCGGCGCGGCGCTTCATGGGGAAGGCGGCGCACACGCCCACGTGCTGGAGGGCGCCGTGGCCGTCGTACAGGCCCAGCAGCAGCGATCCGACAATCGGACCGCTCTTGTGGAAACGGAAACCCGCGACGACGGCGTCGGCAGTACGTTCGTGCTTGATCTTGAACATGAGTCGGGCATCGGGCCGGTAGGGGAGATCGAGGGGTTTGGCGATCACCCCGTCGAGCCCGGCGCCCTCGAACCGGTCGAACCACTCCCGCGCGAGCGCGGGGTCGGTGGTCGCGGGTGCGAGATGAACGGGGGGCCGCGCGGTGGAGAGGGACTGGACGAGGGCGGTACGGCGCTCGGTGAGCGGGGCGTCGAGGAGCGCCTCGTCGCCGAGGGCGAGCAGGTCGAAGGCGACGAAGCTGGCGGGGGTCGTCTCGGCGAGCAGGTTCACGCGGGAGGCGGCCGGATGGATCCGCTCGGTCAGCCGGTCGAAGTCGAGCCGCCCGCCGTTGATGATCACGATCTCGCCGTCCATGACGCACCGATCGGGCAGATTGCTCCTCAGAGCCGTCACCAGTTCCGGGAAGTACCTGGTCAGGGACTTACCCGTCCGGCTGCCGATCTCGATCTCGTCGCCGTCGCGATGGACGATCGCCCGGAAGCCATCCCACTTGGCCTCGTACTGCATGCCGGGCGGGATCTTGGCCACGGACTTGGCGAGCATCGGCTTCACAGGGGGCATCACCGGCAGATCCATGCTCTCGATTCTGCGGCGGTACGTCCGGACCCGCCCGGTATGCGCGCCTGGCCGGGCCCGCCTAACGTGGCCCACATGGGTGCTGCCGGTAATGCGATCGAGCTCGACGCGGGCGGGCGTACGGTGCGCCTGTCCAACCCGGACAAGGTGTACTTCCCCGAGCGCGGCCTCACCAAGAGGGACGTGGCCCAGTACTACCTGTCGGTCGCGGAGGGCATCACGCGCGCCCTGCGGGACCGCCCCACCACCCTGGAGCGCTACCCGGACGGGGTGGAGGGCGAGTCCTTCTTCCAGAAGCGCGCCCCGAAGAACCTCCCCGACTGGATCCCGACCGCCCACATCGCCTTCCCCAGCGGGCGAACGGCGGACGAGATCTGCCCCACCGAGCCGGCGGCCGTCCTGTGGGCCGCCAACCTGGGCTGCCTCACCTTCCACCCCTGGCCGGTGCGGCGCGAGGACACCGACCGCCCCGACGAACTGCGCATCGACCTGGACCCGCAGCCCGGCACCGACTACCACCACGCGGTGGCGGCCGCCCATGAACTGCGCGCCCTGCTGGAGGAACTGGGCCTGCGCGGCTGGCCCAAGACCTCGGGCGGCCGCGGCCTGCACGTCTTCGTGCCGATCGCCCCGCGCTGGACCTTCACCGAAGTCCGCCGGTGCGCCATCGCCCTCGGCCGGGAACTGGAGCGCCGGATGCCGGGCAAGGTCACGACGGCCTGGTGGAAGGAGGAGCGCGGCGAGCGCATCTTCGTCGACTACAACCAGACGGCCCGCGACCGCACGATCGCCTCCGCCTACTCCATCCGCCCCCGCCCGCACGCCCCGGTCTCGGCCCCGCTGCGCTGGGACGAGGTGGACGACGCGGAGCCGCGCGACTTCGACATCGTGACCATGCCGGCCCGCTTCGCCGAACTGGGCGACCTGCACGCGGACATGGACGACCACGCCTTCACCCTGGACGCCGTCCTGGAGCTGGCCTCCCGCGACGAACACGAGCACGGGCTGGGCGACATGCCCTACCCGCCGGACTACCCGAAGATGCCGGGCGAACCCAAGCGCGTCCAGCCGAGCCGGGCGAAGCACGAGAGCTGAACCTCCCGCGGTGGCGTGATCGTTCAAGACCGTCCGAACGCACCGGGCATAGCTTGTCCTGGGCAAGACGGAACGGAACGGGGCGGGGCGGGACGGGCGGGGCATGGACGATTTCGCGAGTTCGACGCTGGTGGCGGCGGTGCGGCGAGCGCTGTCGGAGGACGGGATCAGCACGGTCGCACCCGTGGCGGACGGGGCTCTGCTGCCGCTCGACACCAAGCGCCGCTTCCTCACGGACGTCGCGCGGACACACGGGCTGCTGCCGTTGCTGCGCGCCGGCCGGATCCTGCCGGAGATCCGGACCGACCCGGTCGTTGCCGCGCTCGTGGGGGCCGGATCTCCGCCGGACCTCTTGGAACGTGGCGCCGGCTGGAGCGGTTCACCCATTCGCGCCACCGCGTGGCGTTCCGGCACGCGGGCGAGCGGGACTTGCTTGCCGAGCATGTCGGACCGCCCGGAGCGGCGCCCGAGCCCGCCGAGGACGCGGTCGTCCTGGGAGTGCTGACGGTTCTCCTGACGATGGCCGGCGCACGGGGTCTCACGGTCACCATGGGCCGCGAGGACCCGGTGGCCGTCTTCGCCGACGACGCGTTCACGGACGACGCCCTTGCGAGCGCACTCCCCAGCCGCGATACCTCGCGGTGGCGGTTCACCTGGTCCGCGACGGCTCCGCCGGCATCGGCGGGCGCCCCCGCGACCACGAGCCCGGACGTGGTCTCGCGAGCGCGTCGCCTCCTCACGGACAACCTCGCGCGGCGCTGGACTCTGGCGGTCCTGGCCACCGAGCTGGGCAGCTCGACGCGCAGCCTGCAGCGCCGGCTGCACGGAGCCGGCGGCTTCCAGGGGCTGCTCGGCACGGTCCGTACCGAAGCCGCCGCCGACCTGCTGCTCAACAGCGGGCACGCCGTGTGCCTCGTCGGGTTCGCGTGCGGATACGCCGACCAGCCGCACTTCACCCGGGACTTCAAACGCCGGACCGCCATCACACCAGCGGCCTACCGAACGGCCTTCGCGCGGCCGCTCCATGAGCCGCCCGCACACCAGAACCCAACGGAGGAAAGACACAGATGAACGTCACCGGCAGAACGATCCTCGTCACGGGCGGCACCCGGGGAGTCGGCCGCGAACTGACCCGGCAACTGGTCGGACAGGGCGCACACGTGGTCGCCGTGGGACGAGACCGCGAGCAACTCGACGCCCTGGCAGCCGACCACGGCGACCGCGTCACGACCCACGCTCTCGATCTCTCCGACCCGGTCGCCGTCGATGCGTTCACCGACGACCTGCCCGCGCACCACCCAGACCTCTCCATGCTCATCAACAACGCCGGCATACAGACGCTCACCGACTTCTTCCAAGAGGACCCGCGCGCCCTGCGCCCGCTCCTGCGACGCGAGATGAACGTCAACCTCGACGCCGTCATCACCCTCTCCACCGGCCTCCTCCCACACCTCAGCCGCCACCCCGCCGCAGCGGTCGTCAACATCACCAGCGGCCTGGCCATCGCACCGAAGCCGTCGGCCCCGGTGTACTGCGCCGCCAAAGCCGCGCTGCGCACCTTCACCCGGGCTCTGCGCTACCAGTGCCAGGACGCCGCACCGAACATCCGGGTCATCGACGCGGTCCTGCCCCTGGTCGACACGGACATGACGCGCGGCCGGGGCACCGGCAAGATCACCGCGGCCCGAGCCGCCCGAGCGGTGATCACCGGCATCCACCGCGACAAGGGCGAGATCTACATAGGCATGACGAAAATCCTCCGCGTGATCATGCGCCTCTCCCCGACGCTCGGCTACCGCATCCTCCGCAAGGGCTGAGTACCGACCCGGAACCGGCTGCGGTGTGATCAAGCCCCCGACCGGCTCGCGGGGCAGCCCGCCGGGACCAGGAAGCGCGACGAGCACGGCCCGGGATCCACCGGAACGTCCTCCGGCGACAGCACCCGGTCACACCGCCTGCAGACCAGGCCGGCCCGCCCGCCGGCCGCGTTGAGGAGCCCCGCCGCGTACGCCGCGGCCGCGAAGCCCGTCCGCTCGACGACCGTCGTCGGGGCGGAGTCAAGCAGCTGCCTGCTCCGCCACGCGCTCAGCCCGGTCACTGACCGAACCGCCTGCACGAGGCCGAGCCCCCGGCCCCCGCTGGAAGTCAACTGCACATCGAACTCCGGATCTTCCACAGCCCTCCCGTCATCCACAAGGTTCAACTCCTCAGTCGCGGACCGGGAGATCGCGTACGGGGCCGCCGGGGCCGAAGGTCAGCACGGGGTTGCCCATGAGGTTCGCGTTGCCGCACGGCCAAGGGCCATCAGCCAGGGCTGCCAGATCGGTTCGGAACACGAGGATCTCACTGCCCAGAGACAGGGCGACGCAGCCGCCATTGAGAAGCAGGGTGCGTCCAATGACGTTCTGGATGTCGTCGATCGCGGCCAACTCGTGCAGGGCCATGTCCGCATCGACGGCGAGCAGCTTGCCGCTGCGCCAGAACACGGCCGTGCCGTTGGTGTCCAGCGCTGGATGGGACGTGTAGCAGCTCTCCACTGGCGGCCCGTCCAAGAGGGTTCCCCTGGTGGTGAGTTGACGGAACCGTGTCGTGGATGGCGAGCAGTACGACAGCTCGACGCCGCGGATGTCACCGCTCTCGTCCACCGTCATGGCCCCGTGGCTCTGCCACCGGGCGGTCTGCCTTCCGTCCCGGCCGAAGAGGCCCATCGAGAACTCCCCGTACCCCTGGGTCCCGATCAGGAACTCACCCGGGCCGGCGATGGCCTTGCGGCCCGATGGCGTCGGGTCCGTGGCCGCGATGAGCGTGCCGCTCACGAGGTCCAGGAAGAAGGTACGTCCGATGCACGCGCGCTCGTCGGTGACACTGGCCGCGATCCTGTCGCCTGACACGAGAAGCGGCTCCCGATGGTCGGCTTCGACCTGCCTCGGTACCCACGGCTCCATCGGCCGCGCCTCCCAGTCGGTCTCTGCGCTCATCTCCAGCACGCCAGGGTGTGAGACCGGTCCGAGATGGATCGCCGTCGACCACAGGCACCGCCCCTCCGCGGAGTACCGGGCGACGCGAGGCGTACACGACGGTTGTTGTCCCGCCGCCAACAGCATGCGGGCGGCTCCGGCCCAGATCACGCAGAAGCCGTCCGTGAGCACGGCGAAATCGGCGACTTCCTCGCCGATTTCGCTCGGTAGCGGGATGGTTTGGCCTATCGATCCGTCCGGCAGTACCGCCTCCAAGGCGCGACCGCCCCCGGCCGTCAGGCGTGCGAGCCAGAGCGTGCCGTCCTCCGACAGGCGGGACCGCGGGAACCCCGTCCCCGCGTATGTCCGCTGCCAGTGGACGGCCCCGGATGTGTCGACCATCGTGACAACCGTCTCGCGAGGGCTCGAACCGTAACTGGTCACGTACAAAGGCCCGGACGGGTTTTGTGCGGCAACCGACCAGACTTGCCCCGGCATGACGATGCGCGACGAAAGGCCCATGCGTCCGCATCATGCCGCACCGCTTCGGCTCGCCGCTTCGTTTACGGGCATGGAGGTCACACACAAAACAACACGAACGATCGTGCTAATATCTCCGCATCATCCCTGCCTGGCCGTCTGGCCACCCTGAGGAGATCCGGAGAACCTGGCATGCGTCCCATGGCTGCACTCCTGAGCACCACCCTCAACATCACCGCCCGCCTGGCCCCGGGCCTTGCCGGGCCCCAGGTATTCGCGCTGTTCGTCCGGCCCCTCGGCCGCGCGCGGCTCCGGCCCGGGGAGGCGGAGGTGATGGGGCGGGCCGAGATCGGACGGATGGTCGTGCGGGGGATACCCGTCGCCACGTACCGCTGGGGCGACGGCGAACGGCCCGTCCTGGTGGTGCACGGCTGGTCCTCACGGGCCTCGCGGCTCGCCGGGTTCGTCGAGGCCCTGGTGGCCCAGGGCCGCACAGTGATCAGCTTCGACACGCCCGGCCACGGCGAATCCGGGGGGCGGGCCGCCACGGTCCGCGACTACCGCGAGATCATCCGCCGGCTGCACGCCGAGCACGGGGACTTCTCGGCCGTCCTCGCCCACTCCATCGGAGTCCTCGCGAGCTTCTTCACCCTGCGCGACGGCGTCCGTGCGGACCGCGTGGTCGGCATCGGGGGCGTGGCCGACTTCGGATACCTCCTGGAGCAGTTCCGCGCCCGCCTGCAGCTGGGGGAGGCGGTCGAGCGTGTCCTGCGCGGCCATGTCGAGCGGCAGCTCCTCCCCGGTGAGCCCGACATCTGGCGGCGCCTCGACGCGCGCCGGCATCCCGAGGACGTCCCGGTGCCGATCCTCCTCGTCCACGACACGGACGACGACGTCTCCGCCCCTGCCCAGTCCCGGAGCCTCGCCGCCGCCCACGGCGACCGGGCGCGGCTGATCGAGACGAGCGGGCTCGGGCACCGGCGGATCCTCGCCGACCCCGAAGTCATCGCGGCCTCCGTCCGGTTCATCACCGCTCCGATCGCCCCGCCCGCCCCGGCCGGGGCCCCCGCCGAGGCACCGGCGGTCGCCCGATGACCGCCACCCGGACCGAGACCGCCCTCGCCGGCAAGGGCGCCGGCGGGCCCGCCCCCGGGCGGATCCTCCTCCTCGCCTGCGCCGTCACCTTCCTCGCGTTCCTCGACGCCACCGTCGTCAACGTCGCCTTCCCCGACCTGCGGCGCGCCTTTCCCGAGGCGTCCCTGCCCCGGCTGACCTGGGTGGTCAGCGGCTACGCCGTCCTGTTCGCCGCCCTGCTGGCCGCCGCCGGGCGCCTCGCAGACACGCTCGGGCGCCGCACCCTCTTCCTCGGCTCGGCCCTCGCCTTCACCCTCACCTCGCTCGCCGCCAGCGCCGCCCCCACCGCCGACCTGCTCATCGTGGCCCGCGCCCTCCAGGGGGCCGCGGCCGCCGGAATGATCCCGGCCGCGCTGGGACTCGTACTCGCCCACACCCCGCCCGAACGGCGGGCCGCGGCGCTCGGCGCGTGGGGCGCCGCGGGCGGGCTCGCCGCCGCGGTCGGCCCGAGCCTCGGCGGTCTGCTCGTCGAGGCCTGGGACTGGCGGGCGATCTTCCTGGTCAACGTGCCGCTCGGCCTGGCCGTCTGCTGGGCCGCCGCCCGCACCGTGCCCCGGGAGCCGCGCACGGTCCACCGGCTCCCGGATCCCCTCGGTACGGTCGCCCTCGCGCTCGGCATCGCGGGAGTGGTGGCCGGCCTGTCCCAGGGCCAGGAGTGGGGCTGGACCGGTCCCGACGTGCTGGTGCTCGTCGGCGGCGGGGCCCTGTCGACCGCCGTGGCGCTGCACCGCTCGCGCCGTCACCCCGCCCCGGCCGTCGACCGGGACCTGTGGCGCGACCCGGTCTTCGCCCGGGCCAACGTCGGCGCCCTGCTCTTCGGGGCGGCCATGTACGCGTGGCTGCTGACCGGGCCCTCGTACCTCATCGCCCGGTGGAACTACTCGGTCCTGGAGGCCGGATTCGGGGTCACCCCGGGGGCCGTGCTCGCCATGGCCGGCGCGCTGCTGGTCGGCCGCCGCGTCCCGGCCGGGCTTCAGTGGGCCGCGGTCACCGTCGGCTTCCTGCTGTTCGCCGCAAACGCCCTGCTGCTCTGGGGCTGGGCCGACGCCTCCACCTCGTACGCCCAGGTCTTCCTCCCGGCCGGCCTGCTGGGCGGACTCGGCATCGGCGTGGCCCTGACCGCGCTCTCCACCGCGGCCTCCGCCACCCTCCCGCCGCAGCGGTTCGCCGCCGGCACCGGACTGCTGATGACGGCACGCCAACTGGGCGGCGCACTCGGCATCGCGGCCACCGCGGCCCTGCTGACCGGCGCCGGCGACCACTGGCGCGGGGTCTTCCTGATGGTGGCGGTCACCGCCCTGGGCGCCGCTGCCGCGGGCTGGTCGATGCGCGCCGGCGGCCGGGTCCGGGCCCCGGTCAGCCGGCCGAGCTGAACGCCGGCGGCCGCTCCGGGAGTTCCTCCGGGGCGGCCGCCACGGCACGCAGCCGGTCGAGGATGCCCCGGCCGGCGCGCTCGTATGCCACCGTGTCCTCGTACAGGACGGAATGCGCGTTGGCCAGCTCCATCATGGCGATCACCTCGAAGGCGATCTGCGGCACGTCCGCCGGATCGAAGCCCTCGCGGAACCCGCCCACCAGGCGGGCCTCGTCCATGACCCGCTCTATGTAACGCGTCCAGTCGGAACGCACCTTGGCGATCTCGTCGTGCACGGGGCCGGGGCGCGCGTCGAACTCCGCGGAGACGGAGTAGAAGAAGCACCCGCCCGGGAAGATCCGGTGCCCGGAGTAGTCGAGCCACAGCTCGCACACCCGCCACACCTTGGCGAGACCGGCCGGGTCCTCGCGCACGGGCCGTACGACGTGGTCCACGAAGACGTCCACGGCGGCGCGGATGGTGGCGAGCTGGAGTTCCTCCTTGGAACCGAACAGGGCGAAGACACCGCTCTTGCTCAGACCCAGATCCGTCGCGATCTTCCCCAGCGAGAGACCTTCCAGCCCGTCCACGGAGGCGATGCTCATCGTCCGGTCGAGGACGGTGCGCCGCGTCTGATTGCCTCGTTCCACGCGTCCGTCTGCCATGCCCCCATCTTACCGAACGCACGGTCGTTCACTCTGTGAGCCGGGCCGCTGTCAGTGGAGGGTGCCATGCTCGAAGAGGACACGGACGGCACGGAGGAGACGACAGCGACCGCCGGCGGTACCGGCCGGAAGGAGTGCGGACCATGCTCACCACGGACTACAAGGACGGCTCCCCGAACTGGGTCGACCTCGGGACGCCGGACGTCGACGCGGCCGCCAGGTTCTACGAGGGACTGTTCGGCTGGGACTACCAGCCGGGCGGCGAGGAGGTCGGGGGATACGGCATGTTCCACCTCGACCACAAGACGGTCGCGGGCGGCATGGCCGTCCCGGCGGACCAGAACCCGTCGGCCTGGACGGTGTACTTCCAGACCTCGGACACGGACGCCACGGCGGCGGCCGTCACCGAGGCGGGCGGTGCGGTGACGTTCGAGCCGATGGACGTCATGGACTTCGGGCGCATGGCCCTCTTCACCGACCCGGCGGGGGTGGGCTTCGGGGTTTGGCAGCCCCGGCAGAACAAGGGCCTGGGCGCGGTGACGCGGGTGGGCTCCCTGTGCTGGACGGAGCTGTACACGGGGGACGTGCCCGGCGCGGTTGCCTTCTACCGCGCGGTGCTGGGGTGGGACATCGGCGAGATGCCGTTCGAGGGCGGCACGTACACGATGGCCAAGCCGGCCGGCACGACGGACGAGGAGTCCTTCGCCGGACTGGTCCCGATCTCGTCGGACCCGGTCGAAGACGCTGAACGGCCCTACTGGACACCGTACTTCGAGGTCGCCGACTGTGACGCGACGGCGGCGAAGGCGGAGGAGTCGGGCGGCAAGGTCCGGCTGACGCCGGTGTTCATGGAGGGGGTCGGCCGCTTCGCGAAGCTGGCGGACCCGTTCGGAGCGAGGTTCGCGATCATAGCCAGCGCGCCGCCGGCGGGGGCGTGACGGGATGTTGATCAGGCGTTGATCGGACGTCCATCGGCGGCGGTCACTATCACCGGCATGTCGATGAACACCGTCCCCACCGCTGCCCCTGCCCCCGCCTGGTACGACCTCGCCCTCTGCGCCCAGACGGGACCGGGCTTCTTCTTCCCGGAGCCCGGCTCGTCGCTGCGCGACGCGAAGCGGCTGTGCGGGGCGTGCGAGGGGCGGGCGGCGTGCCTGGAGTACGCCCTGGCCAATGACGAGCGCTTCGGGGTCTGGGGCGGGCTGTCGGAGGCCGAGCGCCTGGCCCTTCGGCCGCGCCGCTGATCAGGTACGGGTGCCTTTGCCGCTGGGGCGCACCAGTCCCACCCGGAGGGCGAGTTCGAACCCCTCGCCTCCACACTCCTCCCGACGCGGCACATGCGTCACGACCCGCACGGGGCAGTGCCCGCCGACGGGCGACACCACGCCGCCGAAGCGGGGGTCGCCGGCGAACCAAATGCGGTCTGTGGCGGGCGGCCTCCGCCAGGGAGGTGTGCGCCGAGCCGAGGTAGCGGGGGAGGCCCTGGGAGAGGGACGCGCGGAAGGCGGTGGCGGCTTCGCCCTGCCGGGAGGAGCTGTGGGAGACCAGGTCCTTGACGTACGGCCTTGACGCGGGTGGTCAGCTCCCGCGTGCCCTAGGCCCAGCGTTCCTGGAAGCCGTCACAGCCCGGTCGAGCTCCGCCGTGCCCGGCTGGTCGGCCCGTACGTGGTCCAGCGCCCGCCGGGCCTCCCGCAGGGAGACCAGGGAGGAGTCCAGGGCGCGCGTCAGACGGGTCAGCTGGTCGATTGTCGAACCGGAGCGAGGTCATGAAGCGAAACCCTGGCAGAGCGGTGCTCTGCCAGGGTTTCGCGTCACTCCCCGGAGGGAGCGGAAGCCGGTCAGGCCTGAGGTCGGGCCTGAGGTCAGGCCTTGCGGGCCGCGATGCGCGCCGCGCGAGCGGCCAGGCGCTCGTCGAGCTTGCGGGCCTCGGCGTCCAGGCCGTTCATGAAGAGGCCGAGCTCCTCCTGGGCCTTCTGACCCTCGGGGCCGAGGCCGTCGATGTCCATGACCTTCAGGAAGCGGATCACGGGGGCCAGCACGTCGTCGTGGTGGATCCGCAGGTTGTAGACCCCGCCGATCGCCATCTGCGCGGCCATCCGCTCGAAGCCGGGCATGCCGTGTCCGGGCATCCGGAAGTTGACCACGACGTCCCGCACCGCCTGCATGGTCAGGTCCGGGGCGATCTCGAAGGCCGCGGCCAGCAGGTTGCGGTAGAAGATCATGTGCAGGTTCTCGTCCGCCGCGATGCGCGCCAGCATCCGGTCGCAGACCGGGTCACCGGACTGGTGGCCGGTGTTGCGGTGCGAGATGCGGGTCGCGAGCTCCTGGAAGGCCACGTACGCCACCGAGTGCAGCATCGAGTGGCTGTTGTCGGACTCGAAGCCCTCCGACATGTGCTGCATCCGGAACGCTTCCAGCTTGTCCGGGTCCACGGCGCGCGAGGCCAGCAGGTAGTCGCGCATCACGATGCCGTGGCGGCCCTCCTCGGCCGTCCAGCGGTGCACCCAGGTGCCCCAGGCGCCGTTGCGGCCGAAGAGCGTCGCGATCTCGTGGTGGTAGCTGGGGAGGTTGTCCTCGGTCAGCAGGTTCACCACCAGGGCGATCTTGCCGATCTCGGTGACCTTGGACTGGTCCGGGTGCCAGGCCTCGCCGTCCTCGAAGAAGGCGGGGAAGTTCCGGCCGTCGCTCCACGGGACGTAGTCGTGGGGCATCCAGTCCTTCTGGACCTTCAGGTGGCGGTTGAGCTCCTTCTCGACCACCTCTTCCAGCGCGAACAGCAGCTTGGCGTCGGTCCACGCCTCCGAGCTGCCGAGGTGGGGAGAGGTGATCGTCACGGGTACTCCTGGGTGCAAAGCGAATTACCTACGGTTCTTACCTACGGTTCCGTAGCCTACGGAGTCGTAGGTTAAGCGTGACATCAAGACCAGCCAAGTCCCCGGCAGGTGTATGTCTGGTTACATCCAGTTATCTATGCAGTTTGAGGGGGCGCTGAGCTGGGCCTGAAGGGGCAAAGTCACGCCAGGAGGTGGTCCGCGGCCCCCGATTTGACCGCGGAGATCAGAGCGCGGAGCGCGTCGATGGAGTCGGTCACGTACGTCGGGGACTGCGTCGTCCCGATGTACGCCTGCCCCTCGGCGTCGCGGCCGAAGCGGAAGCAGTTGGCGCCCTCGCTGCAGAAGGCCTCGTCCCAGGCGATGGCGGTCTCGGTGTCGGCGGGCGTGGTGGTCGTGTTCATGGCGTCTCTCCTCGGCGGTCCGGTCAGAGGCTCTGTGCGACGGCGTGGATGAAGTCGCGGGAGGCGGCGGCAGGCAGGGCCAGCGAGCGCAGCCGCTCCAGGAGCCCCCGGTAGCGCAGCAGCTTCATGTACGAGTCCAGCAGCATCGAGCCGTGCGAGCTGTCCAGCTGCACGGTGTCGAGCTGGGGTATCTCGGCCGCCGCGTACGTGAAGGACTGCCCGGCGCCGGGGAAGCCGCCGGCGGTGAAGGGGATGACCAGCACCGTCGTGCGCGCCCGCTCCGACTGCTCCAGGATGTGCTCCAGCTGCGCCCGGGCGACCTTCGGCCCGCCGAACTGCATCCGCAGCGCGGCCTCGTGCACCACCGCCTCGTACAACGGGGGCCGCTCCCGCGCGAACACCTGCTGCCGGCTCATCCGCAGCGCGAGCCGCGCCTGCAGGTCCGGCTCCGGCAGCGGCGGGTCGGCGGTGTCGAAGACCGCCCGCGCGTGGGCCTCGGTCTGCAGCAGCCCGGGTATGTGCGTGGTGACCGCGGTGTGCAGTGCGGCCGAGTGGTGTTCCAGTTCGCAGATGTCGAGCAGACCTGGCGGCAGCATCCCCCGGTGCTGCTCCCACCACCCCTTGTCCCGCTCCTGCGCCATCGTCGCGAGCAGGTCGACGAGGCCCGTGTCGGGGCAGTCGTAGTTGAAGGCGAGGGTGCGGACACGCTCGGCGCTGATGCCGATCCGGCCGGATTCGATGTTCGGGATACGGGTGCGGTCGACCCCCAGGAGAGCGGCGGCCTGCTGGACCGTCATGCCGGACTCCTCGCGGAGTTTGCGCAGCTCGGAGCCTAGGCGCTGCTGCCTCGCGGTCGGCGTGCTCCTGGGTGGCACGGGCACCCTTCCCTTCGGTACGGGGCAGGCCTGATAGCCGTACCCATCCTGAAATGCCCTGAGAAATCATCAACTGACGAGACAAGTAGTAGCACCGTGCACCGGGTTACGCTACGGTCGGTAGTGCAAGTCTCACACGGGGCGACCTCGCGGTCCCGTATGACCACTCCACGACCAACCGGTCTTTGATCACACGGCTGTCGATCACACCCATACTTGGAGCAGCACGATGACGGGCACTCTCCGTGGCCTGCGGTCGGTCCATGAGCCCCGGCGGATACCGCCCGAGGCGGAGAAGCTGAACTACTCGATACGCCTGCCCGGTGGCGGCTACTGCGCGGGCACCGCCCGTTCCGTCGTCCGGTCCCTGCTCACCCGGCACGGACTGGCCGACCTGTGCGACACGGCGACCCTCGCCGCCTCCGAACTCGTGGCGTGCGCCCACCGCTTCACGCCCGACAAGGAGATGATGCTGAAGATCCGCTGGCAGTTCGACGCGCTGCGGATAGTCGTATACGACCAGCACCCGGCGCACTCCTCGCCCGAGGAGAGCGAGGAGTGCAGGCGCCGGCGCAGCCGCGGGATGTGGCTGCTCGCCGCGGCCGTCGAGGCCTGTGGCGGGGACTGGGGACTCACGCCCGTCCTGACCTCGATGGGCGGCACCAAATCCTGGGCCTTACTGCCCCGGTAGCGACCACCGCGCGGTCAGTCGTGCCACAGCGTCTCCCGGACCTCCTCGGCCGTCGTCGGCCGCAGTTCGCCGTCCAGCAGCAGCCACCGCGTGATGCCGATCGACTCCAGGAACGGCACGTCATGGCTGGCCACCAAGAGCGCGCCCTCGTAGGACTCCAGCGCGTCCGTCAACTGCCGCACGCTCGCCAGGTCCAGATTGTTCGTCGGCTCGTCCAGCATCAGCAGCTGCGGAGCCGGCTCCGCCAGCAGCAGCGCCGCCAGCGCCGCCCGGAACCGCTCGCCGCCCGACAGGGTGCCGGCCGGCCGGTCCGCCCGGGCGCCCCGGAACAGGAAGTGCGCGAGCCGCGCCCGGATCAGGTTGTTCGTGGCCTGCGGGGCGAACCGCGCCACGTTCTCCACCACCGAACGGCTCTCGTCCAGCACGTCGAGGCGCTGCGGCAGGAACCGCGTGGTCACGTGCGGGACCACCTCCCCGGACACCGGCGCGAGCTGCCCCGCGACCGTGCGCAGCAGCGTGGTCTTGCCCGAGCCGTTGCGTCCCACCAGCGCGATCCGCTCCGGACCGCGCAGCTCCCACTCGCCCCGGACCGCTGCCCCGTGGGCCAGCCGTACGTCGCTCAGGGTCAGCACGCGCCGACCGGGCGGGACCTGCGTGGCGGGGAGCTTGATGCGGATCTCGTCATCGTCGCGCACCGCCTCCGCGGCCTGGTCGAGGCGCTCCTTCGCCTCGGCGAGCTTCTCGGTGTGCATGATCCGGTGCTTGCCGGCCGATTCCTGCGCCGCGCGCTTGCGGGCGCCCATCACGATCTTCGGCTCGCGCTTGTTCTCGTACATCTTCTGGCCGTACCGCTTGCGCCGCGCCAACTTGACGTGCGCGTCGGCGAGCTCGCGCTTCTGGCGCTGTACGTCGGCCTCCGCGACCCGGAGCATCCGCTCGGCCGACTCCTGTTCGGCGGCGAGCATCTCCTCGTAGTCCGTGAAGTTCCCGCCGTACCAGCGGACTTCGCCGTCGTGCAGATCGGCGATCTGGTCGACCCGCTCCAGCAGCTCCCGGTCGTGGCTGACCAGCACCATCACCCCGGTCCAGGACTCGATCGCCGCGTAGAGGCGGCGTCGTGCGCGCAGGTCCAGGTTGTTGGTGGGCTCGTCGAGCAGCAGCACGTCGGGGCGTGCGAGGAGCAGGGCGGCCAGCCGCAGCAGCACGCACTCGCCGCCCGACAGCTCGCCGACGGTGCGGTCCAGGCCGATCCGGGCGAGGCCGAGCTGGTCGAGCATGGCGATCGCCCGCTCCTCCACGTCCCAGTCGTCGCCGACCGCGGTGAAGTTGGCCTCGGTGGCCTCGCCCGCCTCGATGGCGTGCAGGGCGGCGCGGGCGGTGTGGATGCCGAGGGCCTCGTCGACCCGCAGCGCGGTGTCGAGCGTGAGGTTCTGCGGCAGGTATCCGATCGTGCCCGCGACGGACAACTGGCCGTCGGAGGGGGTGAGCTGACCGGCGATCAGCTTCAACAGCGTGGACTTCCCACAACCGTTGAGTCCGATGAGGCCGGTCCGACCGGGACCGACGGCGAGCGAGAAGCCGTCGAAGACGGGAGCTCCGTCAGGCCAGTCGAAGGACAGGTCGGAGCAGGTGATGAAAGCAGGGGCATGACTCATAGAGGCCTCCAGGTTGCGTGAGTGGTGCGTGCAACGCGGGGAGACAGCCGACGGTCAGCGGTTGACTGTTGACGGTGGTCGGTGTCTCGGACCTCAGTAGTCCAATGTCCTGCTCCGTTTCGACGGCGATGGGGCGTCTACGAAGCTACGGGCGGCCTGAGCCGCCCGCAAACGAATAAACGCGACTCAGCGGCTGTCGCGCATCAGCTCGGCCAGGCTGTGGTCCATGTCGAGGTAGAGGTGCTCCAGCCCGGGCGGGACCACGGTCGAGGCCCGCTCCAGGAAGCGGTGCAGCTCGGCCGTCATCATCAGCACGATCGCGACGCCCTCGGGGGCGTGGAACTCGATCGTCGTCCGGTCGCCGTCGTACGGGCGCACGCGTACGTCGCCACGGCCCGACGGGCGGTCCAGCCCGGACTCCAGCAGCTCGCGCGCGAAGGTCCACGAGACCTCGACGCCCTCCAGCGTGGCCGGCGCGGGGAAGGCCATGCGGACGGCGAACGGATCCGCCCGGTCGTAGCAGAGGGTGACGGGCACGGTCTCGACCTTCGGCGCGGTGGCGACCAGACGGGCCTGTACGGCCTGCTCGATGACAGTGATCAAGGCTCACTCCCTTGCGGCGGATCTGCTGCCGGGCCGTGGGGTGGGGGCCGGCAACCCGATAGACGCCGGAATCGGCAAATCCGTGCAGGGGAGGTGACGTGAGCTGTGTCACCGATTGGCCGGAACCCGCCCGTGCGATCGCACAGAGTGACTGTCTGTGACGTGCAGTGGCAGGGCGGTCACCCGCTGTGGCAGGTTCCGGAGAGGTCGCAGAAGGGCTGATTCGCGCTCACTCCACAGGCGCAAAGCATGGCCCTGGTCTCCCTGCGGACCTCCCCGGACGAGGTCGTCACGCTCAGCTCGCCCCGCAGCACGAGCCGGCCCGCCGCATCGCGCACGACGGTGGTCGGCCGGTCCGGCTCCTCGGCCGGGCCCTCGGCGAGCCGGTACTGGAGCGCCCCCGAGGGGCAGCGGCGGACCACCTCGGCGGCCAGTTCCGGATCAGCGCCGTCCGGGCGTACCCAGGGGTGCTGCGCCGTGTCGAACACCGAGGGCAGGCCGCGCACGCACTCGGCGGCGTGCAGGCACCGCCCGACCTCGTACGTGATGGTGATCTGTTTGCCCTCGTAGGACTTGGGCGTCATGGAACCAGCCTAGGAATCCGAAAACGCAGACGCACCCTGGACGGGGAAATCGGGCGTGCGTTAGCTTCCCGCGCCATGAGACTTCTGGGAGTTGGCATGTGCGCGGCAGCCCTGGCACTCGGCTTACTGGCGGCCCCCGCCCAGGCCGCCGCGGAGCCGGCATCGCTGCACGGCGCCGGCTGGGCGCTGAAGGACACCGGCAAGGAGGTCCGCTTCCGCGGCCTGGCGGCGGTCAGCCGCACCACGGCCTGGCTGGCCGGCTTCAAGGGGACGGTCCTGCGCACCGTGGACGGCGGCCGCAGCTGGAGCGACGTCTCCCCGCCGGCAGCCGTGGCGCAGGCACTGGAACTGCGCGACATCGAGGCCTTCGACTCCCGCCGGGCCGTGGCCCTGTCCATCGGGGAGGGGGAGGCCTCCAGGATCCTGCGCACCGAGGACGGCGGCGCCACCTGGAGCGAGACCTTCCGAAACCCCGATCCCCGCGCCTTCTACGACTGCCTCACCTTCTTCGACGCCCGCCACGGCCTCGCCATGAGCGACCCCGTGGACGGCAGGTTCCGCATCCTGTCCACGGAGGACGGCGGCCGGACCTGGCGGGTCCTGCCCACCGACGGCATGCCCGAGGCGCTGCCGGGCGAAGCGGGCTTCGCGGCGAGCGGCCAGTGCCTGGTCAGCGCGGGCCCCAAGGACGTCTGGCTCGCCACGGGCGGCGGCGCGACCGCCCGCATCCTGCACTCCTCGGACCGCGGCCTGACCTGGACGGCCACCGACTCCACCCTCCCGGCCGGCGACCCGGCCCGCGGGGTCTTCGCCCTGGCCTTCCGCGACCGTACGAGGGGCCTCGCGGTCGGCGGCGACTACCGCACCGGCCAGGCGTCCCCGCAGGCCGCGGCCCTCTCCACCGACGGGGGCCGCAGCTGGAGCGGCGCGGCCACCCCGCCGCCCGCGTACCGCTCGGGCGCGGCGTGGTTCCCGTACTCCGACCGCACGGCCCTCGCGGTCGGCCCGACGGGCACGGACGTGACCACCGACGGGGGCCGCCACTGGCGCTCCCTGGACCCCGGCTCCTTCGACACCGTGGACTGCGCGCCGGACGCCGGCTGCTGGGCCTCGGGCGAGAAGGGCCGGGCGGCCCGCCTGGAGCCGCGCGGGTAGGCCGTGCCGTGTGTCAGCCGCCGACCGGATCAGCCGCCGACCAGATCAGCCGCCGACCGGAAGGGCTTCCACGGAGCCGAGGGTCGGGAACGGGGGGTCGCCGATACCGCCGAAGGCGTACGCACAGGTCTGGGTCTGCGTCGGGCTCCGGAGGTCCTCGGGGCACGGCGCGGTCGCCGCACCCAGCTCGAAACGAGGGGTGGCCAGGGCGGGCAGGGCGTTCCAGGTGTTCTCCGCGGGGTTCAGGACCTCCGCCGAGCCGGTGGCGAATTCGGTGAAGGTGGTGAACCCGGCGATCGCGTACACGCAGGACTGCTTCGGCCCCCTGTCGCCCCGGCTTGCCGAGCCAGGACAGGGGGCGGCGGTTCCGCCCAGGGCGACGCGGGGGCTGCCCAGTGAGGCCACCGTGCGCCAGGTGTTCGTGGCGGGGCTGTAGGCCTCGACCGTGCCGAGGATGCTGTCGGTCGGGTTGAACCCGCCGATGGCGTACAGACAGGTGCCCTTCAGCCCGTCGACTCCCTCCGGGCAGGAAGCGGTCGCCGCCGCCGGGGCGTCGCGGGGCGTGCCGAGGGAGGGCACGGTGCGCCAGGTGTTCGTGACCGGGCTGTACGCCTCCACGGTGTCGCTGTAGGCGCCGCCGACCGCGTACACACAGCTGCTGCCCTTCAGCCCGTCGACGGCCTTGGGACAGGGCGCGGTCGCCGCCGCGGCGAAGCTGCGGGCGGTGGGCAGGGCGGGCAGGGCGCGCCAGGTGTTCGTGGCCGGGCTGTACGCCTCTACGGTGCCCACGTCGGCGGAGTCGGCGGAGTCGGCGAAGCCGCCGATGGCGTACACGCACGTGCCCTCGAGTCCTTCGACGTCCTTCGGGCACGGCGCCGTGGTCGCCCTCAGCGCGTAGCGGGCCGTGGGCAGGGCGGGCAGGGCGCGCCACGTGTTCGTCGCGGGGCTGTACGCCTCCACGGTGTCCAGCGCGGGCGAGTCGTTCTGGCCCCCGATGGCGTACACGCACGTGCCCTTCAGCCCCTCGACGTCCTTGGGACAGGGGGCACTTGTGCCCGCGAGGCCGTACCGGGGCGTGGGCAGATCGGGGACGGCGCGCCACGAGTCCTGTGCGCTCGCGAGCGAGGGCGTCAGGGCGAGCAAGGGTGCCAGAGCCGCCACGAACAGGCGGCGGGTCCAGGGGTGCCGGGGCCAGGGGCGCCGGGCTGAGGGCTGCCGGGCTGAGGGCTGCCGGGCCGTCGGCCACGAAGGCGCCGTCATGGCAGACGTCCCCCGCGGCGGCCCGCCGCCTGATCGCCGTTCTGCTTCGCCCCTACGGGCGCCGCCCGAGCGCAGAGCCGACCTCATCACGCGTATCCCGTCCTTCCGGTGCTGGACCGACAGCCCGTGGAGCACCTCCCTCCGGGCGGCACGCGGGCGCTTCGCCTCACGAAAGCACCGGCGTGAAACGGGCGCACCGCGACACCGGGCAAACGGCCGACCCACAGGGGGCCGAATGGGCGCGGTGTTCGGCGGTGGGGGGTGGGGCGGGGGCGGGGCTTCGTGATCGGCGGGGTCCGAGCCGGCCCGAATCAGAGATGTCCTGGGGGGTTTCCCGTCAGTCCCATAGTCCTTCCGTGTCGGAACGGCTCGTCAAGGGCGCTCCTCCTTCGTCGTCGCGTCGCTTCGCGATGGCCTTC
>NZ_JBFBFP010000012.1:0-184097 GCF_040684275.1 Streptomyces sp. NPDC091371
AACTTACCCGACAAGGAATTTCGCTACCTTAGGATGGTTATAGTTACCACCGCCGTTTACTGGCGCTTAAGTTCTCAGCTTCGCAACCCCGAAAGCCACCCCTTCCCCGTCTCCGCGCCGACTGGAGAACCTCCCATGCGCACCCGCACCTCCCTCTACGGTCTGCTCGTCGGCCTGCTGCTGGGGGTGGGCCTGCTCCCCGCCACCGCCGCGACCGCGGCGGACAACGGCACCTGGGGGGTCTTCCCCACGCCCGCGCCCGGTGCGGCGATGACCGACCGCGCCTACTTCTTCCACCAGGGCCCGGCCGGGACCTCCATCGGCGACAGCGTCACGATCCTGAACTCCTCCGACAAGGAGCTGACGTTCCAGGTCTTCGCGACCGATGCCGTGAACACCCCCTCGGGCGGCGCCTTCGCGCTGCTGCCCGTGGAGACGAAGCCCAAGGACATCGGCACGTGGATCGCCCTGCCGCCCGAGACCGCGTCCACCGTCACCGTGCCCGCCAAGGGCCGCAAGGACATCCCGTTCACCGTGAAGATCCCGGCGGACGCGACGCCCGGCGACCACGTCGGCGGGATCGTCGCCCTCAACACCGCCGTGGAGGGCATCCAGCAGGAGGGCAAGGTCCAGGTCGGGGTGAAGCGTTCGGTGGGCACCCGGCTGTACTTCCGGGTGCCGGGGCCGCTGACGCCCGGACTGAGCGTGGAGGACGTGAAGGTCGACCGGTCGGCGCCGCTGCTGCCCTGGGTCAAGGACGCCCGCGCCACCATCACCTACACGCTGGTCAACCGGGGCAACGTGGTCGTCGACCCCAAGGTGACGGTCTCCGCCGAGGGCCTGTTCGGGCGCGAGGTGCTGGACCGGCCGGCCCGGGAGCTGAAGCTGGCGCTGCTTCCCGGCCAGCGGATCGAGCTGACCGAACCGTGGCCCGACGCCCCCCAGTCGGACTGGGTCACCGTGAAGATCACCGCCGGCGCGGCGGCCCACCCCGATCTGCTCTCCGAGTCCGAGACGGACTTCATCGCCGTCCCGTGGCCCGCCCTGGGGCTGTTCCTGGTGCTCATCGGCGCCCTGACGGCCGTCCTGGTCCTGCGGCGCCGCCGCCGGCAGGCCGACACGGAACAGCCGGAATCCGAACGGGACTTGGCTCAGGCGCATTGACCGGCAAGGGTGTCCCCAGGTGACGGTATCCGGCCATCACCGACCAGGGGGAGGCACGACCGATGGACCAAGACCACAGCGACACCCGCCCCGGCCCCGGCCGGCGGGCCGTCCTCGCCGGCGGGCTGGCCGGCGCCGCGGCCCTGACCCTCGGCGCTGCGGGTCCCGCCACCGCCGCCAAGGGCACCGGGCTGCTGAGCCGCATCGAGCGGGCACTGGGCACCGGCACCGCCGCCTACCTGCCCGGCGACGGCTGGATACGCCTCACCCTCCCGCTGGACGACGGCGGCCCGGCCCCCGTCACGGTGGACGTGCTCGCCGACACGGCCCGGCCCCCGCACGGGATCGCGTACCTCCTGCCCGGCGGTGGCCTGAACTTCGCGGCGGACTTCTTCACCCCCGGCGGCCCCGGGGACCCGGGCCTCGCCCACGAGCTGCGCCGCCAGGGCCTGCTCGTCGTCGGCGTCACCCCCCGCGAGGACGCCGCCGCACCCGGGGACATCACCGCCGAGTGGGGGCTCGCGGCGCACCGCCGGGACCTGGCCCGAGTGGTGGGCGCGCTGGACTCCGTACTGCGCCTGCCGTACCAGTACGTCGGCCACTCCGCCGGGGCCGCCCTCGCGCTGGACGCGGCCTCGCACGACGACTCGCCGCGGCTGCGCCGGGTGGTCGTCCTGGACACCACCGGGCCCTACACGGGCGAGCTCGCGGTGCGGGCGGCCGCGACCCGGGACGCGTACGCCGCCCAGCTCGCGCAGGGCACGTACGCGGTCGATCCGGGGCTCGCGGGCCTCGTAGCCCGCGCGGTGACGGACCCGGCGGGCGCCTCCCCGGCCCCCTGGCCGCCGCACCCCTCGCTCCGCTTCACTCACGCGGGCCTCGCCCACTTCGCGCTGATCCACACCGCCCTCCTCCCCGGCGCGGCCAACTGGATCTACCGGCAGGGCCACAGCGCCGGCAGCTACGCCTTCGGCGCCACCCCGGCCGAGGACCGGTTCACGCTGACGCACACCCCCCTGGCCACCTGGCACGCGGCGACCTCCGCCCTCGGCAGCGGACTGCTGCCGACCGCGCTGATGCGGGACCTCGCCGCGGTCTGGGCGGGCGACGAGGCCACGTACCGGATCGGCTGGGACCGCATCCGCGCCGAGGTGGTCTGGGTCAACACCGCGCTGGGCCGCGGCGACCACCCGCGCGGCGCGGAGCTGATCCGCGCCGCGGGCAACGACCGGGTGTCGTTCACGGTCGTCCCCGGCTACGGGCACGGCGACGCGGTGTGGAGCACGACGGCCGCGCAGGACGTCTGGTCGCTCCTCTGAAGGGAAGGAAACGGACTCGCCCCCCGCGGTGAGGGTTGCGGGGGGCGAGCGGTCCTACGGGGCCCGGGGGGCCGGTCGGTCAGTGGTTGCGGGGGAAGCCCAGGTCCACGCCGGCCGGGGCGTCGGCCGGGTCCGGCCAGCGGGTCGTGACGACCTTGCCGCGGGTGTAGAAGTGGATGCCGTCGTTGCCGTAGATGTGGTGGTCGCCGAAGAGGGAGTCCTTCCAGCCGCCGAAGGAGTGGTAGCCCACCGGCACCGGGATCGGCACGTTGACGCCGACCATGCCCGCCTCGATCTCCAGCTGGAAGCGGCGGGCGGCGCCGCCGTCGCGGGTGAAGATCGCGGTGCCGTTGCCGAACGGCGAGGCGTTGATGAGGGCCACGCCCTCCTCGTAGGTCTCCGTGCGCAGCACGCACAGCACCGGGCCGAAGATCTCGTCGCGGTAGGCGTCGGAGTCGGTCTTGACGTTGTCGAGCAGCGAGAGGCCGATCCAGTGGCCGTTCTCGTTGCCCTCCACCGTGTAGCCGGTGCCGTCCAGGACCACGTCGGCGCCCTGGGCGGCCGCGCCCTTCACGTACGAGGCGACCTTGTCGCGGTGGGCGGCCGTGATCAGCGGGCCCATCTCCGAGGTCGGGTCGTTGCCGGGACCGATCTTGATCTTCTCGGCGCGCTCGCGGATCTTCTCGACAAGCTCGTCGGCGATGGAGCCGACGGCCACGACGGCGGAGATCGCCATGCAGCGCTCACCGGCCGAGCCGTAGGCCGCGGAGACCGCCGCGTCGGCGGCCGCGTCCAGGTCGGCGTCCGGCAGCACCAGCATGTGGTTCTTGGCGCCGCCCAGCGCCTGGACGCGCTTGCCGTTGGCGGAGGCGGTGGTGTGGATGTGGCGGGCGATCGGGGTCGAGCCCACGAAGGAGACGGCCGCGATGCCGGGGTGCGCGAGCAGCGCGTCGACGGCGACCTTGTCACCGTGGACGACGTTCAGCACGCCGGCCGGCAGCCCGGCCTCCGTCGCCAGCTCGGCCAGCTTGTTGGCGGCCGACGGGTCCTTCTCGCTCGGCTTGAGGATGAAGGTGTTTCCGCAGGCCACGGCCAGCGGGAACATCCACATCGGGACCATCGCCGGGAAGTTGAACGGGGTGATGCCCGCGACGACGCCCAGCGGCTGGCGGATCGCGGAGACGTCCACCCGGTTGGACACGGACGTCGACAGCTCGCCCTTGAGCTGCGTGGTGATCCCGCAGGCCAGCTCGACGATCTCCAGACCGCGGGCGACCTCGCCCAGCGCGTCCGAGTGCACCTTGCCGTGCTCGGCGACGATCAGCTCGGCGATCGCGTCGCGGTTGGCGTCCAGCAGGGCGCGGTAGGCGAAGAGCACCTTGGTGCGGGCGGCCAGCGAGGACTGCCCCCAGCTCAGGAACGCCTCCTTGGCGACCTTCACCGCCGCGTCGACCTCTTCGGCCGAGGCGAGCGCGACCTGCGTGGTGACCTCGCCGGTGGCCGGGTCGGTGACCGGGCCGTAGTTGCCCGACGCGCCCTCGACGGTCTTGCCACCGATCCAGTGGTTGACGGTCTTCATTGCCTTGCTCCTTCACAGATGGCGACGTCGCTGCGCGGCTTGCCGGTCGTACTCTTCACGGGCCTGGGCCGCCGCTGTGCGGTTCGCGGTCTCGGCCACAGGAACATCCCACCACGCCTGTGCGGGGGGCGGGCCCGACACAGTGTCGGGCGTTCGGGTCTGTACGTAGACACATGTGGGACATGTTGCCGAGCGTGCCTGGGCCAGTGCTTCCCGCAGGTCACGCACGGTACGGGCGCGTATCACGGCCATCCCGAGGGAGCCCGCGTTCGCCGCGAGGTCCACCGGAAGGGGGTCGCCGGTGTACGAGCCGTCGGGCGCCCGGAAGCGGTACCCGGTGGCGAACCCCTCGCCGCCCACGGCCCCCGACAGCCCGCCGATCGACGCGTACCCGTGGTTGTCGAGGACGACCACCTTGATCGGAATCCGCTCCTGCACGGCCGTGACGATCTCGGTCGGGTTCATCAGGTACGTGCCGTCGCCGACCAGCGCCCACACCGGGCGGCCGGGCGCGGCCAGGGCCACCCCGATCGCGGCCGGGATCTCGTAGCCCATGCAGGAGTACCCGTACTCCAGGTGGTACTGGTCGACGGACCGGGCCCGCCACAGCTTGTGCAGGTCCCCGGGGAGCGAGCCGGCAGCATTGACGAGCACGTCACTGGCATCGACGAGCCCGTCGAGCAGCCCGAGCACCTGCGCCTGCGTCGGCGGCAGCTCCTCGTCCCCCTCACCTGCGCTCCAGGCGGCATCGACCCGCCGCTCCCAGTCCCGCTTCCCCTCCGCGTACGAGGCCGCGTACGCGGGATCCACCCGGTACCCGGCGACCGCCCCGCCCAGTTCCCCGAGCCCCTCGCGGGCGTCGGCGACCAGCGGGAGGGCGGCGAGCTTGTGGGCGTCGTACGGGTCGAGGTTGAGGCCGAGGAACCGGACGGCCGGGTTCTGGAAGAGGGTCGCGGAGGCGGTGGTGAAGTCCGTCAGCCGGGTCCCGGCGGCGATCACCAGGTCGGCCTCCCGGGCGAGCCCGTTGGCGGTGGCCGTGCCCGTGTGCCCGATCCCGCCGACCTCGGCCGGGTGGTCGTACGGGAGCACGCCCTTGCCCGCCTGCGTCGTGGCCACCGGGATCCCGGTGGCCTCGGCGAACTCCGCCAGCGCGGCCCCCGCCCCGCTGTGCCGGATCCCGCCGCCCGCAACGATCAGGGGCCGCGCGGAGCCCCGTACGGCGGCTGCGGCGGCGGCGAGCTCGGCACGGTCGGGCCGGGGACGGCGTACGCCCCACACCCGCTCGGCGAAGAACTCCTCGGGCCAGTCGTACGCCTCGGCCTGCACGTCCTGCGGCAGCGCGAGGGTGACGGCGCCGGTCCGGACGGGGTCGGTGAGCACCCGCATGGCCTGCAGGGCGGCCGGGACCAGCGCCTCGGGGCGGGTGATCCGGTCGAAGTAGCGGGAGACCGGCCGCAGGGTGTCGTTGACGGACACGTCCCCCGCCTCCTGGACCTCCAACTGCTGCAGCACGGGATCGGCGGGCCGGGTCGCGAAGGTGTCCCCCGGCAGCAGGAGCACCGGAATCCGGTTGATGGTCGCGCCGGCCGCCCCGGTCACCAGGTTCGTGGCGCCGGGCCCGATCGAGGTGGTCACGGCATGGGCGGACAGCCGCCCGCTCTGCCGCGCGTACCCGACGGCGGCGTGCACCATGGCCTGCTCGTTGCGCCCCTGGAAGAAGGGCATGGCGTCCGGCCCCGCCTCCAGCAGCGCCTGCCCGATCCCCGCGACGTTCCCGTGCCCGAAGATCCCCCAGGTGGCGGCGACCAGCCGGTGCCGGCGCCCGTCGCGCTCGGCGTACTGCACGCTCAGGAACCGTACGAGCGCCTGCGCCACGGTCAGCCTCATCGCTCCGCCTCCTCTGCTCCGGGGAACGGCAGCCGGGGGTCGATCTCCTGCCCGTCCCAGCTGCCGCGGATCCAGGCGTGCTCGGGGTGGTCCCTGATCAGCCACTCCCGCGGCTCGCCCGGGGGCCCGGCCATCACGTTCAGGTAGTACATGTCGTGGCCCGGCGCGGCGATGGACGGCCCGTGCCAGCCGTCGGGAATCAGCACGGCGTCCCCGCTCCTGACCTCCGCCAGGATGTCGGTCTTCCCCGCGGGAGACGGCGTGACGCGCTGGTAGCCGACCCCGGGGGTGTCCCCGTGCGGGGCGATCTCGAAGTAGTAGATCTCCTCCAGGCGGGACTCCTCGCCGGGGGTGCGCGTGTCGTGCTTGTGGGGCGGGTACGAGGACCAGTTCCCCCCGGGGGTGAGCACCTCGACGGCGATGAGCCGGTCCGCGGGGAACACGTGGGCCGCGCCGAAGTTGTTGACCTGCCGCGAGCACGCGCCGGCGCCGCGCAGCTCGACGGGCACGCCGCCTGCGGGCCCGTACCGCGCGGGCAGCCGCGTCCCGCACCGCGCCCCGGCGAGCGCGAACCGCCCGCCGGCGGCCGACTCGATCTCCGCGTGCGCGTCCCTTGGCAGGTAGGCGAAGTCGGTCGTCCCCGCGAACACCCCTGACCGCCCGTGCAGTTGGAACGTGACCGGTGGGGTTTCGGGCCCTGCGGGGCTTCCCCCACCCCGCCCCTTCCCGAAACTGTGGGCTCCGCCCCCAGACCCCCGCGCCTCAAACGCCGGCGAGGCTGATTTCGGCCACGGCGCGGCGGAATCCGGTCCCGCCGGCGGAACATCCAGCCCCGCCGGCGTTTGAGGCGCGGGGTCCGGGGCGGAGCCCCGATCCTTGAGCCCCGCCGGCGTTTGAGGCGCGGGGTCCGGGGCGGAGCCCCGGGGAACGGGGGAAGGGCGAGTAGGGGACGGCTCCGCGCAGCGGACCTCGCACCCACCCGACAACGGCAGCACGATCCACTCGCACTCCCCCGCCTCGAACCGGTACACCTCCCCCGGCTCCAGCGCCAGCACCCGCAGCCGCGTCCATTCCATCCCCCACTCAGACACCACCGGCACGCCCCAGCACCCCCTCCACCTCGTACGCGAACGGCATCGCGCTCGAACACGCCAGCCGCGAAGCGACAATGGCCCCGGCCGCGTTCGCGTACCGCAGTACCTCCGCCAGCGGCCACCCCGCCAGCAGCCCGTGGACCAGCGCGCCCCCGAACGCGTCCCCCGCGCCCAGCCCGTTCACCACCTCCACCGGCACCGGCGGCACCTCCGCCACCGTCCCGTCGCGGTGGACCGCCAGCACGCCCTCCGGCCCCCGCTTGACCACCGCCAGCTCCACGCCGGAGGCGATCAGCGCCCGCGCCGCCTCCCACGGCTCCGACCGCCCGGTGGCGATCTCGCACTCCTCCAGGTTCCCTACGGCCACCGTCGCCCCGGAGAGGGCCCGTTCGTAGTACGGTCCCGGTTTCTCCCGCCACAGCGTCGGCCGCCAGTCCAGGTCGAACACCGTGGTCCCCACCCGGCCGCGCGCGGCCAGCGCCGCCAGCGTCGCCGCCCGTGAGGGCTCCTCGCTCAGCCCCGTCCCCGTCATCCAGAACACCCGTGCGGCCCGTACCGCCGCCAGGTCCACCTCCTCCGCCCCGATCTCCAGGTCGGGGGCCTTCGGCTGCCGGTAGAAGTAGAGCGGAAAGGAATCCGGCGGGTAGATCTCGCAGAAGGTGATCGGCGTGGGGAGCCCGGCGACCTCCCCCACCCACCGGTCGTCCACCCCGAACCCCCGCAGCTCCGCCCGCAGATACCCGCCGAAGGGGTCGGCTCCGGTGCGGCTGATCACCGCCGTGCGCCGCCCCAGCCGGGCCGCCGCGACGGCGACGTTGGCCGGGGAGCCGCCCAGGAACTTGCCGAAGGTCTCCGCCTCGGCCAGTGATACGCCGGTCGTCAACGGGTAGAGATCCACCCCGATCCGCCCCATCGTGATCAGGTCGAACTCCATCGGATCCCCGGTCCCGGTCACTGTCAGCCCTCTCACTCGTCCTCCACCCAAGGTGGCAGCTATGACGTCCTCCCCGCCCGCGTTGACCCGTATCCGTGTCGGTTCGGCTCCGGACTCCTGGGGTGTCTGGTTTCCCGACGACCCCGTACAGACCCCCTGGGAGCGCTTCCTCGACGAGGTCGCGGACGCCGGCTACGAGTGGATCGAGCTCGGCCCGTACGGCTATCTGCCCACCGATCCCGCCCGCCTCGCCGAGGAGACCGCCAAGCGCGGGCTGCGGGTCTCGGCCGGCACCGTCTTCACCGGACTCCATCACGGGCCCGCCGTGTGGGAGGACACCTGGGCGCACGTGTCGCGGATCGCGGCGCTCACGCAGGCGATGGGCGCGGCGCACCTCGTGGTCATCCCTTCCTTCTGGCGGGACGACAAGACCGGCGAGGTGTTGGAGGACCGCACCCTGACCCCGGACCAATGGCGCGAACTGGCCTCCCAGACCGAGCGCCTGGGCCGGGAGGTCCGGGAGCGGTACGGGCTGCGGATCGTCGTCCATCCGCACGCGGACACCCACATCGACACCCCTTCGAGCGTGGCCCGCTTCCTGGACGCCACCGACCCGGACCTCGTCTCGCTCTGCCTGGACACCGGGCACTACGCGTACTGCGGCGGCGACAGCGTCCAGGCGATCGAGACCTTCGCGGAGCGGATCGGCTACCTCCACCTCAAGCAGGTGGACCCGCGGATCCTCGCCGAAGTCGTGGCCGAGGAGCTGCCGTTCGGGCCCGCCGTGGGCCGCGGGGTGATGTGCGAACCGCCCTCGGGGGTGCCCGCGCTGGAACCGGTCCTCGCCGCCGCCCAGCGGCTCGGCGTGGACCTGTTCGCCATCGTCGAGCAGGACATGTACCCCTGCCAGCCCGACCGGCCGCTGCCCATCGCCCGCCGTACCCGCGACTACCTTCGCTCCTGTGGCGCCCGCTGACCCTTCGGAGGAGAGAAACATGAGCACGCTCGGCATCGCCGTCATCGGTACGGGCAGGATGGGCGCCGACCACGTCCGCCGGATCGGGCGGACCGTGGGCGGGGCCCGGGTGGTGGCCGTGGCAGATCCGGACGGGGACCGGGTCAAGGAGGTCGCGGGCGCCCTGGACGGGGCGAGCGCGCACACCGACCCGGCGGCCGCCATAGCAGCGCCCGGGGTCCAGGCCGTGTTGATCGCCTCCCCCGGACCCGCCCACGAGGAAGCGATCCTGCACGCCCTGGAGCGGGAGCTGCCGGTGCTGTGCGAGAAGCCGCTGACCCCGGACCCGGCGGGCGCGCTGCGCGTGATGGAGGCCGAGCAGCGGCTGGGGCGGCGGCTGGTGCAGGTGGGTTTCATGCGGCGGTTCGACGCCGAGTACGAGCGGCTGAAGGAGCTGCTGGACGCGGGCGGGATCGGGCGGCCGCTGTTCCTGCACTGCCGGCACCGCAACGCCGCCTCGCCGTCCTTCTTCACCAGCGACATGCTGATCAGCGACTCCGTGGTGCACGAGGTGGACGCGGCCCGCTGGCTGCTGGGGCAGGAGGTCACGGCCGTCACCGTGCTCTCCCCGAGGCCGACGGCGGCCGCCCCGGAGGGGCTGCGCGATCCCCGGCTGGTGCTGCTGGAGACCTCCGGCGGGGCCGTGGTCGACGTGGAGATCTTCGTGAACTGCGGTTTCGGCTACCAGGTGCAGTGCGAGGCGGTGGGCGAGTCGGGCAGCGCCCGGATCGGGGACGGCCACGCGATGGTGGTGCAGTCGGCGGGCCGCTGGGGCGGGGAGATCGACCAGGACTTCACGGTGCGCTTCGCCGACGCCTACGACCGCCAGCTGCGCCGCTGGGTGGCCGCGGCCGCGCGCGGCCGGATCGCGGGTCCCGACGCCTGGGACGGGTACGCGGCGGCGGCGGTCTCGCAGGCGGGTCTCGCGGCTGCCCGAACCGGCGTACGGACCCCGGTGGAGCTGGCGGAACGGCCGCCCCTGTACCGCTGAGCCCTCTGCACCGCTGAGCCCCTTGCGCACCCCTGTGCCGTATCTGTCACAGGGGTCCCCTGCGTGTCACGCATATCCGCATTACGCGGGTCTTCCGTCACAGGCGTTCCACAGCCCCTCTCCTGGCCTCACCTCGCGTCGTTCCCCGGGCACAACACGAGTGATCGTCAGTGTCCACGCGCCGGCTCCCCCGACGGCCTCCCGGCCGGCCCCGCGGTGTGGACAAGGAGGTGTCTGGCTTGGCTTCTCCCCCTCCTGAAGAAGGGCGATTCTCACGACTCGCGCCGCGAGGGTTTCTGCTTCGTCGCCGACCGCCTGCCCGGAGTTCTCCGTTGAGGTCTTACACCGGCTCCACAGACTGTCACCGCCAGCCCGGCGGCCTTCAGGTTGCGTGCCGCGTTCACGTCCCGGTCGTGGGTCGTGCCGCAGTTGGAACACAGCTTGGAGGAAGGGAACCAGCACACTTGTACTCCAGCATGGTGCGCATGTCGCGCCACCCGGCGTCCGAGATGCCCCGGGCCAGGGTGTGGTTTTTGACCATGTTACGCACGGTCAGGTCCTCGATCACGAGCGTTTGGTTTTCACGCACGAGTCGAGTCGTCAGCTTGTGCAGGTGGTCCAGGCCGGCGTCGATCCCGATTGCCGTGTCTATGACGGGGAGGGGCTTTACGGCCGGGTCCTCGCACAGCAGGGAGACGAACCACCGGCCCGCACTGTCCTGGGACACGGTCACCGTGGACGGCCGCGCACCCTCAGGCAGGGGCCTCGACCACACGATTTCCAACGGCTCGGACATCTTCGCCAGTGTGAGCTTCCCGTCCCGGAACCGGAACCCGGAGGTGGTGTACTCGGCGGACTTACGCGACTTCTTCCTCGACTTGAAACGCGGGCACTTCGCCCGCTTTCCGAAGCTCCTCGGTCTTCTTCCACACCGTCAGCATTGCCGAAGTGGCGTTGTAGTTGACCCGCTCCTTCCGGGTCCACGCCTCGGTACGGGCCGCAAGCGCCAGGTTGTGGACCTTCCGCACGCACCCGAACGTGCGCGACAGCTCGGCTGCCTGCGCATCAGTCGGATACCAGCGGTATTTGAACGCCCGCTTCACATAGATCCCGGTCACGCTCACAAACCAGCAATGTAACTGGTGAGCATCAAACCTGCGGGCCAGAGCATTGCGATCCATCCAAAGGGCGAATCCGAGCCCGTTGCCCTGCGCCGCAGGAGTCCGTTTCCTCCCCACCTAAGGGTGGGGGAATCCACGGAGGAATCCATATGAGCGACCGACAGCTGTGGTCGTACAAGGAGATCGCCGCCCACATCCGGGTCCAGCCGGACACGGTGCGCTCCTACCGCAAGCACGGCCTCCTCCCGCCGCCCGACCACGTGGAGGGCGGCAAGCCGTACTGGTACGCCGACACCGTCCGCGCCTGGGTGGCCCGGCGCCCCGGCAACCGGGGCCGCGGCGGGGACTGACCCGTACGCGGCCTCCGGGCCTACCCGGGATCAGGCCGTCCCGACGGGCACCTTCTCCTCTTCCGGCCGGGCCTGCGGCTGCACGGCCTCGGCAGCCTCCCCTTCGCTCAGTCCGAACCTGTCGTGCAGCCTCCGCAGCGGGCCCGGGGCCCACCAGGTGGCCTTCCCGGTCAGCTTCATGACCGCCGGGACCAGGAGGCTGCGCACGACCATGGCGTCCATCAGCACCGCCAGCGCGATCCCCAGGCCCAGCATCTTGGTGTTGGTCACCCGCGAGGTGCCGATGGCCACCATCACCACCGCCAGGATCAGGGCCGCTGCGGTGATCAGCCCGCCGGTGCGGGCCAGGCCGGTGCGCACGGCCCCCTCGTGGTCGCCGGTCCGGTCGTACTCCTCCTTGATCCGGGATATGAGGAACACCCCGTAGTCCATGGACAGTCCGAAGGCGATGCAGAACATCAGGACCGGCAGCGAGGTCTCGATGTCCCCGGTGGAGGTGAAGGACAGCAGTCCGGAGAGGTGGCCCTCCTGGAAGACCCACACCACCGCTCCGAACATCGCGGTCAGGCTGAGGGCATTGAGCAGTACCGCTTGGAGCGGTATCAGCAGGCTTCCGGTGAGCAGGAAGACCAGCAGCAGGGTGGCCAGCACCACCAGGGCCAGTGCGGTGGGCAGTTCGTCGGTGATGGCCTTCTGGGAGTCGACCAGCACCGCCGCCTGGCCCGTCACGGAGGCGGGGAAGCCGGCCGCCACCTTCCGCACCTCGCCGACCAGGTCCTGGGCCTGCTGCCCCACGGCCTCGCCCTCGGAGACCACGGAGAGGTAGGTGTACGCGCCCCCGCCGCCCTGGCCGACCGGGCCGTCGACCCGGACCACCCCCGGGAGCCGGGCCAGCCGGTCCCGGTACGCGCTCAGGTCCGCCGGGGTGGCCCCGCCCTCGGTGAGGACGGTCAGCCCGCCGTCGGGGCTGCCCGGGAAGCCGTCCCGGATCTGCTGCTGGACCACATGCGACTCGGCGGTCTTCGGCAGCTGCCGGTCGTCCACGGTGCCGAACTTCACTCCGAGGAAGGGCAGTCCGAGGAGCAGCAGCCCGGCGGTGGTGGCCACGGCGAACAGCGGGGCCCTGCGCATCACCAGGGCGGCGGCCCGCCCCCAGCCCCGCCCGGGCTCACCCGGGCTCCCGCCTGCCTCGGCCGGGCGCCGCCGCTGCCATATGCGCCGCAGGTCCAGGGAGTTGACCCGGTCGCCGAGCAGTATCAGGGCCGCCGGCAGCAGGATCAGCGCGGCCGCAGCCGCGATCAGGACGACCGCGACGCCTGCGTAGGCGAAGGAACGCAGGAAGTACATGGGGAAGAAGAGCATCGCCGAGAGGGCGACCGCGACGGTCAGTGCCGAGAAGAGGACCGTGCGCCCCGCGGTGCGCAGGGTGGCCCCCACGGCCGCGGCCGGATCCCGCCCGGCGGCGAGCTCCTCGCGGAACCTGCGGACGATGAACAGGGCGTAGTCGATGGCGAGTCCGAGACCGAGCGCGGTGGTCAGGTTCTGGGCGAACACGGAGACGTCGGTGAACTCGGTGAGGCCGCGCAGCACCGCATTGGTGCCGACGATGGCCACGATGCCGACGCCCAGCGGCAGCAGGGCCGCGATGGCGCTGCCGAAGACGAGGACGAGCAGGACCAGGGTCACGGGCAGGGCGATCAGTTCGGCGCGGAGCAGGTCCTCCTGGATGGTCCTGTTCACCTCCCGCTGGACCGCGGCGGGTCCGCCGAGGGAGACGCGCGCCGGGCCGTGCTCGCCCCGGTAGCGCGGGGCGATCCGCTCCAGCACCTCGGTGGCGGTCTTCTCGTCGCCGAGGACCCGGGCGGTGATGAGGGCCTGCCGGCCGTCCTCGGAGCGCAGCGCGGGCAGTCCTGTGCGCCAGTACGAGCCGACGCCGACGACCCCCCGTTCCGCGGCGAGCTGCGCGGTCAGCCGCTCCGCCTCGGCCGCGACGGCGGGATCGTCCACCCCGGCCGCCCCCGGCGCGGCGTCGACCAGCAGCAGCAGATTGGGCTGGGAGTCCGGGAACTCCCGCTCCAGCGCCCTGGCGGCGAGCGTGGACTGGGCGCCCGGGTCCTCGAAGCCGCCGCTGCCCATCCGGTCGGCGACGCCGCCGCCGGCGAACACGGCCAGCGCCGTGACCACCAGGACGAGCAGGAGCGTGAGCCGCGGCCGGGCCGTGACGAACCTCGTCCACCTGCCGCTCTCCCCGGACGACGGCGGTTTTTTGACTTCGGTCATGGCTCGGTGTCCCCTTCACCGTGATTGCCAGGCCGAATAGACTGGCAAACACGAGCAGTCGCTCGCGTTTCTCCAGAATGCGAGCGATCTCTCGCGTTTGTCAATCGCCCGTGAGGAGCAAGGGATTGGACATGCCGGGAACCGCCAGGGACAAATCCGTCGCAACCGGTGAAGACGGTGACCTCGCCGCGGCCGCCCCGCGCCGCCGCCAGGCGCGCGGCGAGCGCCGGATCAGCCAGCTCCTGGCCGCCGCCGCCGGGGTGTTCTGCCGCACCGGCTACGCCGCCGCCAGCACGAACGCCATCGCGCGCGAGGCCGGCGTGTCGCCGGGCACGCTCTACCAGTACTTCCCGAACAAGGAGGCCATCGCGATCCAGCTCGGCAGCCAGCTGCTCCAGCACGCCCGGGAGACGCACGGCCAGGCCTTCCTCCCGGAGAACGTGCACCTGCCGCTGCCCGAGGCGCTGGACGCCATCCTGGACCCGCTGATCGCCTTCAACTGCGAGAACCCGGCCTTCTGGGCGCTGATGCACGGATCCGGCATCCCCGGCGCCATGGACACGGAGCACGAAGAGCTCCACACGAGCATGACCGCACAGGTCCAGGGCGCCCTGCGGACCCTCACCACCGACTTCACGCCGGCCGAGCTCGACCACGTCTCACACATGATCCTGGGCATCTTCAAGGCGTCCCTCGACCTGATCCTGGCCCACGAGGGAGCCGAACGCGACGCGTACGTCGCGGAGCTGAAGACCGTCCTCCTGCGCTACCTGGAGCCGATGGTCACCACGCCCCGGCCCCGCTGACCCGCCACCGGCCGGCCGCCGACGCCCGCGCCCCGCCCCCGGCCCCGGCCCCGCTCACCAGGACTCGTCGCCGCCGATCCGGCCCCCCTCCCGGGCCCGTACGCGGTCCCGCAGCCGCAGTCCCACCAGCGGGAACACCAGCACCGACAGCATTCCGGCCCCCACGAGCGCGGCGGCCTCCCCCGGGTCCACCTTCCCGTCCTCCACCCCGAGCGTGGTGATCGCCACCACCAGCGGCAGCGCCGTGGAGCCGAACAGCACCAGCGCGGACCGGTCCCGCCGGCCCAGGTCCCTGGGGGCCAGCAGCCAGATCGGCAGCCCGCGCACCACCAGGAACAGCAGCAGGAACAGCGGCAGCAGCAGGAGCTCCCGCCCGCCCGAGAGCAGCGCCTCCAGGTCGAACTCGACGCCGGTGACCACGAAGAACAGCGGCACCAGGAAGCCGAAGCCCATGGCCTCCACCTTCGACAGCACGGTCTCACTGGCCTCCGGCGCGGCCCCGTGCAGCACGAGCCGGGTGATGAGCCCGGCGGCGAAGGCCCCGAGCAGGATGTCCAGCCCGAGCACCTGGGCCAGCGCCAGCATCGACACCAGCAGCAGGACCACCAGCCGCACCGCGAACTGCCCGCTGCTGTGCAGGGTCTTGGCGATGACGTTGGAGAACCACGGCGGCTTGGGGCGCAGCGCCCACAGCACCGCCACCGCCGTCAGCACCGCGAAGGCGGCCAGCAGCGCCGCCGACTGCCCCGGGGCCCGCCCGCTGAGCAGCAGGGCCATGGCGATGATCGGCCCGAACTCGCCGAGCGCGCCCATCGCCATCACCACCGAGCCGAACCTGCTCCCCAGGTCTCCGGCGTCCCTGAGCACGGGCAGGATCGCCCCGAGCGCGGTACTGGTGAGCGCGGTGCCGACGTAGACGCCCTTTTCGAAACCGCCGCCGTGGGCGAGCAGGGTCCCGATGCCGAGGCCCAGCGCGAGGGCGATCAGCCAGGCCCACACCGACCTCTTGAGGGTGTCCCCCCTGACCCGGTCGAATTCGAGCTCGTAGCCGGCCAGGAAGATCAGCATCGCGAGGCCGAGGTTGCTCAGTACGTCGACGACCTCGGCGGTGTGCACCCAGCCGAGGACGTCGGGGCCGAGCAGGATCCCCAGCAGGATCTCGAAGATCACCAGCGGCACGGCCAGCCAGCGGGAGATCCCGTACGCGAGCAGGGGCGCGAGCACAGCGGCGGCCATGATCAGGACGAGACTTCCCGAGTGATCCATAACGGCTATTTACTTACAGTTCCGACATACCGGCCAGTTTTGGCAACACAAGCTCGCTTTCATACCCCCCAGGGGTATAGTCTGTGAGTGTCGGGGGGACGGTGGAGGAATCCATCGCCCCCGGCGACCGGACAGGTACGCCCCGAAGAGGAGAACGACATGACCGCCGAGACGGACACCCAGACCACCACCGTCTACCGCGTGACCGGCATGAGCTGCGGGCACTGCGAGGGCTCGGTGACCAAGGAGCTCAGCGCCCTGGCCGGCGTCAGCTCGGTCAAGGCCGTCGCCGCGACCGGCGAGGTCACCGTGGTCTCCGCCGCCCCGCTCGCCGAAGCGGACGTCCGCGCCGCCGTCGACGAGGCCGGCTACGAGCTCGCGGGCCAGGCCTGAGACCTCGCGCGGCACCCGGCAGCACCGGCGGCACCCCGCACCACCCAGCAGCATCCCGCCGGGCCGTACCGGCCAGCTCATACTGGTTCCGTACGGCCCGGCCATTCCCCTGGAGCCGGAAGATGAGCAGCACAGTGCACGACGGGCCCATAGCGGCGGTGGAACTCTCGATCGGCGGGATGACGTGCGCCTCCTGCGCGGCCCGCATCGAGAAGAAGCTCAACCGGATGGACGGGGTCGAGGCCACGGTGAACTTCGCCACCGAGAAGGCGAAGGTCTCCTACAGCGGTGACGTCCAGGTCGCCGACCTGATCGCGACCGTCGTGAAGACCGGGTACACCGCCGAGGAGCCCCCGCCGCCGCAGCCCGAGCCCACCGCGGAACCGGAAGGCGCCGAAGCCCCCCGCGACCCCGAACTCGCCGCGCTGCGCCACCGGCTGATCGTGTCGGCCGCCCTCGCGCTGCCCGTCGTCCTGCTCGCGATGGTCCCGTCCCTCCAGTTCGACAACTGGCAGTGGCTCTCGCTGACCCTCGCCGCCCCCGTCGTGGTCTGGGGTGCCTACCCCTTCCACAAGGCCGCCTGGACCAACGCCCGGCACGGCGCCGCCACCATGGACACCCTGGTCTCGGTCGGCACCCTGGCCGCCTTCGCCTGGTCGCTGTGGGCCCTGTTCTTCGGCCACGCGGGCATGCCCGGCATGCGGCACGGCTTCGACCTGACCATTTCCCGTACGGACGGCTCCTCGGCCATCTACCTGGAGGTCGCGGCCGGGGTCGTCTCCTTCATCCTGCTCGGCCGCTACCTGGAGGCCCGCTCCAAGCGGAAGGCCGGCGCGGCCCTCAAGGCACTGCTCGAACTCGGCGCCAAGGACGTGGCCGTGCTGCGCGGCGGCACCGAGGTACGGATCCCCGTGGCGCAGCTCGCGGTCGGCGACCGCTTCGTCGTCCGGCCCGGCGAGAAGATCGCCACCGACGGCACGGTCGTCGAGGGCAGCTCCGCCGTGGACGCCTCCATGCTGACCGGCGAGTCGGTGCCCGTGGAAGTCGCCGTCGGGGACGCGGTCACCGGCGCCACCGTCAACGCCTCCGGGCGCCTGGTCGTCGAGGCCACCCGGATCGGCGCCGACACCCAGCTCGCCCGGATGGCCAGGCTCGTCGAGGACGCGCAGAACGGCAAGGCCGAGGTGCAGCGCCTCGCCGACCGGATCTCCGGGATCTTCGTGCCGATCGTGCTCGTCCTGGCGCTGGGCACCTGGGCCACCTGGCTCCTGATCACCGGCGACGCCACCGCCGCCTTCACCGCCGCCGTGGCCGTCCTGATCATCGCCTGCCCCTGCGCCCTGGGCCTGGCCACCCCGACCGCGCTCATGGTCGGCACCGGCCGCGGCGCACAGCTCGGCATCCTGATCAAGGGACCCGAGGTCCTGGAGTCCACCCGCAAGGTCGACACCGTCGTCCTGGACAAGACCGGCACCGTCACCACCGGCCGGATGACCCTGGCCGGCGTGCACACCGCCGAGGGCGTGGACGAGAAGGAACTGCTGCGCCTCGCCGGCTCCCTGGAGCACGCCTCCGAGCACCCGATCGCCCGGGCCATCGCGACCGGCGCCGTCGAGCGGGCGGGCACCCTGCCGGTCCCCGAGGGCTTCGAGAACCTCGCCGGCCTCGGCGTCCAGGGCGTGGTCGACGGGCACGCGGTCCTGGTGGGCCGCGAGCGGCTCCTCGCCGACTGGGCGATCACCCTCCCGGAGGGGCTCGCCGGGGCCAAGGCGGCCGCCGAGGCGGCGGGCAGCACCGCCGTGCTGGTGGCCTGGGACGGGGCGGCGCGCGGGGTCCTGACCGTGGCCGACGCCGTCAAGGAGAGCAGCGCGGAGGCGGTCTCCCGGCTGCGGGCGCTGGGCCTGACCCCGGTCCTGCTGACCGGCGACAACAAGGCCGTCGCCGAAACGGTGGCCCGCGAGGTGGGCATCGACGAGGTGATCGCCGAGGTGCTCCCGCAGGACAAGGTGGACGTCGTACGCCGCCTCCAGGCCGAGGGCCGTACGGTCGCCATGGTCGGGGACGGGGTCAACGACGCGGCCGCCCTGGCCCAGGCGGACCTGGGGCTGGCCATGGGCACCGGCACGGACGCGGCGATCGAGGCCGGCGACCTGACCCTCGTACGGGGGGACCTGCGGGTGGCGGCGGACGCGATCCGGCTGTCCCGCAAGACCCTGGGCACCATCAAGGGCAACCTGTTCTGGGCCTTCGGCTACAACGTGGCGGCCCTGCCGCTGGCGGCCGCCGGACTGCTCAACCCGATGATCGCGGGGGCCGCGATGGCCTTCTCCTCGGTCTTCGTGGTGACCAACAGCCTGCGGCTGCGTTCCTTCCGGTAGTGGCCCCCCCTCCCCACGGCCCACACAGTTCCTTCACGGGAGACGCAGATCACAGTGACGGCAACGTAACCATCCGGGGTCGTCGCGGGTCTAATGGGGCGATGCCAGGAACGTCTTGGGGGACGTCCGGGGGTATCGGCCGGCCGGGATTCGTGCGCGGGAAGCCTTGAGCGGCCGTCCCGACCCGAAACGGGTCCCGGCACCACCGACGCCCCGGCTCGGGTCCCGTGGGGGGAATCCGTACCGGGGAAAAGGAAAGCGCCCCGACCGTCGACCCGTGGGGGGATCGACGGCGGGGCGCTTTTCGTACGTCAGCGGGCCTCTACGGGGACGAAGTCGCGCAGGACCTCGCCGGTGTAGATCTGGCGCGGGCGGCCGATGCGGGAACCCGGCTCCTTGATCATCTCGTGCCACTGGGCGATCCAGCCGGGAAGCCGGCCGAGCGCGAAGAGCACGGTGAACATCTCGGTCGGGAAGCCCATGGCCCGGTAGATCAGGCCGGTGTAGAAGTCCACGTTCGGGTAGAGGTTGCGCGAGACGAAGTACTCGTCGGCCAGCGCGTGCTCTTCCAGCTTCAGCGCGATGTCGAGCAGCTCGTCGCTCTTGCCGAGCGAGGAGAGGACGTCGTGCGCCGCCGCCTTGATGATCTTCGCCCGGGGGTCGAAGCTCTTGTAGACGCGGTGTCCGAAGCCCATGAGGCGGACGCCGTCTTCCTTGTTCTTCACCTTGCGGATGAAGGCGTCGACGTCGCCGCCGTCGTTCTTGATGCCTTCCAGCATCTCCAGCACCGACTGGTTGGCGCCGCCGTGCAGCGGGCCCCACAGCGCGGAGATGCCGGCCGAGATCGAGGCGAACATGTTCGCCTGCGAGGAGCCGACGAGGCGCACGGTGGAGGTCGAGCAGTTCTGCTCGTGGTCCGCGTGCAGGATCAGCAGCTTGTCGAGGGCGGCGACCACGACCGGGTCCAGGTCGTACTCCTGGGCCGGCACGGAGAAGGTCATGCGCAGGAAGTTCTCGACGTAGCCGAGGTCGTTGCGCGGGTAGACCACCGGGTGGCCGACCGACTTCTTGTACGCGTACGCGGCGATCGTCGGGAGCTTGGCCAGCAGCCGGATCGTCGAGAGGTTGCGCTGCGTCTCGTCGAACGGGTTGTGGCTGTCCTGGTAGAAGGTGGACAGCGCGCTGACGACGGAGGACAGCATCGCCATCGGGTGCGCGTCGCGCGGGAAGCCGTCGTAGAAGCGCTTGACGTCCTCGTGCAGCAGCGTGTGCTGGGTGATCTCGTTGCGGAACGACGCGAGCTGGTCGACGGTCGGCAGCTCACCGTTGATCAGCAGGTAGGCGACCTCGATGAAGGTCGAGCGCTCCGCCAGCTGCTCGATCGGGTAGCCGCGGTAGCGCAGGATGCCCTGCTCACCGTCGAGGTAGGTGATCGCGGACTTGTAGGCCGCGGTGTTGCCGTAGCCGCTGTCCAGCGTGACGAGCCCGGTCTGGGCCCGCAGCTTCGAGATGTCGAAGCCCTGGTCGCCGACGGTGCTCTCGACCACCGGGTAGGTGTATTCACCGTCCGCGTACCGGAGTACTACAGAGTTGTCGCTCACGTCATCCCTCACCGACGTAGTGCCTCTTCTTCGAGGTGCCCTGACTGCCTCTACCTTCCCCCATTTGGCGCAGGAGAGTGCACTCGGGGTCGGCCTTTGGTGCTTCCGACGGCACTCAGTGCCGTCAAGCTGCTCATCCTGCCCCCTCCGCACCAGCGGCGGAACCCCAAATGATCGATCATCTAGGTGATGTTTCCCACCGGTATGCGGCCGGACAGCCTCGGCGCCACGGCTGTGTACCTCCTGCCTGCGGAAACGGTACGCACCGCCTGGGCGAGGGCCTTGCGGGACCCGACGAGGACGACCAGTTTCTTCGCCCTGGTGACCGCCGTGTAGAGCAGATTTCGCTGGAGCATCATCCAGGCCCCGGTGGTGACCGGGATCACCACCGCCGGATATTCACTCCCCTGGGAACGGTGGATGGTGACGGCGTACGCGTGGGCCAGCTCGTCGAGCTCGGCGAACTCGTACGCGATCTCCTCGTCCTCCTCCGTCCGCACCGTCAGGCGCTGTTCGTCGAGGTCCAGGCCGGTGACGACGCCGACCGTGCCGTTGAAGACCCCGTTCGCGCCCTTGTCGTAGTTGTTTCGGATCTGGGTCACCTTGTCCCCCACCCGGAACACCCGTCCGCCGAACCGCTTCTCGGGCAGGTTCGGCCGGGCCGGCGTCATGGCCTGCTGGAGCAGGCCGTTGAGGTTTCCGGCGCCGGCCGGGCCGCGGTGCATGGGGGCGAGGACCTGGACGTCCCGGCGCGGGTCGAGCCCGAATCTGGCCGGAACCCTTCGGGCCGCCACGTCGACGGCGAGCACGCCCGCCGCCTCGGTGTCCTCCTCGGGGAAGAGGAAGAAGTCCGGCAGCCCGTCGGTGATCGGCGGCAGACCGGTGTTGATCCGGTGGGCGTTGGTGACCACCCCCGACTGCTGGGCCTGCCGGAAGATCCGGGTGAGCCGGACCGCGGGCACCGGGCCGCCCTCGGCCAGCAGGTCCCGCAGCACCTCCCCGGCGCCCACGGACGGCAATTGGTCCACGTCCCCGACCAGCAGCAGGTGCGCACCCGGCGCCACGGCCTTGACCAGCTTGTTGGCGAGCAGCAGGTCCAGCATCGAGGCCTCGTCCACCACGACCAGGTCCGCGTCCAGCGGCCGGTCCCGGTCGTAGGCCGCGTCCCCGCCCGGTTTGAGCTCCAGCAGCCGGTGCACCGTGGAGGCCTCCGCCCCGGTGAGCTCGGCCAGCCGCTTCGCCGCCCGGCCGGTGGGCGCGGCCAGCACCACCTTCGCCTTCTTGGCCCGGGCCAGCTCGACGATCGAGCGCACGGTGAAGGACTTCCCGCAGCCCGGCCCGCCCGTGAGGACGGCGACCCGCCGGGTCAGCGCCAGCTTGACGGCGTCCCGCTGCTCGGGCGCCAGGTCCGCCCCCGTCCGCCCCGCGAGCCAGCGCAGCGCCCTGTCCCAGTCCACGTCCCGGAAGGCCGGCATCCGGTCCTCCTCGGCGTGCAGCAGCCGGCGCACCTGCCCGGCCAGCGACAGCTCGGCCCGGTGGAAGGGCACCAGGTACACGGCGGTCAGCGGATCGGGCCCGCCCTGCGGATCGGGCACGGACTCCCGTACGACACCTTCCGGATCGGCCGCGAGCTCGGCCAGGCACTCGATCACCAGCCCCGTGTCCACCTGGAGCAGCTTGACCCCGTCGGCGATCAGCCTCTCCTGCGGCAGGAAGCAGTGCCCCTGGTCGGCCGACTGGGACAGGGCGTACTGCAGCCCGGCCTTGACCCGCTCGGGGCTGTCGTGCGGGATGCCGACGGCCTGGGCGATGCGGTCGGCGGTCAGGAAGCCGATGCCCCACACGTCGGCCGCGAGCCGGTAGGGCTGGTTCTTCACCACGGAGATGGAGCCGTCCCCGTACTTCTTGTAGATGCGCACGGCGATGGAGGTGGAGACGCCGACCCCCTGGAGGAAGACCATGACCTCCTTGATCGCCTTCTGCTCTTCCCAGGCCGCCCCGATCAGCTTCGTCCGCTTGGGGCCGAGCCCGGGCACCTCGATCAGCCGCTTCGGCTCCTCCTCGATCACATCGAGGGTGTCGGTGCCGAAGTGCTCCACGATCCGGTCGGCGATCTTCGGCCCGATGCCCTTGATCAGGCCCGATCCCAGATACCGGCGGATGCCCTGGATGGTCGCGGGCAGCACGGTCCGGTAGTTCTCCACGGTGAACTGCTTGCCGTACTGCGGATGGGAGCCCCAGCGCCCCTCCATGTGCAGCGATTCGCCCGGCTGCGCGCCCAGCAGCGAGCCGACGACGGTGAGCAGGTCCCCGCTGCCGCGGCCGGTGTCGACCCGGGCGACCGTGTACCCGCTCTCCTCGTTGGCGTAGGTGATGCGCTCGAGCACCCCCTCGACCACCGCCAGTTGCACCGCTCCGTTCGCTGCCATACCCCGAAGCTACCGCCCGGCGCCGACAGCGCGTCAGGCCTGTGGACAACGCGGAGACAGCGCGAAGGGGGTCCCGCCTGCCGGCCGGACCCCCTCACGGTTACCCCTCCCTCGTCGGACTTCCCGATCCCCCCAGATCCCTCCCCGGAAGTCCCGACGCAACATACGACCCACGGTGCGCCCGCACGGTTGCATCCGGAATCACAGCTTTATGAATCCGTTACTCGCCGCTCACCCGACATGCCGCCAAACCCTCACAGAAGTAGCGTTCCCAGCATGAGCGAATCTTCATTCCAGGACGACGTACTGGGCGAACTCGGCGACGACCGGCTGAACGAGATCGCCGGACTGCTCGGTACGGACGCCACCGGCGCGCGCGAGACCATCGCCACCACGGTCGGCGCGATGACGGGCGACCTCCAGCAGAAGGCCGACGCCGACGACGACGAGGTCCGCCAGGCCTTCGCCGAGGTGGCCGAACCCCCGCTGCAGGGCGTGTCCACGCTCGGCGGCGGCCTCGGCGGCATGCTCAGCGGCGGGATGATGGCCGGGGTCCTGGCCAAGGTGAGCAAGCCCGTGGCCAACGCCGTCTCGAAGAAGACGGGCATCCCCGCCCCCACCATCAGCCGGGTCATCGAGCTGCTGATCCCGGTCCTGCTGGCGGTCTTCGCCAAGCGCGCCGCCTCCGGCAAGGCGGGCGCCCCGGCGCCGGCCGGCGCGGCCCCCGCGGCGGGCGGCGGCCTCGGCGACCTCCTGGGCCAGATCCTGGGCGGCGGCAAGAAGTAGGAACTCACCCGTTCGGGCGTCCGCGGCCATAAAGTTGGGCCATGGCTGACAACGGCAACGTGCGGCTGCGGAACCCGGAACCGGGAGAACTGGGCTGGATCGTGCAGCGCCACGGCGCGCTGTACGCCGCCGAGTACGGCTGGAACGCCGACTTCGAGGGCATGGTGGCCCGGGTCGTCGCGGACTTCGCCCAGGACCACGACCCGTACCTGGAGCAGATCTGGATCGCGGAACTGGACGGCCGCCCGGTCGGCTCGGTGATGTGCGTACGGGACGACTCCGCGCCCGGCACCGCCCGGCTGCGCCTGCTCCTCGTCGACCCGGAGAACCGCGGCCGCGGAATCGGCACCCGACTGGTCGACGCGGTCGTGGACTTCGCCCGCTCGGTCGGCTACCGCGAGCTGACCCTCTGGACCAATGACGTACTGGCGGACGCCCGCGAGCTCTACCTTCGGGCCGGCTTCACCCTCACCGCCGAGCGAGCGCACCGCTCGTACGGCGTGAGCCTGACGGGGCAGGACTGGCGGCTACCGCTCCAGGAGACCCGCCCCCACTGACCCGCGCGGGCACGAGCGAGGTGAGCGCGACCCCGCCCACCAGCAGCACCGCCGCCACCCACCGCAGCCCCGACACGGACTCCCCCAGCACCAGAGCCGCCGAGGACATCCCGAAGACCGGCACCAGCAGCGAGAACGGCGCCACGGCGGAAGCCGGATACCGCCGCAGCAGATAGCTCCAGGCCCCGAACCCGAAAACGGTGGACACCCACGCCACGAACGCGATGACGCCGGCTCCGGACCAGTCCAGCCCCCGCAACGCCGCCAAGTCCCGCTCGCCGCCCTCGAACACCAGCGACAACAGGAACAAGGGCAACACCGGCACCACGCACACCCACACCATGAAGTTCAGCGCGTCAGGTGGCGAGGCCTTCCGGGTCAGCACATTGGACACCCCCCAGGCCGCGGCGGCCGCCACGACCAGCACGAACCCCAGCAACGGCCCACTGGAACCCTGGTCCACGGCGGCAACGGCAATCCCCCCGAACGCCACCCCCATCCCGACGACCCGAACCCGCCCCGGCCGCTCCCGCAGTACGACAGCGGCCAGCGCAACGGTGAAGACGGCCTGGATCTGGAGCACGAGCGAGGACAGCCCGGCCGGCATCCCGGCGTCCATCCCGACGAACAGCAGGCCGAACTTGGCGCCCCCCAGTGCCAACCCCACCCCGATGATCCACTTCCAGGCCACCTTGGGCGCCCCCACGAAGAACACCGCAGGCAAAGCGGCGACGAGGAACCTCAAGGCGGACAACAACAGCGGCGGAAAGTGATCCAGCCCGATCTCGATCACAACGAAGTTGAAGCCCCAAATAGCAGCGACGAGCACGGCGAGTGCGGTGTGTAGAGGACGCATGCCTCAAGCCTCAACGCCCCGACCCTGAAGCACCAGCGCGAATCTCTACCCCGACCGATGAAGCAATGCTTACGATTGCCCCATGCTCGACCTCGCCCGGCTCCGCGCCCTGCACGCCATCTCCGTCCACGGCTCGGTCGCCGGCGCGGCGGCCGCCCTCGGGTACACCCCGTCCGCCGTCTCCCAGCAGATCGCCAAGCTGGAACGAGAGACCCGCACCACCCTCCTGGAGCGCCGCGGCCGTGGTGTCGCGCTCACCGAAGAGGCGCACCATCTCGCCTCGACCGCCCGGGAGTTGCTGGCGATCGTGGAGCGCGCCGAAACCACCCTGGAGGAGCGCCGCGGCCACCCGAGCGGACTCCTCACGGTGGCCGCCTTCCCCTCGGCGGCCCGCGGCCTGCTCCCGGCCGTACTGGCCGAACTGACAACCCGGCACCCATCACTCGACGTCCGCCTCACGGAGGTCGACCCCCACCTCTCGGTGGACCTGGTGGCCCGGGGCGTCACCGATCTCGCAGTCGCCCACGACTGGGACATCGCCCCGCTCCCGGCCCCCGAAGGCGTCGAACAGGCGGTCATCGGCGACGACCCCTGCGACCTCATCGTGCCCTCCACCCACCCGTTCACCACCCGCCCCACGATCCACCGCAGCGACCTGAACGGCCAGCGCTGGATCTGCCAGCCGCCGGGCCGGGTCTGCCACGACTGGCTGGTCCGCACCATGCGCACGGCCGGCTTCGAGCCCGACATCGCGCACGTGGCCGAGGAGAACCACACCATCGTCGCCCTGGTCGCGGCCGGCCTGGGCGTGGCCGTGGTCCCCCGCCTGGGCACCGGCGCCCTCCCCCCGGGCGCCGTGGCCGTCCCCCTCGAACCGGGCCCCGTACGCCACCTCTACGCCCTCTGGCGCACCGGCGCGGCCCGCCGCCCCGCCATCACCGAAGCCGTCCGCACCCTCCAGCGCCACTGGCCGCCCGCCTAGGCTGCGCCGCCGGGGCCGGGTGTGCGGTGGGGTGCCCCCGCAGGGCGTCGAACGTTCCCCCACCCCGCCCCTTCCCGAAACCGGGGCTCCGCCCCAGACCCCGGTCCTCAAACGCCGGACGGGCTGAAAGGTGCGGCCCGGCCCGACACGCCCCCCGACACGCCCGGCCCGTCCCGCGCGGCGGCGGTATGGTCCGGCGCGTGCCGTACCTCGCCTCCCGCCGGAACCTGCTCGCCGCGGCCGCCATGGTCGCCGTCACGGCCGCCGGCGCCGGCTCCGCCGCCATCGGCGCCCACCGCTCCCCGGACGACCCGCGCCCCGGCGCGGCCCGCCCCGACCGGGCGCGGCTGCGCCGCATGCTGGACGGCATGAGCCTCGCCGAGAAGGTCGGCCAGCTCTTCGTCTCCCGCGCGTACGGCCACTCGGCCACCGACCCCGACCCCGCCGACGCCGACCAGAACCAGGCCCTCTTCGGCGTCCGCACGGCCGCCGAGCTGGTTTCCCGCTACCACCTCGGCGGGGTCGTCTACTTCGCCTGGGCCCACAACACCCGCACCCCGCACCAGATCGCCGAACTCTCGGCCGGCCTCCAGCAGTCGGCCCGCTCCACCGGCGCCCGGATCCCGCTGCTGCTCTCCACCGACCAGGAGCACGGCATCATCGCCCGCATCGGCAAGCCCGCGACCCTCCTCCCGGGGGCGATGGCCCTCGGCGCGGCCGCCTCCCCCACCGCCGCCGAACGCTCGGCCCGCATCGCCGGCGCCGAACTCGCGGCGATGGGAATCCGCCAGGACTACGCCCCGGTCGCCGACGTGAACGTGAACCCGGCCAACCCGGTGATCGGCGTGCGCTCCTTCGGCTCCGACCCGCAGGCCGTGGCGGACCTCGTCGCCGCCCAGGTCCGCAGCTACCAGGGCGCCGGGGTGGCCGCCACGGCGAAGCACTTCCCGGGGCACGGGGACACCGAGACCGACAGCCACGTGGGCCTCCCCGTGATGCGGCACACCCGCGCGCAGTGGGAGGAGCTGGACGAGCCGCCGTTCCGCGCCGCGGTGGAGGCCGGCGTGGACGCGATCATGACGGCGCACATCGTCTTCCCCGCGCTCGACCCCTCGGGCGACCCGGCGACGCTCTCCCGTCCCATCGTCACCGGCATCCTGCGCGAACGCCTGGGCTTCCGGGGGGTGGTGGTGACCGACGCCCTCGACATGGCGGGGGTCCGCCAGAAGTACGGGAACGACCGCATCCCGGTCCTCGCGCTCCTGGCCGGCTGCGACCAGCTGCTGAACCCGCCGGACCTGGGGCTCGCGCAGCGCAGCGTGCTGGCGGCGGTCGAGAACGGCGAACTGGCCGAATCGCGCATCGACGAATCCGTACTGCGCATCCTGGAACTCAAGGCGCGCCGGGGTCTGTTCGGCGACGCGCTCGCCTCCACGGACCGGGTCGACGCCACGGTCGGCATCCCCGAGCACCTCACCACGGCCGACGCGATCGCGGCGGGCACGACGACCCTGCTCGCGAATCCGGCCGGCCTCCTGCCCTTCGACGCGGGCGAGGCCCCCGAACTGCTCGTCACGGGAACGGACCCGGTCTCCCCCACGGGCACCACGGGCCCGCCCACGGACGTCCTGGCGCGGGCGCTGACCGCCCTGGGCTGCCGGGCGACGGCGGCGCCGCCCGCCCGCGCGGTGGCCGCCGCGGCCGGGAAGTCGGCGGTGCTCGTGTGCACGTACAACGTCCCGGAGGGGGACAGCCCGCAGCGCACCCTGATCGAGGACCTCCGGGCCACCGGCGTACCGGTGGTCCTGCTGGCGGTCCGCAACCCGTACGACGCGGCCCGCCTGCCGGTCTGTTCGGCGGAACTCGCGACGTACTCCTGGACGGACGTGGAGATGCGGGCGGCGGCCCGGGTGCTCACCGGGGCGGCGCGGCCCTCCGGCCGCCTGCCGGTCCCGGTGCCGGGCCGCTACCCGCTGGGCCACGGGCTGACGTACTAGACGCCGGCCCGCGGCCCACGGGCTGAACTAACGCCGCAGCTGCGCGTCGCGGCGCGTCTCCGGCTGGTCGAGCACCGCGTCCGGAGCCGCCAGGCTGCCCGCCGACCGGCCCTCGGCGGTGAGCGTCGCGGCGGCCGGAGCCACCCCGGCCCACTGGAGGATCTTCTGGGTGGCCAGCGTGCGCTCGCCGTCCAGGAGTCCGGCGACCTTCGCGCCGTGGTTGGCGCCCGGCGCCGTCATCACGTAGCTGTCGCGGGCCCCGTACCCGAGGTGGAACGGCTCGGCGCCCCACGGGTCGTTCTGCCCGTACACGAACAGCATCTGGTGGGCGTTCTTGCGGACCCAGTTGTCCACGTCCCGCATGGCGGCCGGCTCGAAGGACATGGGGATGTCGCGGGGCACGAAGTTGCGCGGCGGCTGGTAGCCGTAGCGGCTCAGGCCGGCCAGGTGCGACTGCTTGATGTCCGGGGAGCCGAGCTGGGTGCCCGCCTGGTAGTAGTACGGCGTGTACGTCTCCAGGCCCTGGTCGGCGTAGGCCGAGAAGCCGGAGATCGCGTCGACGGTGTCCCAGATCTCCTGGTCGCCCGCGGTGGCGGCGGCGGGGATCGTGGCGCAGTCGGCGAGCAGGCTGTACTGCCAGAAGGCCCACACGTAGTCGAGCACGACGGCCTCGTAGGCCTTGTCGAGGCTGCCGACGGTGTTGAAGGTCCAGCCGTTCTCGGCGGCGGCGGCCGCGTACTTGGCCTCCAGCGGCTCACGGCGTACGAGCGCCTCGCGCTGCACCGCGTTCAGCTTGTCGCGGCACTCCTTGGTGCCGACGCCCGCGAAGAACCGGTCGTAGGCCGAGTCCTCCTTGTTGACGACGTCGTTGGGCGCGACGTAGGCGACGACGCCGTCCATGTCGCGCGGGTAGAAGCGCTCGTAGTACGTCGCCGTCATGCCGCCCTTGCTGCCGCCCGTGGCGAGCCAGTTCTTCTTGTAGATCTTCTTCAGGGCGGTGAAGAGGCGGTGCTGGTCGCTGGCGGCCTGCCAGATGGTCAGGTCTCCCCAGTTGGCCGGGTCGGGCCGCGACGGGGTGAAGAATCGATACTCCAGCGACACCTGGTTGCCGTCGACTATGGTCGTCGGCTCGCTGCGGCGCGGGTTGGTGTTGACGTTGTAGCCGGAGGTGAAGAACACCGTCGGGCGCGACACGTCCTTGTGCAGCAGGGTCAGACGCTGCTTGAAGGTGCCCTTCCACGGCTGCCGGTGGTCGACCGGCTGCTCGTAGTTCAGTACGAAGAAGCGGTAGCCGGGGTACGGCTTCTCCTCGATCAGAGTCATCCCGGGAATGCCGAGGACCTGGTCCTTGATGTCCGCGGCGGCGGCCGGCTCCGCGGCTGTGGCCGCTTGTGCCGTGAAGCCGGCCGCGCCCATGGTGCCGATCAGCACCACGAGCGACAGCAGCCATCCGAGCGTCTTGCGCATTCACCCTCCCCTTGAGTTCACTACGGTCGCCGTGAACCTAGCGGGGTCAACACGCCGCTGACCAGACCTTGTTGGGCCGGTCCGTCAGCACAGGATCCAGCCGGAATCGGCTCCTCCGGCCCCCACACTCCCCCTTACATACACACAGCGGTTGATCGCGCCCACCGTGACGGGCCCGGCGTACCGCGTGAAACTCCCGGCATCGCGTACCGGAACTCCGCCACGCGGCTGAATGCTCACCGTCATCCGGCGCCGCTCGCCCGGGACCCGTGCCACCGTCACCGCGCAGGCCTGCGTGCGGGTCTTGTACACGCGCACCTCGCCCGTCCCGAACGGCAGCGTGTGCACGAGCCGGCCCCCGCAGAGCCCGCTCCCGGCCTCCGCGGCCGCGTGGGCGGGCACGCCCGCGAACAGCCCGCCGACACCGAGCCAGAGGGCCGCCGTGAAAACCCCCAGCGACGCGGCCCGGCCGCCGCGCCCCCACCACCCCTTCGACACCCAGTCCCCCCTCGGTCTTACGTACAACGTGCGTACGCACGTACGACGCCGGGGTCCCCCGGAAGGTTGCGGCGGGCCGCCCATCGCTCGTACGGGTGCATCCGCGCCCCCCGGCCGGAGAACGGGAATCGGCGACCGGAGGGGCGATTACGCTGGGTGATCCCAGATCCGCCCTCCGTAGCCGTGAAAGGCACGCACGTGACGAACGACCTGCTCGACCGCAAGCTGGAGCGCTCCTTCAACCGCCTCGACTGGGACGGGAGCGGCGTGATCGACGCGACCGACATCATCGCGCTCGGGTCCCGGCTGCTGAACGCCCTGGACGAGCCCGCCGACTCGCCCAAGGCGGACGCGGTGATGAACGGGATCGCCAACTTCTGGCAGGACCTGTTCACCGAGCTCGACATCGACCGGGACGGCAAGGTCACGCCCGAGGAGTACAAGGTGGGCATGGCGCGGCTGTACGGCCAGGGCGGCCCCGCCTACGACCGCTCGTTCCGGCCGATGATGCAGGCGATCCTCACGGTCGTCGACACCGACGGCGACGGCCGCATCAGCCCGGAGGAGTTCCACAGGGCCCAGGAGGCCTTCGACACGGAGCTGAGCCCCGCCGACGCCGAGGCCCTGTTCCAGCGGATCGACGCCAACGGGGACGGCACCCTGACCGTGGACGAACTCCTCGACGCCGTACGCGACTACTACACCGGCACCGACGAGGACGCCCCGGGCAACCTGTTCTTCGGCGAACTCTGACCCCGTCGGGTGATCAGGCCGCGGCCCGCTCGTCCTCCCCGACGAAGGTCCGCCACAGCTCGGCGTACCGGCCGCCGCGCGCCAGCAGTTCGGTGTGGGTGCCGTCCTCCACGACCCGGCCGCGGTCCATGACCACCACCCGGTCGGCGCGGGCCGCCGTGGTCAGCCGGTGGGCCACCACCAGGGTCGTGCGCTTGCCGGCGAGGCGGTCGGTGGCCTGGTTGACCTGGGCCTCGGTGGCCAGGTCGAGGGCCGCGGTGGCCTCGTCGAGCAGCAGCACGTCCGGGTCGACGAGCTCGGCGCGGGCCAGCGCGATCAGCTGGCGCTGCCCCGCGGAGAGGTTGCGTCCGCGCTCGGCGACGGTGTGCAGGTAGCCGCCGTCGAGGGTGGCGATCATGTCGTGGGCGCCGACCGCGCGGGCGGCGGCCTCCACCTCGGCATCGCCGGCCTCCGGCCGCCCGTAGGCGATGGCGTCGCGCACCGTCCCCGGGAAGAGGTACGACTCCTGGGGGACGACCCCGAGCCGGTGGCGGTACGCCGTCAGGTCGAGCTCGCGCAGGTCGGCGCCGTCGGCGGTGACCCGGCCCGAGGTGGGGTCGTAGAACCGGGCCACCATCTTGACCAGCGTGGACTTGCCCGCCCCGGTCTCGCCGACGAAGGCGACGGTCTGCCCGGCGGGTATCCGCAGGCTGATTCCGGCCAGCGCCTCCCCCTTCTCGCCCCGCTCCTCGGCCGTCCCGTACTGGAAGCGGACGTCCTCGAAGACGATCTCCCCGCGCAGCGCCTCCAGGGCTCGCGGGTCCTCGGGGCGCGGGGTGGTGGTCGGCTCGCGCAGCAGTTGCTGGATGCGGCCGAGGGAGACGGTGGCCTGCTGGTAGCCGTCGAAGACCTGGGAGAGCTGCTGCACCGGGGCGAAGAACAGGTCGATGTAGAGCAGGTACGCGACCAGCGCGCCGGTGGTCAGCGTGCCGGCCTCCACCCGCCCCGCGCCGACGATCAGCACGGCCGCGGCCGCGCCGGAGGACAGCAGCTGCACGAAGGGGAAGTAGACGGATATCAGCCACTGCCCGCGGACCCGGGCCTGGCGGTAGGAGTCGCTGCGCTCGGCGAACCGGCCGGCGCCGGCGTGCTCGCGGCGGAAGGCCTGGACGATGCGGAGCCCGGAGACGGACTCCTGGAGGTCGGCGTTGACGAGGCTGACCCGGTCGCGGGCGAGCTCGTAGGCGGCGACGGACTTGCGCCGGAACACGATCGTGCCGAGGACCAGGACCGGGAGGGTCGCGAAGACGATCAGCGCGAGCTCGACGTCGAGGACGAGCAGGGCGACCAGGATCCCGAAGAAGGTGAAGACGGAGACGACGGCGGTGACCAGGCCGGTCTGCAGGAAGCTGGAGAGCGAGTCCACGTCGGTGGTCATCCGGGTCATGATCTTGCCGGTCAGCTCGCGCTCGTAGTAGTCGAGCCCGAGGCGCTGGAGCTGGGCGAAGATCTTGACGCGCAGCGCGTACAGCACGCGCTCGCCGGTCCGGCCGGTCATCCGGGTCTCGGCGAACTGCGCGGCCCACTGCGCGACGACGACGGCCAGCGCGAGGCCCGCGGCCACCCAGACGGCGCCGAGGGCGACCTGTTCCACGCCCTTGTCGATGCCGTGCCGGATCAGGATCGGCAGCAGCAGCCCGGCGCCCGCGTCGAGGGCGACGAGGCCGAGGCTGATGGCGAGCGGCGCCCAGAAGCCGTGCAGCAGGCGGCGCAGGCCGTAGCTCTCCTCGGCGGCCGCGGCCCGGGTCTCGTCCACGTCGGGCTCGTCGTCGGCGGGCGGCAGCGCGGCCACCTGCGCGAGCAGCTCGGGGGTGGCGGGCATCCCGGCGACGGCCCCGGCCATGGAATGCCCGGCTCCGGGTGCTCCGGTCCCGGCGGCGGGCGCCCCGGTCCCGGCGGCGGGCGCGGTGCTGGTCTTGGCGTCCTCCTGCCGCCGCCAGAGCTCGGGGGTCACCCCGTCCACGACGCGGCGCTTGGCGTTGACGGGCTCGGAGTCGATCTCGGCTTCGAGCTCCAGGTCCCGCTCCAGGTCCCGTTCGAACTCGGTCATCTCGGGCGCGTCCGGAGTGCGCGGGGAGGCCGCGCCCAGGGCGTCGGGGTCGGTGAGCAGCCGCCGGTACAGCGGGGACCTGCCCTCCAGCTCCTCGTGCGTACCGATGTCGGCGAGCCGCCCGTGTTCCAGTACGGCTATCCGGTCGGCCAGCGCGAGCGTGGAGCGGCGGTGGGCGATCAGCAGGGTGGTGCGGCCGGCCATGACGGCGCGCAGGGCCTCGTGGATCTCGTGCTCGACGCGGGCGTCGACGGCGGAGGTGGCGTCGTCGAGGAGCAGCAGCCGGGGGTCGGTGAGGATCGCGCGGGCCAGCGCGATCCGCTGCCGCTGGCCGCCGGACAGGGTGAGCCCCTGCTCGCCGACCTTGGTGTCGTACCCGGCGGGGAGCTCCTCGATGAACCCCTCGGCCTGCGCGGCGCGCGCGGCGGCCCGGATCTGCTCCTCGCCGGCTTCCGGGTGCCCGTAGGCGATGTTCGCCCGGATGGTGTCCGAGAAGAGGAACGAATCTTCGGGCACGAGTCCGATCGCCCCGCGCAGGGACGCGTAGGTCAGCTCGCGGACGTCGTGCCCGCCGACGCGGACGGCGCCCCGGTCGGCGTCGTAGAACCGGGGCAGCAGCAGCGAAACGGTGGACTTCCCGCTGCCCGAGGCCCCCACGACGGCGACGGTCTCGCCCTCCGCCACCGACAGCGAGAACCCGTCGAGGACGGGCCGCTCGGGGTCGTAGCCGAACCGGACGTCCTCGAACTCCACGGTGGCGGGCGCGTCGGCGGGCAGTTCGCGCGCACCCTCCCGGATCGCGGGCTCGGTGTCGATCAGCTCGAAGACCCGCTCCACGCCCGCGCGTGCCTGCTGTCCCACGGTCAGCACCATGGCGAGCATGCGGACGGGCCCGACGAGCTGGGCGAGGTAGGTGGAGAAGGCGACGAAGGTGCCCAGCGTCACCTGCCCGTTGGTGGCCATCCAGCCGCCGAGGGCCAGCATCGCGACCTGCCCGAGGGCGGGTACGGCCTGGAGGGCGGGGGTGTAGCGCGAGTTCAGCCGGATGGCCCGCAGCCGCCCGGCGAACAGCCTGCGGCCGGCCGCGCGCAGCTTCCCGGTCTCCTGCTCCTCCTGCCCGAAGCCCTTGACCACCCGTACGCCGGTCACGGCCCCGTCGACGACGGTCGCGACGGCGGCGGCCTGGCCCTGGGCGTACCAGGTGGCCGGGAAGAGCTTCTTGCGGCTGCGCTTGGCGATGAACCAGAGCGCGGGGGCCATGAGCAGGGCGACCAGCGTCAGCAGCGGGGACAGCCACAGCATGATCCCGAGGGATATCCCGAAGAGCAGGAAGTTCCCGATGGTCATGGGCAGCATGAAGAGCAGCCCTTGGATCAGCTGCAGGTCGCTGGTGGCCCGCCCGACGACCTGCCCGGTGGACAGCTCGTCCTGGCGCCGCCCGTCGAGGCGGGCGATGGTGTCGTACATGTCGGTGCGCAGGTCGTGCTGCACGTCGAGGGCGAGCCGCCCGCCGTAGTACCTGCGTATGTAGGTCAGTACGTAGACGAGCACGGCCGCGCCTATGAGCATCCCGGCCCACGGGCCCATGGGCTTGCTCCGGTCCCCGATGACGTCGTCGATGATCACCTTGGTGACCAGGGGCACGAGTGCCATGACCGCCATGCCGGCGAGCGAGGAGCCGAGCGCGAGCAGCACGTTGGCCTTGTAGCGCCAGGTGTAGGCGGCGAGCCGCCTTCCCCACCCCTGTTTGTCCCCTGTCGCCGTCTCTGCCGCCGCCACGTGGGCCTCCCCGTTCGTCCTGTCCTGCCGGAAGCGCCAACGTCCCGACCGGCTGATTTCATCCCGCCGCAACAATCGAACGGGGTCGTGACCAGGCTGCGGGAGCTGTGCCGGGCGGAGCTGGAGGGCTTCGAGGAGGTCATGGCGTACGGGATGCCGGTGTACGAACGGGACGGCGTCGGCGAGATCGCGTTCGCGAGCCAGAAGCAGTACGTCTCCTTCCACCTCATGCGCACGGACGTCCGGGACGCCTTCGCCGAGGCCCTGGCCGGCCATGACACGGGCAAGGGCTGCCTGCGCTTCCGCAAGCCGGAGTCCATCGACTTCGACCTGGTCCGCGACCTCCTGCGCGCGACGGCGGCCCGGCCGGGCCCGATCTGCTGACGGGCCCGCCCCGGCTCCGGCCGCTCCTAGAGGTGCGTCGGGGCGAACATCTTGAGGGTGGCCGGGAGGACGAGGACCGAGGGGCCGGGAGTACCGAGGGCCTTCTTCAGGTCGTCCTTCAGGGTTTCCGGGCTCGTCGTGGCGGCCGGGACGCCGAAGGACCCGGCCAGGGCCACGAAGTCGGGGCGGGTGAGTTCGGTGGCCGTGGCGCGGCCGAAGGAGTCCGTCATGTACTCGCGCAGGATGCCGTAGCCGCCGTCGTCCACGATCAGCCAGGTGACGTCCAGGTCGTGCTGGCGCGCGGTGGCCAGTTCGGAGACCGAGTACATCGCCCCACCGTCGCCCGAGACCGCCAGCACCGGGGTGTCCGGCTCCGCGAGGGCCGCGCCGAGCGCGGCCGGGAAGGCGTAGCCGAGGCCGCCCGCGCCCTGCGCCGAGTGCATGGTGTTGGGGTGCTTAGGGTCGAAGGCCGACCAGGCCCAGTACGACAGGATCGTCATGTCCCAGAAGGACGGGGAGCGGGGCGGCAGGGCCTGGCGGATGGAGGTCAGGAGCTGCTGCTCACGCGCCACGTCCTGGGTGGCGAGGCGGTCCGCGACGGCGGCGAGGAGCAGCTTCACGCGCTCGGGGGCGGTCGGGTCCTCGCGGACGGGCACCGTTTCCAGGAGGGCCTGGAGCGCGAGGCGGGCGTCCGCGTGGATGCCCAGGGCCGGGTGGTTGGACTCCAGCTTGCCGAGGTCGGCCTCGATCTGGACGACCCGGCCCGTGGGGAAGAACGTGTGGTAGTTCGAGGACAGTTCGCCCAGGCCGGAGCCCACGACGAGGAGGACGTCCGCGTCCTCCAGGAAGTCCGTCGTGTGGCGGTCCTCCAGCCAGGACTGGAGGGACAGCGGGTGCGTCCACGGGAAGGCGCCCTTGCCGCCGAAGGTGGTGACGACGGGGGCGTTCAGGCGTTCGGCGAGCTGCCGCAGCTTGCCGGAGGCGTCGGCGCGGACCACTCCGCCGCCCGCGATGATCACGGGGCGCTCCGCCTTCGCCAGCCAGTGGGCGGCCAGCGCGGTGAGCTCCGGGCGGGGGGCCAGTTCGTGCGGGGTCGCGTCCATGCCCGTGACCTGGGGGATCAGCGTTTCCGCACGCAGCACGTCCTCCGGGATCTCCACCCAGACGGGGCCGTGCGGGGCGGTCAGCGCCGACTCCCAGGCCTCCGCGATGACGGAGGGGATCTGGGAGGGGGTGCGGGCGAGGTGGACCGACTTCACCACCTCGCGGAAGGAGGCGGACTGGTCGCGCAGCTCGTGCAGGTGGCCGCGGCGCCCGCCGCCCAGGCCGGGGGTCGGGACCTGGGAGGAGACCGCCAGGACGGGGGCCGAGGCGGCCGCGGCCTCGGCGAGGGCCGGCAGGGCCATGAGGGCGCCGGGGCCGGTCGAGAGGAGCAGCGGGACCGCTTCGCCCGTGAGGCGGCCGTACGCGTCGGCGGCGAAGGCCGCGTTGTTCTCCGTACGGAGCCCGATGAGGCGGAGGTCGGAGCGGCCGACGGCGTCGAAGAGGCCGAGGGCGTGCTGGCCCGGCAGGCCGAACACGGTGGTCGCGCCGAGCGAGCGCAGCGTCTCCACGACCAGGTCCCCGCCCGTGCGGCCCGGTGGCGGCGCCAGGGCGGCGGCCGTCTGGGCTTCGGTGGGGCGGAGAACCAGGTCGTGGTCGTGCGTCACGGGTGCGTGGTGCCCTTCTTGCTGCGCTTACTTCGCCTTCGCCGCCGCGATCTGGCGGCTCATGATCGTGGTGAGCTCGTACGCGGTGTGCGAGGCCGCGACCGAGGTGATCTCCGCGTGATCGTACGCCGGGGCCACCTCGACCACATCCGCCGAAACCAGGTTGCAGGAGGACAGGCCCCGGATGATCTCCAGCAGCTCGCGGGAGGTCATGCCGCCCGCCTCCGGGGTGCCGGTGCCGGGCGCGTGGGCCGGGTCGAGCACGTCGATGTCGATGGAGATGTAGAGGGGGCGGTCGCCGATGCGCTGGCGCAGCTGGTCGGCGATCTCGTCGGCGCCGCGGCGGTAGACGTCGGCGGAGGTGACGATGCCGAAGCCCATCTTGGCGTCGTCGTCCAGGTCCTGCTTGCCGTAGAGCGGGCCGCGGGTGCCGACGTGGGACAGCGCCTCGGTGTCGAGGATGCCCTCCTCGACGGCGCGGCGGAACGGGGTGCCGTGGGTGTACTCGGCGCCGAAGTACGTGTCCCAGGTGTCGAGGTGCGCGTCGAAGTGGAGGAGCGCGACCGGGCCGTGCTTCTTCGCGACGGAGCGCAGGAGGGGGAGGGCGATGGTGTGGTCGCCGCCGAGGGTCATCAGGCGGGAGCCGGCGTTCAGCAGCTCGTCGGCGGCGGCCTCGACGGTCTCGACGGCCTCGTTGATGTTGAAGGGGTTCACGGCGATGTCGCCGGCGTCCGCGACCTGCGCGAGGGCGAAGGGGGAGGCGTCCTGCGCCGGGTTGTACGGGCGCAGCAGGCGCGAGGCCTCGCGGATCGCGTTGCCGCCGAAGCGGGCGCCGGGGCGGTAGGAGACGCCCGAGTCGAAGGGCACGCCGACGACGGCGACGTCGGCGGAGCCGACCTCGTCGAGGCGGGGCAGCCGGGCGAAGGTCGCCGGGCCCGCGTAGCGCGGGATGCGGGAGGAGTCGACGGGTCCGCGCGGCTGCGTGCTCATGAGGGGTGCCCTTCCGGATGGCTGATCGGTGCGGTCCTTCGAGCGTAAGCGGACACCTCGGGCGCGCGAAGTGTACGTTTCATCCACTACAGGCCACAGATGTGTACGGAGTATCCATGGAGCTGCCTCCTGCCGACGGCGCGGAGCGGGCGGGCGGGGGCCCGCGGCCCACGCCGCCGACCGAGCCGGTCCGGCTCGCCGCCCTGCTCGGCACGGACGGGCTGGGGCTGCGGCTGCTGGGGGGCGGCGCCGACGTCCGGGTCCACGGCGTCCACGCCTCGGAGATGGCGGACCCCTCCCCGTACCTCCTGGGCGGAGAACTCCTGCTGACGGCGGGCGCCGACCTCACGGGGGCCTCGCCGGCCGGGCAGGCGGGGGAGGCCGTCGCCGGGCTGGCGGGCAGCACCGGGCAGGCCGGCGGTGGCGGGGAGGCCGAGGAGTATGTGCGGCGGCTCGTGCGGGCCGGGGTGGCCGCGCTCGGGTTCGGGGTGACCCCCGTGCACGAGACGGTGCCGCGGACCCTCGTCGAGGCCTGCGAACGGCACGGCCTGCCGCTGCTGGAGGTCCCACCGGCGACCCCCTTCACGGCGGTCGCCCGCGCCGTCTGGCGGCTGATGGCCGAGGCCCGCACCCGCGAGCTGCGCCGGGTGACCGAGGCCCAGCAGTCCCTGGCCGCGGCCGCCGCCCGCCCCGATCCGGTCCCGGCGGTGCTTTCCCGCCTCGCGGCGAGCCTCGGCGGCCACGTCACGCTCTGGCCGGACGGCCGCTCGGCGGGCGCCCCGCCGCCCCCCGGGGCGGCAGCGGCCCTGCACGCGCTGCTGGCCCGGGCCGGGCGGCCGGGCGGCCCCTCGACGGCGACCGACCAGGCCGCGGGGTGGCACCTCGCGGCGTATGCCCTGGGCCGCCCAACGCCTGCGGCGGGCTCCGCCCCCGAAACCCCCGCGCCCCGGCCCGGCTCCGCGCCCGCCACCCCCGCGGCCCAGCCCGGCCCCGCCCCCGACAGCCTCCCGGCCACGGGCACAGTCCCCGCCACCGCGCCGGGCCGGCCCGCGCCCGGCCCCGGCACCTCCGCGAGCCGGGCCGGAGGCTCCGGGACCCCCGCGAACCAGCCCGGACCCAGCGCCCCCGCCGGCCTGCCGGAACCCGGCCCCGCCACCGCGCTCGGGGTCGCCGCCCCGGCGCGCTCCCCCGGGGACCACACCATCGCCTCGGTGGCGGCGGTGCTGCTGAGCCTGCTCACCACCCACCGCCCGGCCAGGGCAGAGGCCGCGGCCCTCACCCGGCTGCTCCTCGGCGGGTCCCCGGCCGACGCCCTCGCCCCCGGGCCCTGGTACGTCGTCCACGCCCGCGGCGCAGCCGACCCGCACGCCCTGGCGGCCGCGCTGGGCACCGTACTGCTGGACGCACAGGGGGATCGCGTACGCCTGCTCGCCGACCGGGAGCCCGCCGTGCAGCCGGGGTGGCGCCTGGGGGTGAGCGCCCCGGCCGGGCCGGCGGAGCTGGCGACGGCAGACGCCCAGGCCCGGCGCGCCCTGGAACGGGCGGAGGCGGCCCGCACCCCGCTCGGGCGGCCCGCCGACCCCGGCTTCGCGGGGCTGGTCGGCGAGGCCGAGGCCCGCGCCCACGCCGAGGCCCTGCTGGCCCCGCTGAACCCCGCGCTGCGCGAAACCCTGCGCGCCTGGCTGGCCCACCACGGCAGCTGGGACCGCACCGCCGCCGCGCTCGGCGTCCACCGCAACACGGTCCGCCAGCGGATCTCCCGGGCCGCCGCCCTCCTGGACCGCGACCTGGACGATCCGGACACCCGCATGGAGCTGTGGTTCGCCCTGCGCTGGGAGGCCACTCCCCCCGCAGCGCGTCCCGCACCGCCTCCGGAAGCCGGGCCCCACGCCTGAGGGCGACCCGGTGCACGGCGCGGAGCGAATCGCCGAGAATTTCGTCGCCGCGGCCGATGAGTTCGGCGTGCCCCGGCAGTCAACCCTCTCGAACGAGCGAGTGATCTTTCGAGAAGGGTGAGTCGATGAGCTACGCCGAGGTGAACGGCCTGTCGTTGTACTTCGAGGAGCACGGCCCGGCCGCGGACGGTGACGGCGGCGACCCGCTGGTGCTGCTGCACGGCGGGCTGGGGAGTGGTGAGATGTTCGCGCCGCTGCTGCCCGCACTCGCCGAGCGGCGCCGGGTCCTCGTCGTCGACCTCCAGGCCCACGGCCGCACGGCGGACATCGACCGCCCGCTGCAGGCGGAGCTGATGGCCGACGACGTCGCCGCCCTGCTCAAGGAGGTCGGCGCGGAGCGGGCTGACCTGCTCGGCTACTCCCTGGGCGCCGAAGTCGCCCTGCGCACCGCCATCCAGCACCCGGGCCTCGTGCGCCGCTTGGTCGTGGTCTCCGCTCCCGCCCGGCGGGACGGCTGGTTTCCCGAGGTCAGGGCCCAGATGGACCAGATGAGCGCGGCGGCCGCCGAGCCGATGAAGCAGTCCCCGGTCTACGACGCGTACGCCCGCCTCGCGCCCCGGGCGGAGGACTGGCCGGTCCTCGTCGGCAAGGTGGCCGAGCTGGTGCAGCAGGACTACGACTGGACGTCCGAGATCACCGGGATCACTGCGCCCACCCTGCTGGTGTTCGGTGACGCCGACGCGGTGCCGCCCGCCCACATGGCCGAGTTCTTCGGCCTGCTCGGCGGGGGCCGGAAGGACCCGGGCTGGGACGGATCGGGCCGTCCGGCATCCCGGCTGGCCGTCCTGCCGGGCGCCACGCACTATGACCTCTTCGCCTCCCCGCTCCTGCCGGCGGCCGTGGTCCCCTTCCTCGACGAGGCCTGACTCACGTCCCGGACTCTGGACAGGGAGGACAACTCGCGGGTAACTTAACCTGAGCAAGCGCTTAGGTATCAGCCATCATTCGAGGGACCACGACGGCGCACAACCACCTCCGCGAGAGCGGCGGTGGTTCAGCCGCAAAGAGGGGAGTCGGCCGTGCGCCGTACGGTGTTCAACGAGGACCACGAGGCATTCCGCGAGACCATCCGCGCCTTCATCGAGGCCGAGGTCGTCCCCGTCTACGACGAGTGGTTCGCCGCGGGCCAGGCTCCGCGCGACTTCTACTACAAGCTCGGCGAGCTGGGCCTGTTCGGCATCAACGTCCCCGAGGAGTTCGGCGGCGCGGGCCTGGACACCCACAAGTTCGAAGCCGTGCTCTACGAAGAGACCTCGCGCGCGGGCGTCCAGTTCGGCGGCTCGGGCGTGCACGTGCTGCTGGCGCTCCCCTACATCAAGATGCTCGCCAACGACGAGCAGAAGAAGCGTTACCTCGAGAAGTTCGTCACCGGCGAGGAGATGTGGGCCCTCGCGATGACCGAGCCGGGCACCGGTTCCGACGTCGCGGGCATGAAGACCACCGCCAAGCTCTCCGAGGACGGCACGCACTACGTCCTCAACGGCGCCAAGACCTTCATCACCGGTGGCGTCCACGCCGACCGCGTGATCGTCTGCGCCCGCACCTCCGCCCCGACGGCCGAGGACCGCCGCTCCGGCATCTCGCTGTTCGCCGTGGACACCAAGTCCGAGGGCTACTCCATCGGCCGCAAGCTGGACAAGCTCGGCCTGCGCACCTCCGACACCGCCGAGCTGGCGTTCGTCGACGTGAAGGTGCCGGTCGAGGACCTGCTCGGCGAGGAGGGCAAGGGCTTCTACTACCTCGGCCACAACCTGGCGTCCGAGCGCTGGGGCATCGCCTTCGGCGCGTACGCGCAGGCCGCCGCGGCCGTCCGGTTCGCCCAGCAGTACGTCACGGACCGCACCGTCTTCGGCAAGCCGGTCGCGCACTTCCAGAACACCAAGTTCGAACTGGCCTCCTGCCAGGCCGAGGTGGACGCGGCCCAGGCCGTCGCCGACCGCGCCCTGGAGGCCCTGGACGCGGGCGAGCTGACCCCGGCCGAGGCCGCCAGCGCCAAGCTGTTCTGCACCGAGGTCGCGCACCGCGTGATCGACAAGTGCCTCCAGCTGCACGGCGGTTACGGCTACATGAACGAGTACCCGATCGCCCGTCTGTACGCCGACAACCGCGTCAACCGCATCTACGGCGGTACCAGCGAGATCATGAAGTCCATCATCGCCAAGTCCATGGGTCTTTAAGGCTCGTAAGTCCGTCAAGGCACTTACGCTTCCCCCATGAACGAGGCACTGACGACGCTCCTCGATCTGCTCGACCTCGAGCAGATCGAGGAGAACATCTTCCGCGGTACCAGCCGTCCTTCGCTGGTGCCGCGCGTCTTCGGCGGCCAGGTCGCGGCCCAGGCGCTGGTCGCGGCCGGCCGGACCGTGCCCGAGGACCGCACCGCGCACTCGCTGCACTCGTACTTCCTGCGCGCCGGGGACGCGGGCGCGCCCATCGTCTACTCGGTGGACCGGATCCGCGACGGGCGCTCCTTCACCACCCGCCGGGTGGTCGCCGTCCAGCACGGCCAGCCGATCTTCCACCTCTCCGCGTCGTTCCAGACGTACGAGGAAGGGCTCGACCACCAGGCCGCCATGCCCGCCGCCCCGGACCCGGAGTCCCTGCCGACGGCGGAGCAGTCCCTGCCCGCCTACCGGGACGTCTTCCGCGACCCGGGCGTGGTGGAGCGGCTGATCGACGCGCGCGGCGCGGTGGACCTGCGGTACGCGACGACCCCGCCGTGGGGCAGCGTCGGCGAGCCGATCGAACCCCACACGCAGGTGTGGTTCCGTACGGCCGACAAGCTGGAGAGCGACGACCCGCTGCTGCACACCTGCCTGGCCACGTACGTCTCCGACATGACCCTGCTCGACTCGGTGCTGCTCGCGCACGGCCGGGGCGGCTGGGCCGTCGGCGACGTGGTCGGCGCCTCCCTCGACCACGCGATGTGGTTCCACCGGCCGTTCCGCGCGGACGAATGGCTGCTGTACGACCAGGAGTCGCCGTCGGCGGCCGCCGGGCGGGGCCTGGGCCAGGCCCGGATCTGGACCCAGGACGGGCGGCTGGCCGTGACGGTCATCCAGGAGGGTGTCGTACGCGTTCCGCGCTGATCATCGGACAAAACGTCGGTCCATGACATCCGAAGCGGGAGCGGAAGCGGAATCCGAGAGCGTCGGCACCGTGATCGTCGCCGCTCTGACCAACCTGGGGATCGCCGCCGCGAAGGCGTTCGGCGGGATCGTCAGCGGATCGAGCGCGATGCTGTCGGAGGCCGCGCACTCGGTGGCCGACACGGTGACCGAAGTACTGCTCCTGACCTCCCTCAAGCGCAGCGCGAAGCCCGCGGACGAGGCGCACCCTCTGGGCTACGGGCCCGAGCGGTACATCTGGGCGCTGCTCGCCTCGATCGCGACCTTCGTCGGCGGCGCGGTGTTCGCGATGTACGACGGCATCCACACGCTCGTGCACGGCGAGGGGGCGCAGCTCACCGGCTCGGGCGCGTACGACGGGGTGGCCTCGCTGCTGATCGAGCTGCTGCTGGTGTGGGTGGCGTGGGAGCTGGGCCGCTCCAACGCGCAGTACCTGATCGGGCGGCCGCTGCCGGCGCCGATGCGGGGCGAGGTCCGGGAGGTGCTGCTGGGCGTGCCGCACGTGGCGGCGGTCCTCGAACTCACCACGCTGGTGCAGGGCCCGGCGGAGGTGCTGATCGCGGCGAAGGTCGACTTCCACGACCTGGCCACCGCCGGGCAGGTGGAGGCGGCGTGCGAGGACGCGGAGTCCCGCCTGCGCGACCGCTTCCCGGCGATCCGCCGGGTGTACCTGGACCCGACGCCGGCCCCGTGACCCGCCCTCAGTCCCACCAGAACGACCAGTGCGCCGAGCCGACAATCGCCTCCTCGGCGTAGTCGCGCACGGTGCCGGAGCCCTGCCAGACGTTGTCCGGGCAGAAGGCGAAGTGCTCGGCGGCCACAGGCAGGGCCTGGGCGAGGGTGCGGGGCGGTGCCGGGACGTACAGGTCGAGGCTCGCGAAGCCGAGCGCCAGGACGCGGGCGCCGAAGCGGTCCTCCCAGGAGCGCAGCACGGCGGCGATCCTGGCCATGTCGTTCTCGTGGTTGACCGGGCCGGACCAGCCGATGGCGGCGGGCACGTCGGCGCCCCGCCGGGCCGGGACCAGGGCCAGGCGGGGGCGCCCCAGCACGCCGTCCCGGATGAGCTCGCGGGCGAGTGCGCCGGCCCCCGCGGCCGGGTCCCCGACCGCCGCCCCCGCCATGGCGAGGCCCGGCCAGTCCCGCCCGAAGGGCGCGATCAGGTCCTCCCCCTCCGCCCCTTCCTCGGGGTCGGGCACCACCGCGTCCCAGAAGTCCCGCAGCACCGGCTGGACGTGGTGGTCGTCCGGGTCGGAGGTCAGGTGCGGATCCAGGTAGTCCTCGTCGTCCCACCACTCCTGGGGCCCATGCCGGTCGTGCAGCAGCACGGCCTGGAGCCCGGCGGGCGCGGGATACGCGGAGGCCGGGGCGTCGACCGGCTCGTCGGAGAGCCACAGCAACGTCTCCGACCGAGCCCGCCGCAGCCGGCTCCGCCGGACGGGCCGACTGACAAGCCGGCCCGCGGGCAGACCGGGGGGCGCGGATCCGAGCGCCGACAGCGGGTTCACGGACTTGTCCATGCCCCGAACGTAAGGGCCCGCACTGACAACCCCGGGGGATCCGGCGAAACCCAGCCCCGCCGGCGTTTGAGGCGCGGGGTACGGGGCGGAGCCCCGGGGGGCGGCCCGCCGGGCTACTCCTCCAGAAGGCCCGCCGCGGCGAGGAGGTAGGCCACCATCGGGTCGTAGAAGCGCGGGTCGCGGACGTGGTCGTCCAGGGGGACCGCCACCTGGAGGGTGCCCTCCGCCTCGCCGAGGAACAGCGCGGGGTCGTTGCAGTCCGCGTAGCCCACCGCGTCCAGGCCGCGCTGCGCCGCGCAGCCCGCCCAGCCGTGGTCGGCGACGACCAGGCCCGGCTGCGGGCGGTTCGAAGCCGCCAGCCCGTCCAGGATCGCGGCCATCGGCTCCGGCGAGTGCGTGTGCCACAGCGTCGCGCCCCGCTCCAGGACCGCGACGTCCGCGAACTGCCACACCGAGCCCTCGTCCGCGACCAGGCCGGAGGGGATGACCACGATCTCGCAGCCCGCCGCCCGCAGCGCCGCGGCCGTCGCCCGGTGGACGTCCAGCAGCCCGCCCGGGTGCCCCGTGGCGAACAGCACGCTCTGCCGGTCCAGGGCCGCCTTCCGCAGCCGCGCGGCCATCCGGTCCAGGCCGGCCACGGTCAGCTCGGGGTCGATGGTGTCCTGGCCCACGCGGAACGCCGGGTCGTCCACGACGCCGACGCGCTCGGCCATGACCGCCAGTACGTCCTGCTCGTCGGTCCAGCGGTCGCCCAGCTCCAGGCCGAGCCAGTAGTGCCGGTCGCCGTTGGCGAGCTTCCTGTAGTGGGAGAGGTTGTTCTCGCGCGGGGTCGCGACCTGCCCCGCGATCCGCGTGCGGACCAGGTGGTCGATGAGCTCGGCTCGGCTGGGGACTGGCGTCTCTATCGGCTTCGGCATACGGGCCATTCTGCCGCCGCCCGGCCGGAGGCGCCGCGTCCGCTCAGTCCGACAGGGCCGCGAACGCCCCGTGCGCCAGCCGCCGCAGCAGCGACTCCGTGGCCTCCCGGCCGAGCGCCGCCAGGTGCGGGGTGGAGTTCAGCAGGCCGAAGACCGCGTGCACGGAGACCCGTACCTCGGCCTCGCCGACCTCGGGGTGCAGCCGGCGTACGACGTCCACCCACAGCTCCACGTACTGGCGCTGCAGCTGCCGTACGAGCTTGCGGTCGGCCTCCCGCAGCCGGTCGAGCTCCCGGTCGTGCAGGGTGATCAGCGCCCGGTCGTCGAGGGCGAAGTCGATGTGGCCGTCGATGAGGGAGGACAGCAGGGCCGCCGGATCCCCGCCGGCTTCCTCCACGCGCCGGCGCCCGCCGGTCAGCAGCCGCTCGCTGATCCCGACGAGCAGCTCGGCGAGCATGGCGTCCTTGCCCGCGAAGTGCCGGTACAGGCCGGGGCCGCTGATGCCCACCGCGGCCCCTATCTCGTCGACGCCGACCCCGTGGAACCCGCGTGCGGCGAAGAGGCGGGCGGCCTCACTGAGGATCTGCTCGCGTCGGGTCGGGGCGGCCGCTCTGGTGCTCATGGGAATCCATTCTAGACAGGGCGGTTAGCGCTCGTTAACCTAAGGCGCATACACGTTAACGACCATTAACAGTGTGCACAGTGTGGACCGAGCAAGGGAGCTCGACCGATGCAGCAGGCACCAGTGCTGACGACCGCCGCGGACCCGGCGTCCGAGGCCTGGCGGACCAACGAGGCCGCCCACCGCGAGCTCGCCGAGGGCCTGCGCGCCCGGCTCGACGCGGCCCGCCTCGGTGGCGGCGAGAAGGCCCGCGCCCGCCACACCGCCCGCGGGAAGCTCCTCCCCCGCGACCGCGTGGACACCCTCCTCGACCCCGGGTCCCCCTTCCTGGAGCTGGCCCCGCTGGCCGCCGAGGGCATGTACGGGGGCGCGGCGCCCGCCGCCGGGGTCATCGCGGGCATCGGCCGGGTCAGCGGCCGCGAGTGCGTCATCGTCGCGAACGACGCCACCGTCAAGGGCGGCACGTACTACCCGATGACGGTGAAGAAGCACCTGCGGGCGCAGGAGGTGGCGCTGGAGAACCGGCTCCCCTGCCTGTACCTCGTGGACTCCGGCGGCGCCTTCCTGCCCATGCAGGACGAGGTCTTCCCCGACCGGGAGCACTTCGGCCGCATCTTCTACAACCAGGCCCGCATGTCGGGCGCCGGCATCCCGCAGATCGCGGCCGTCCTCGGCTCCTGCACGGCGGGCGGGGCGTACGTCCCGGCGATGAGCGACGAGGCCGTCATCGTCCGCGGCCAGGGCACGATCTTCCTGGGCGGCCCGCCGCTGGTGAAGGCCGCCACCGGCGAGGTGGTCACGGCCGAGGAGCTCGGCGGCGGCGAGGTCCACTCCCGGATCTCGGGCGTGACGGACCACCTGGCGGAGGACGACGCGCACGCGCTGCGGATCGTACGGAACATCGTGGCGACCCTGCCCGAGCGCGGGGCCCTGCCCTGGTCGGTCGAGGCGCCGGAAGAACCGAAGGTGGACCCGTACGGGCTGTACGGCGCGGTCCCCGTCGACTCCCGCACCCCCTACGACGCCCGCGAGATCATCGCGCGGATCGTGGACGGCTCCCGCTTCCAGGAGTTCAAGTCCGAGTTCGGCCAGACCCTGGTCACCGGCTTCGCCCGGATCCACGGCCACCCGGTCGGCATCATCGCCAACAACGGCATCCTGTTCGCCGAATCCGCCCAGAAGGGCGCCCACTTCATCGAGCTGTGCGACCAGCGCGGCATCCCGCTCCTCTTCCTCCAGAACATCTCCGGCTTCATGGTCGGCAAGGACTACGAGGCCGGCGGCATCGCCAAGCACGGCGCCAAGATGGTCACGGCCGTGGCCTGCGCCCGGGTCCCGAAGCTGACCGTGGTGGTCGGCGGCTCCTACGGCGCGGGCAACTACTCGATGTGCGGCCGGGCGTACTCGCCGCGCTTCCTGTGGATGTGGCCCAACGCCAAGATCTCCGTGATGGGCGGGGAGCAGGCGGCCTCCGTCCTGGCCACGGTCAAGCGCGACCAGATCGAGGGCGCGGGCCAGGAGTGGCCCGCCGAGGACGAGGAGGCCTTCAAGGCCCCGGTCCGCGCGCAGTACGAGGAGCAGGGCAACGCCTACTACGCCACGGCGCGGCTGTGGGACGACGGGGTCATCGACCCGATGGAGACCCGGCAGGTGCTGGGACTGGCCCTGACCGCGTGCGCGAACGCCCCGCTGGGCGAGCCGCGCTTCGGCATCTTCCGGATGTGAGGACCATGTTTACGACTGTTCTGGTCGCCAACCGCGGCGAGATCGCGGTACGCGTCATCCGCACCCTGCGCGAACTGGGCGTGCGGTCGGTGGCCGTCTTCAGCGACGCGGACGCCGACGCGCGCCACGTACGGGAGGCCGACACGGCCGTCCGGATCGGCCCGGCGGCCGCCGCCGAGAGCTACCTCTCGGTGGAGCGGCTGCTCGACGCCGCCCGGCGGACGGGCGCCGAGGCGATCCACCCGGGCTACGGCTTCCTCGCGGAGAACGCGGCCTTCGCGGCCGCGTGCGCGGAGGCCGGGCTGACCTTCATCGGCCCGCCCGCCTCCGCGATCTCCCTGATGGGCGACAAGATCCGGGCCAAGGAGACCGTGCGCGCCGCCGGTGTCCCGGTGGTCCCGGGCTCCTCCGGCAGCGGCCTGTCGGACGCCGAACTGGTCGCCGCCGCCGAGGAGATCGGCATGCCGGTGCTGCTGAAGCCCTCGGCGGGCGGCGGCGGCAAGGGCATGAGGCTGGTGCGGGACGCGGCCGTACTGGGCGAGGAGATCGCGGCGGCCCGCCGCGAGGCCCGCTCCTCCTTCGGCGACGACACCCTGCTGGTGGAGCGCTGGGTGGACCGGCCCCGGCACATCGAGATCCAGGTGCTCGCCGACTCCTTCGGGAACGTGGTGCACCTGGGCGAGCGCGAGTGCTCGCTGCAGCGCCGCCACCAGAAGGTGATCGAGGAGGCGCCGTCGGTCCTGCTGGACGAGAAGACGCGCGCGGCGATGGGCGCGGCGGCGGTGGACGCGGCCCGCTCGTGCGGGTACGTCGGCGCGGGCACGGTGGAGTTCATCGTCCCGGGCGGGGACCCGTCCTCGTACTACTTCATGGAAATGAACACCCGCCTCCAGGTCGAGCACCCGGTGACGGAGCTGATCACGGGCCTGGACCTGGTGGAGCAGCAGCTGCGCGTCGCCTCCGGCGCGGCCCTGCCCGTCACCCAGGACGAGATCCGGCTGACCGGCCACGCGATCGAGGCCCGCGTCTGCGCGGAGGACCCGGCACGGGGGTTCCTGCCGTCCGGCGGTACGGTCCTGGCGCTGTCCGAGCCGTCGGGCGGGGCGGTCCGTACGGACTCCGGGCTGACGGCGGGCGTGCCGGTGGGGTCGACGTACGACCCGATGCTGTCGAAGGTGATCGTCCACGGGCCGGACAGGGCGGCAGCCCTGCGCATGCTGCGGGCTGCTCTGGCCGACACGGTGATCCTGGGTGTCCAGACGAATGCGGGGTTCCTGCGTCGTCTGCTGGCCCACCCGGATGTGGTGTCGGGCGACCTGGATACCGGGCTGGTCGAGCGGGACCTCCCCACCCTGCTGCCGGAGGGCGTCCCGGCCGAGGTGTACGCGGCGGCGGCGCTGCTGAAGGGCTCTTTCCCCCACCCCGCCCCTTCCCGTAACTGGGGCTCCGCCCCAGACCCCGCGCCTCAAACGCCGGCGGGGCTGGGGGTGGCTGCGCCTGGCCACGGCGGCGGCTCTGCCGGGTGGGTCGACCCGTTCGACTCTGCCAACGGCTGGCGCCTCGGCGGCACCCCTGCCTGGACGGTGCACCACTTCCGGCTTCCCGGCCAGGACCCGGTCGAGGTCCGCACCCGGACCTCGGGCTCCGGAACCGAGCTCGTACTGACCGACTCCGGTACCGATCCAGCCTCGCCGGCGTTTGAGGCGCGGGGTCTGGGGCAGAGCCCCAGCGCACCGGCCCACGGCCGCATCGTCAACCGAACCACCGGCCACCTCACCATCGAGCTGGACGGCATCACGCACACCTTCAGCCACGCCACCTCCCCGGAGGGGACCTGGCTCGGCCGCGACGCCGACTCCTGGCACGTGCAGACCTACGACCCCGTGATGGCGAACCTCACCGGCGCGGGCCGGGCCGGCGCAGACACCCTGGCCGCCCCCATGCCCGGCACCGTCACCGTCGTCAAGGTGGCCGTCGGGGACAAGGTGACCGCCGGTCAGAGCCTGCTCGTCGTGGAGGCGATGAAGATGGAGCACGTCATCTCCGCCCCGCACTCCGGCACCGTCACCGAGCTCGACGTGACCCCTGGAAGCACGGTCGCCATGGACCAGGTCCTGGCCGTCGTCACCCCGGAAGCGGAAGCGGAAGCGGAGGCGGGCGCATGAGCGTCGGGCTTCCCATGACCGTTCCGGCGCCCGGGCTCCCGGCCCGGGTCCGCATCCACGAGGTCGGCGCCCGCGACGGGCTGCAGAACGAGAAGACGGCCGTACCCACGGAGGTGAAGGCGGAGTTCATCCGCCGCCTCGCCGCCGCCGGGCTGACCACGATCGAGGCCACCAGCTTCGTGCACCCCAAGTGGGTGCCGCAGCTGGCCGACGCCGAGCAGCTGTTCCCGCTGCTCGCAGACGTGGGGGCGGCCGGCGCCGCGCTCCCGGTCCTCGTGCCCAACGAGCGCGGCCTGGACCGCGCGCTGGCCCTGGGGGCCACCCGTATCGCCGTCTTCGGCTCGGCCACCGAGACCTTCGCGTCCCGGAACCTGAACCGGACCGTCGCCGAGTCCCTCGCCATGTTCGAGCCCGTCGTGGCCCGGGCCAAGGACGGCGGGGCGCATGTCCGCGGCTACCTCTCCATGTGCTTCGGCGACCCTTGGGAGGGCGCGGTCCCCGTCCACCAGGTGGTCTCCGTCGCCAAGGCCCTGCTGGACCTCGGCTGTGACGAGCTGAGTCTCGGCGACACCATCGGCGTCGCCACCCCGGGGCACGTCCAGGCCCTCCTCACCGGCCTCAACGCGGCCGGCGTCGGCACCGACCGCATCGGCGTGCACTTCCACGACACCTACGGCCAGGCCCTGTCCAACACCCTCGCCGCGCTCCAGCACGGCGTGACCACCGTCGACGCCTCCGCGGGCGGCCTCGGCGGATGCCCGTACGCGAAGAGCGCCACCGGCAACCTCGCGACCGAGGACCTGGTGTGGATGCTCGACGGCCTCGGCATCGAGACCGGGGTCGATCTGGCCGCCCTCACCGCCACGAGCGTGTGGATGGCCGAACAGCTGGGGCGTCCCAGCCCCTCCCGTACCGTCCGCGCCCTCTCCCACAAGGAGTAACGAGAACATGTCCCTCGACCACCGGCTCACCCCCGAGCACGAGGAACTCCGCCGCACCGTCGAGGCGTTCGCGCACGACGTGATCGCCCCGAAGATCGGCGACCTGTACGAGCGGCACGAGTTCCCGTACGAGATCGTCGCCGAGATGGGCCGCATGGGCCTGTTCGGCCTGCCCTTCCCGGAGGAGTACGGCGGCATGGGCGGCGACTACCTCGCCCTCGGCATCGCCCTGGAGGAGCTGGCCCGGGTCGACTCCTCGGTCGCCATCACCCTGGAGGCGGGGGTCTCCCTCGGCGCCATGCCGATCTACCTCTTCGGCTCCGAGGAGCAGAAGAGGCAGTGGCTGCCGAAGATGTGCTCCGGCGAGATCCTCGGCGCCTTCGGCCTGACCGAGCCCGGCGCGGGCTCGGACGCCGGCGGCACCCGCACCACCGCCGTCCGGGACGGCGACGAGTGGGTCATCAACGGCTCGAAGTGCTTCATCACCAACTCCGGTACGGACATCACCGGCCTGGTCACCGTCACCGCCGTGACGGGCCGCAAGGCGGACGGCCGCCCGGAGATCTCCTCGATCATCGTCCCGTCCGGCACGCCCGGCTTCACGGTGGCCGCCCCGTACTCCAAGGTCGGCTGGAACTCCTCGGACACGCGTGAGCTGTCCTTCGACGACGTGCGGGTCCCGCTCGCGAACCTCGTCGGCGAGGAGGGCCGCGGCTACGCGCAGTTCCTGCGCATCCTGGACGAGGGCCGGATCGCCATCTCGGCGCTGGCCACCGGCCTCGCGCAGGGCTGTGTGGACGAGTCCGTGAAGTACGCGAAGGAGCGGCACGCCTTCGGCAAGGCCATCGGCGACAACCAGGCCATCCAGTTCAAGCTGGCCGACATGGAGATGCGCGCCCACATGGCCCGCATCGGCTGGCGCGACGCGGCCTCGCGCCTCGTCGCGGGCGAGCCGTTCAAGAAGGAGGCGGCGATCGCGAAGCTGTACTCCTCGACGGTCGCCGTCGACAACGCCCGTGAGGCGACGCAGATCCACGGCGGCTACGGATTCATGAACGAGTACCCGGTGGCGCGCATGTGGCGGGACTCGAAGATCCTGGAGATCGGCGAGGGCACGAGCGAGGTCCAGCGCATGCTGATCGCCCGTGAGCTGGGCTTCAACGGCTGATCCCTGCCCTTTTCGAAGCGGCCCGCGATTCTTCGCGGGCCGCTTTTCGCATCTTGCATGACTAATCATGAGATCGAGGCATTTCTGAGTGTTGCCGCGTATGCGCGATTTGCCGGTGTTACGTTCCTGGCCGCGCGTCGCGCCGCAGTCTCCGCAGCAGCGGGAGAACCGGCGTGTTGGTGAAGGCGCGCTCCGGCCTCGAACCAATGAGGAGAAACCCTCGTGATCAGTTCCGTGCAGCCGCCCGGGCCTCAGAGCAGGCGCCGAGTCAGGGCCGCGCTCGTCACAGCCACGCTCGCCGCCTCGCTCACAGTGCCCGCGGCACTGAACGCTCAGGCGCTGGCGGCCGTCCAACTGTGTGGGACGACGGCGACCTCGCTCAACAACAGCCGCTTCGAGATCGACCTCAGCGCAAACCTGGTCGTCAACGGCGGAGCCGGCTGCATCGACTGGCTCACCGGCGGCACGGGCACCGAATTCCGCCCCGGCGTGCTGCCGAAGTACGACAAGCCGAGCGGATCCGGCGACGACTCCTTCGGCCAGGGCACGGCGGAGAACAACCCGAACCCGACCATCGTCACCGGCTCGATCCCGCCGGGCAAGGACGACCTGAAGGCCTTCGGCGTCTTCACGGAGACGACCACGACGCCGAAGTTCCTCGAACTGTTCTGGACCCGCGTGCAGAGTCCGCAGGGCACGGCGACGGTGGACTTCGAGCTGAACCAGAAGTTCTGCGACACGTCGGCGCTTCCGACGAACTGCGCCATGAACGGGCCCACCGAGACGGCGACTCCCGTCCGCACCCCGGGCGACAAGCTGATCACGTACGACCTCTCCGGGAACCAAACCAAGGTCGTCTCCATCTCCATCCGCGAATGGAACGCCGCCGGCACGGCCTGGGGTCCGTCCACGACCATCAGTGGCGGCGCGAACCCGCTGGCGCTCGGTTCGATCAACACCATCGCCATCCCGCAGAACCAGGCCGGCGGCCCGCCCCCGCCTCCCGCCACCAACGACGGCCTCGGCCCGCTGGACCCGTTCACGTTCGGCGAGGCGGCGATCTCGTACACCGCGCTCTTCCCGAACGGCGGTGGGTGCAGGTCGTTCGGCTCGGCCTACGCGAAGAGCCGCGCCTCGAACTCGTTCAACGCCGAGGTGAAGGACTTCATCGCTCCTGAGCGGGTGCAGATCACCAACTGCACGTCCCTCATCACCCAGGTGACGGAAACCCCGGTGACGGTCGGCGACCCGATCAGCGACACCGCCACCCTGGGCGGCGCCACCGACGACGCGACCGGCACGATCACCTTCCACCTCTTCAACGAGCAGGGCTGCCCGGCCGACAGCGAGATCGAGACCGACCTCGTCCCCGTCACGGTGGACGGCCCCGGCGACTACTTCTCCGGGGAGGTCACCCCCACCGAAGTCGGCACCTACTACTGGACCGCCGAGTACGTGAGCGGTGACAACAACAACGCCAACAGCGCCACCGCCTGCGGTGACTCCGGCGAAACGGTCGTGATCGACAAGAGGCAGCCGACGATCGCGACCCTCCTCGACCGCGACACGATCAACGTCGGCGAGTCGACCTTCGACACGGCGACGCTGAGCGGCGGAAGCATGGCGCCGGTGGCGCTCCCGAGCGGCACGGTCACTTACACCGTGTACTCGAACAACACCTGCACGGCCGGGGCGCGGGATGCCGGCACGAAGAACGTCACGAACGGGGTGGTCGACCCCTCGGATTCCCTGACATTCGACACGCTCGGCACCTTCTACTGGCAGGCCTCCTACAGCGGTGACGCCAACAATGAGGCCGCCATCAGCGCGTGCACGTCCGAGCCGCTGGTCGTGACCACGGCGGCATCGCGGATCTCGACCACGCAGTCGTTCTTCCCGAACGACTCGGCCACCGTCTCCTCCGACTTCGGGACTCCGACCGGGACCGTCAAGTTCCGCCTGTACAACAACGCCACGTGCACGGGCACCCCCATCCACGACTCGGGGGACGTGCCCCTCGTCAACGGGTCGGCCTCGACGAACAACACCACCGACCGGGTATCCACCACCGGCACCTACCGGTGGCTGGTCGAGTACTCCGGCGATGCCTCCCACGACCCCGTCACCAGCGAGTGCGGTACGGAGAACACCGCCCTCACCGTCAACAACGGCTGACCCCGTAGCAGCGGTGGAACAGGGCCGGTTCTAGGCCCGGATGCACCCCGAGCGGCCCGCGTACCCACGCGGGCCGCTTCGGCGTTCCCGAAGAAAGTTAGGTCCCCCTTACCAACTTCAGCCAAGGTTAGGCTAACCTTCCCTCCGAACGGCCCAGTGGCCACCGGCACGCACGAAATCGGACATCGACATGCCCAAGTCCCGCACCTCCTCCTTCACCCGCCGCGGAATCATCGCGGCCGGCGGCGCCCTCGGCCTCGTCGCGGCGCTCGCCGCGTGCGGCGGCACCGACAAGGCCAAGGACGGTGCGGGCGACAAGAGCTCCGCGGCCTCGGGCACCTGGACCTTCATGGACGACGCCTCCAAGAAGGAGGTCAGCACCAAGTCGAAGCCGAAGAACATCGTCGCCTTCACCGGTACCGCGGCCGCGCTCTACGACTACGGCATCCCGGTCAAGGGCGTCTTCGGCCCGACCAAGACCGCCGACGGCAAGCCCGACGTCCAGGCCGGCTCGATGGACATCTCGAAGGTGGAGATCCTCGGCAACGTCTACGACGAGTTCAACGTCGAGAAGTACGCGGCCCTCCAGCCCGACCTGCTCGTCACGAACACCTGGGACGGCACGTACTGGTACGTCCCGGAGGCCTCCAAGGACAAGATCCTGAAGCTGGCCCCGGCCGCCGCCATCTCCGTGGGCGGCGACGCCACCCTCGACAAGGCCCTGGAGCGCACCGCCGACCTCGCCAAGTCCCTCGGCGCCGACATGAACGCCAAGAACACCGTCGACGCCAAGGCCCGCTTCGAGGCCGCCGCCGCGAAGCTGCGCGAGGCCACCAAGGCCAACCCGGGCGTCAAGGTGCTCGTCGGCTCCGGCTCCGCCGACCTGTTCTACGTCTCCACCCCGGACACCTCGGCAGACCTGAAGTACTTCAAGTCCCTCGGCGTCGAGTTCGTCACCCCGGAGAAGCTCGAAGAGGGCGGCTTCTTCGAGAGCCTCAGCTGGGAGAACGCCGGCAAGTACAAGGCCGACGTCGTCCTGCTCGACAACCGCACCGGCACCCTGCAGCCGGAGGAGCTGAAGGCGAAGGCCACCTGGGCCGAGCTGCCCGCCGTCAAGGCCGGCCAGATCACCCCGCGCGTGACCGAGCCGATCTACTCGTACGCCAAGTGCGCGCAGATCCTGGAGGACCTCGCGAAGTCCATCCAGAACGCCAAGAAGGTCAGCTGACCAGCAGCCAGTACCGGGCCCGGCGCGCCCCCGCGCGCCGGGCCCCTTTCATCGGGGGGACCCACCGCATGACCACCGCACCGGAAGCGGCCCACTTCCGCTTCTTCGAGCTCGAAGTGCTCCGCACCCGCCGCCTCGGCCACTCGTTCCTGCGCGTCACGTTCGGGGTTACGTCCCCCGCGGGCTTCCGCTCGGGCGGTTTCGACCAGAGCCTCTCGCTCTTCCTGCCGCCCGACGGCCGGGAGCACACCGTGCTCCCGTCCACGGACGAGGACACCTGGTTCGGCGCCTGGCGCGGGATGCCGGACGAGGAGCGTCCGGTGATGCGGTCCTACACGGTGCGCGAACAGCGCCGGACGCCCGAGGGCGCCGACGAGGTCGACATCGACTTCGTACTCCACGGGGATGCGTCGCCGGCCTCCCGCTGGGCCGGACGGGCGGCGACCGGCCGCCGGATCCTGGCGATCGGGCCGGCCGTCGCCGAGAACAAGTCCGTACGCTTCCAGCCCCCGGCGACCGCCGACGCGATCTGGATGTACGCGGACGAGACCGCGCTGCCGGCCGCGGCCGCGATCCTGGAGCGGCTGCCGTCCGGGACGGCGGTCCGGGCCTGGTTCGAAGTACCGCACGAGGACGACCGGCTCGCGCTGTCGACGCCCGCCCGGGCCGACATCACCTGGATCGTGCGCGGCGCGGCCATCGGCCCCGAGCGCACGGAGCGGGTACTGAGCGCGCTGCGCTCGGCGGAACCCGGCGCCGCCGAAGCCCCGTACGTCTGGCTGGCGGGCGAGGCGGGCACGGTGCGCGCGACGCGCCGCCACTTCGTGCAGGAACGATCCGTCGACCGCCGCTCGGTGCGGTTCACCGGCTACTGGCGGCTCGGCGCGAGCGAGGAGCAGCTCCTCGCCGAGGCGTACGCGGGCCAGTCCCCCAGCGAGGAGCCGACCTCCGAGCTGTAGTCAATTCCCGTACTGCACAAGGCATTTGAGAGATGGGCCCCGGCTTCCGGCCGGGGCCCATCTCTCTTTGTCATTGAGGTTAGGTTAGGCTAACCTAACTTCATCACCCCCCGCCCCCCGCTTCCCTGCCCGGAGGAAAGTTGATGCGCTCGCATCTGCTGAATGAGACGACCGCGGACCTCTACCGGCGTTCCGTCACCGAGGGAGTCGAACGCGTCGCCGCCAAACTCGCGGGCACGCGGCGTCCTCACACCGGCATCTCCGTCGACGAACTCGCCCCGGTCATCAACCGGATCGACCTGGACAAGCCGCTCGAAGACCCGGCCGCCGTCCTCGACGAGCTGGAGGACGTGTACCTGCGCGACGCGGTGTACTTCCACCACCCGCGCTACCTCGGCCACCTCAACTGCCCGGTCGTCATCCCGGCCGTGCTCGGCGAGGCCGTCCTCTCAGCCGTCAACTCCTCCCTCGACACCTGGGACCAGTCCATCGGCGGCACGCTCATCGAGCGCCGCCTCATCGACTGGGCCGCCCAGCGCATCGGCCTCGGCCCCGCCGCCGACGGCATCTTCACCTCCGGCGGCAGCCAGTCGAACTTCCACGCGCTGCTGCTCGCCCGCGACGAGGCCTGCCGCATCGTCATGAAGCGGGAGATGGAGCGGGGCCGCGAGCTCACCAAGGCCGAACTGCTCCCGAAGCTGCGCATCTTCACGTCCGAGGCCAGCCACTTCAGCGTGAAGAAGTCGGCCGCCATGCTCGGGCTCGGCTACGAGGCCGTCATCGCCGTCCCGGTGGACCGCAATCGCCGCATGGACACCTCCGTCCTCGCCCTGGAGCTGGAGGCCTGCGCCGCCGAGGGCCTCTTCCCGATGGCCGTCGTCGCCACCGCCGGCACCACCGACTTCGGGTCCATCGACCCGCTCCCCGAGATCGCCCAGCTGGCCGCCGAGCACTCCGCGTGGATGCACGTGGACGCCGCGTACGGCTGCGGACTGCTGGTCTCCCCCACCCGCCGGCACCTCCTCGACGGCATAGAGCACGCCGACTCGGTGACGGTCGACTACCACAAGTCCTTCTTCCAGCCGGTCAGCTCCAGCGCCGTGCTGGTCCGCGACCGCGACACGATGAAGCACGCCACGTACCACGCGGACTACCTCAACCCGCGCCGGATGGCCGAGGAGCTCATCCCCAACCAGGTCGACAAGTCCATCCAGACAACGCGCCGCTTCGACGCCCTCAAGCTCTGGATGACCCTGCGCGTCATGGGCGCCGACGGCGTCGGCTCGCTCTTCGACGAGGTCGTCGACCTGGCCGCCGCGGGGTACGAGGTCATCGCCGCCGACCCGCGCTTCGAGGTCGTCGTCCGCCCGCAGATCTCCACCCTGGTCTTCCGCTACGTGCCGGGGGGCGACATCCGCCCGGACCTGGTCGACGAAGCGAACCTGCACGCCCGCAAGGCCCTGTTCGCCTCCGGTGAGGCCGTCGTCGCCGGCACCAAGGTGGACGGGAACCAGTACCTGAAGTTCACCCTGCTCAACCCGCAGACCACGGCGGCCGACATCACGGCCGTACTCGACCTCCTCGCCACCCACGCCGCGCAGTTCCTGGGAGACTCCCTTGCCGTCCACCGTTAAGCCCCACGACTTCATCGGAATCGGCCTCGGTCCCTTCAACCTGGGACTCGCCTGCCTGACCGCCCCGATCGGCGAACTCGACGGCCTCTTCATCGAGTCGAAGCCGCACTTCGAGTGGCACGCCGGAATGTTCCTGGACGGCGCGCACCTGCAGACGCCGTTCATGTCGGACCTGGTCACCCTCGCCGACCCGACCTCGCCCTTCTCCTTCCTGAGCTACCTGAAGGACAAGGACCGGCTGTACTCCTTCTACATCCGGGAGAACTTCTACCCGCTGCGGGCCGAGTACAACGACTACTGCCGCTGGGCCGCCGACCGGCTCGACAACGTCCTGTACTCCACCTCCGTCACCGAGGTCACGTACGACGAAACGGCCGGCCTCTACGAGGTCCACACCAACCGCGGCGAGACCCACCTCGCCCGCCGCCTGGTCCTGGGCACCGGCACCCCGCCGCACGTGCCCGATTCCTGCGCCGGCCTGGGCGGCGACTTCCTGCACAACTCCGCGTACATGCGGCACAAGGCCGAGCTCCAGCAGAAGAAGTCCATCACCCTGATCGGCTCGGGCCAGAGCGCCGCCGAGATCTACTACGACCTCCTCGCCGAGATCGACACGTACGGCTACCAGCTCAACTGGGTGACCCGCTCACCCCGCTTCTTCCCCCTCGAATACACCAAGCTGACGCTGGAGATGACCTCCCCCGAGTACGTGGACTACTTCCACGCGCTCCCGGAGGACACCCGCTACCGCCTGGAAACCCAGCAGAAGAACCTCTTCAAGGGCATCGACGGCGAGCTCATCAACGCCATCTTCGACCTGCTCTACCAGAAGAAGATCACCATGCCGGGCGCGGTCCCGACCACGCTGCTCACCAACACCTCCCTGAACTCCACGGCGTACGACACCACCACGGGCACGTACACCCTGGGTCTGCGCCAGGAGGAGCAGGAGCGGGACTTCTCCCTCACCACCGAGGGCCTCGTCCTCGCGACCGGCTACAAGTACACCGTCCCGGACTTCCTCTCCCCCGTCCGCGACCGCCTCGTCTTCGACGGCCACGGCCGCCTGGACGCCGCGCGCAACTACAGCGTGGACACCACCGGGCGCGGCGTGTACCTGCAGAACGGCACCACGCACAACCACTCCCTCACCTCGCCCGACCTGGGCATGGCCGCGTACCGCAACGCGTACATCATCGGTGAGCTGCTCGGCCGCGAGTACTACAAGGTCGAGAAGTCCATCGCGTTCCAGCAGTTCGCAGTTCCGGAAGGCACGGCAGCATGAGCACCACCACGGAAACCCTCTTCACCCGCGAGGACGCCGCCCTCGGCACCTTCTCGATCCGCCCGCTGGACCCCTTCGCGGACGCGGAGCTCCTGCACGGCTGGGTCACCCACCCCAAGGCCTCGTTCTGGATGATGCAGGACGCCTCCCTCCCGGACGTCGAGCGCGAGTACATGCGCATCGCCGCCGCCGAGCACCACCAGGCCTTCATCGGCCTCCACGAGGGCCGCCCGGCCTTCCTGATGGAGAGCTACGACCCTTCGAAGCTCGAACTGGTCGGCCTGTACGACCCCCAGCCCGGGGACGTCGGCATGCACTTCCTGGTCGCCCCGGCCGAGACCCCGATCACCGGCTTCACCCGCGCGGTGATCACCACGGTCATGTCCGCCCTGTTCGCCGACCCGGCGACCGCGCGTGTCGTGGTCGAACCGGACGTCCGCAACACGGCGGTCCACGCCCTCAACGAGGCGGTCGGCTTCGTCCCGGACGGCCCCGTCCAGAAGCCGGAGAAGGAAGCCCTCCTCAGCTTCTGCACCCGCGCCCAGTTCGAGGCGGCCACGATATGAGCCTCGCCGACGCCGTGTCCCACCTCTCCCCGGAACTGTGGGCGCGGGCGAACCGCGCCCTCGTCCGCAAGGCGCTCGCGGAGTTCTCCCACGAACGCCTCCTCACCCCCGCGCCGCTGGATTCCGGCCTCTACTCGGTCCGCAGCGACGACGGCACGGTCGAGTACCGCTTCCGCGCGACCCTCCACGCCCTGGACCACTGGGCGGTGGACGAGTCCTCGATCACCCGCCATGTGGACGGCACCCCGCAGGAACTGGACGCCCTCGACTTCCACATCGAGCTCCAGCAGGCCCTGGGCCTGAGCGCGGAGGTCCTCCCGGTCTACCTGGAGGAGATCTCCTCCACCCTGGCCGGCACGGGCTTCAAGTACACGAAGCCCCAGCTCTCCTCGGCGGTCCTCTCCAAGTCCTCCTTCCAGGACATCGAAACGGGCATGACCGAGGGCCACCCGTGCTTCGTCGCGAACAACGGCCGTCTCGGCTTCAGCGTGCACGAGTACCTCTCGTACGCCCCGGAGACGGCGAGCCCGGTCCACCTGGTGTGGGTGGCGGCCCGCAAGGACGTGTCCACCTTCACGGCGGGCGCGGGCCTGGACCACGACTCGTTCATGCGCGAGGAACTGGGCGAGCCGGCGATCGCGGGATTCGCCGCCAAGCTGGCGGCCCTCGGCCTGGACCTGGCGGACTACCACCTCTTCCCGGTCCACCCGTGGCAGTGGTGGAACAAGACGACGGTCACCTTCGCGGCCGAGATCGCCAACCGCCGCCTGGTCCTGCTGGGCGAGGGGTCGGACGCCTACCTCCCGCAGCAGTCGATCCGTACCTTCTTCAACACCACCACCCCCACGAAGCACTACGTGAAGACGGCCATCTCGGTCCTCAACATGGGCTTCATGCGCGGCCTCTCCGCCGCCTACATGGAGGCCACCCCGGCCATCAACGACTGGCTGCACCAGCTGATCGAGGGGGACTCCGTCCTCCAGTCCGTGGACTTCTCGATCATCCGCGAGCGGGCGGCGATCGGCTACCACCACCGCCAGTACGAGCGCGCGACGGACCGCTACTCGCCGTACCGCAAAATGCTGGCGGCGCTGTGGCGCGAGTCCCCGGTGAACTCGCTGCGGGACGGGGAGCGCCTGGCCACGATGGCCTCCCTCCTCCATGTGGACGCGGAGGGCAAGTCCTTCGTGGGCGCCCTGATCGAGGAATCCGGCCTCACCCCTTCCGAGTGGCTGAAGCCCTACCTCCGCGCCTACCTGCTCCCCCTCCTGCACTGCTTCTACCAGTACGACCTCGCCTACATGCCGCACGGCGAGAACACCATCCTGGTCATCAAGGACGGCGTCGTTCAGCGGGCGATCTTCAAGGACATCGCCGAAGAGATCGTGATCATGGACGTCGACGCGGTGCTCCCGCCGGCCGTCGAGCGCATCAAGGCCGACATCCCGGAGGACATGAAGCTGCTGTCGATCTTCACGGACGTCTTCGACTGCTTCTTCCGCTTCCTGAACTCGATCCTGGTCTCGGAAGGCATCTGCACCGAGGAAACCTTCTGGCGGGCCGTGGCCGACTGCGCCCACGACTACCAGGACTCGGTCCCGGCCCTGGCGGAGCGCTTCGCCCGCTACGACCTCTTCACTCCCGAGTTCCAGCTGTCCTGCCTGAACCGCCTCCAGCTGCGCAACAACAAGCAGATGGTCGACCTCGCCGACCCGTCCGCCGCGCTCCAGCTGATCGGCACCCTCAAGAACCCCGTCGCGCCCTACGCCGCGCGGCGGTGAACAGGGGGCGGGCGCGCTTTCCGAATACGGTCCCTCGGGAGCGCGCCCGCTCCTCCGCCGCACCACGCCCGCCCGGCGAGATCACAGCCCCATGGTCACTGTCCCGCCGTAAAGGACATCGATATGGATGGCGTCGAAGGCGGGCCTCGACCTCGTCAGCGAGGTCACCCACGCGTTGTAGCGGCGGGTGCCGGCCAGGTCTGGACACTGCGGATCCTGCTCGCGCTCTTCTTCGCCCTGGCCAGCGCGCTGCCCAAACTGCTCGCGCTCCCCGCCTCCACGACCGTTTTCGACGCCATCGGTGTAGGCCACTGGTTCATGTACCTGACCGGACTGGTCGAGCTGGCCGGAGCGGTCGGCCTGCTGGTCCGCCGACTGGCCGGGCCGGCCGCGACCGCGCTGATCGTCTTCCTGGCGTTCGCGTTCGTCACCCAGCTCACCGCGATGCACGGCGAGAACGCCGGGACCCCGTTCATCTTCATGGTGCCCCTGGCCGTCATCGCCTGGCACCGGCGCGCCGAGACGGCCGAACTGCTCCGCCGCTCGCGCTGACCTGGTCCCCGTCCCCTACTGGCGGACGCCCTGACTGTCAGCAGGCAGTGCTAGCGTCCGCACGCATGACTGATTTCACCCACAGGCGGCAGATCACCTCGGTCGAGCAGCTCGATCCCGTCCAGGTTGAGCAGCTCAGGCTGTGCGGAGCCGCCTACGACGGCGAGGACCTCCCGGCCGAGCGGCGTCTGAATCCGGACGACCCCGACGACGAAGCGGCCCTCTACTCCTGCGAACTGTGGGACTTGGAATCCAACGGATCGCGCGTGTACGAGGCATGGTTCTACCAGTCGGACAGCGGGTCGGTCTTCCGGGCCGGAACCACCGAGATGGTCGCCCAGGTCATCCAGTGCGGCCTGGAATGCGAGGACGGGGACGTCGAGATGGAGCTGGGTGCGGCGATGGTGCGGGCCGGCCTGCTGCCGTCCGGCGACTCGTCGTACCAGCGTTTCCGCCGGGCCGTCGACGCGACGCCGTAGGCCGCAGGCCGACGCACACGTCACGGGGTCGGGAAGGCCCGCTGGAAGTCGGTGACGATCCGGCGGTAGCCGGTGTGTCCGGTCTGGCGGGCATGGCGCAGGGCCCATACGGCGGGCCCGTCGTCGTCATCGGCCGGCCCGGACCCGGCGAGGCAGGAGGTGCACTCGACCTCGTAGATCGCCTCGCTCCCGGTCCGGTCGGGGGTCAGCAGCCAGGCCGTCACGGCGCGGCCTTCACGGACAACTCGGCCCACACCCGCTTCCCGGGCCCGACCCGCTCCCCGACGGCCCACCGATCGGCGACGGCCGCCACCAGATAGAGCCCGCGCCCGCCGTCATCGCCCTGCTCCGGCGCCCCGACCACGGGCCGAGCGGGACTGGTGTCATGCACCTCGACCCGCACCCCGTTCTCAAGCCGCACGTACCTGGTCTCGATCCCCCGGTCGCGGGGAGCGACGGCGTGCCGTACGGCGTTGGTGACGAGCTCGGAGGCCACGAGCAGGGCGTCCCCCTCCAGCTCGGAGAGCCCCCAGTCGGCCAGAGCCTTGCGCAGCTCGGCCCGCGCGAGCGGAACGGCCCGCACGTCCCGCCGCCACCGCCGCACCACTTCGTGCTGTTCGCTCACCGCGCCACCGCCCGTCCGTGGATCACGCGGGGCCCGAGGTCGATCCCGTACGTCGCGAGGACGAGCACTTGCCTTCGCCACCATTGCCGTAGCGGTGGCACCAGCCCGATAAGATGCAGCACGTTGACGCTCCTTGGTAAGCGTTGGCCATGCCCCCGGACCGGTCGCACGGTCGCGGGGGTCTTCTGTTGCAGACATTCCGATCATCACTCACCGTTCCGAGTCGGCACTTTGAGTGATGCAAGCCCAGACTCCTCCGCTCGCGCGCAATTCGCAAGCGCCTCTTTGGAACTCGTCCCAAGATCTTTTGCGGCGGGTAACCTCTTGTGACACCAGTCCAGTTGGGGAGATTCCAATGTCCGAGAGCAGACCAACTGTTCGACGTCGTCGGCTCGCAGCGCTCCTGGTCAAGTTCCGCGAGGAGGCCGGCAGAACGCCCGAGGAAGCAGCTGAGCGCATCGGCTGCCACAGGACGAAGATCAACCGCATCGAGAACGCTCGGCTTGGGATCTCGCTCGGCGAACTGCGGGACCTGCTGACGTTCTACGGCCTCACGAGCGACACGCAGATTGACGAGATGGTCACGCTCGCCCGACGCGGACGAGCTCCCGGCTGGGTGCAGCGGGCGAGCCTGGCCCGACCGTCCTACTCCGACTTCATCGGATACGAGGAGACATCCGACTACATCCGCTCGTTCCAATCGAACCTGATCGCAGGCCTGTTGCAGACCGCCGATTACGCGCGGGCCGTGATCAACGCCGCACAGGCAGGGCTGAGCAGCGACGAAGTCGACGCGCTGGTCACCGCGCGCATGGAGCGCCAAAGCGTCCTCCAGCAGCCCAAACCGCCACGGCTCTCCGTCATCCAAGGCGAGGCCGCGCTGCGAATTTCCGTGGGAGGCCGTTCAACCATGGGCCAGCAGCTCGACCACCTGGTCGAGATGGCGCAGCACCCGCTCATCGAACTGCAGGTGATCCCCGACCGAGCTGGCGCGCACGCCGGACTGTTCGGTTCGTTTGTCCTCTTCGGCTTCCCCAACCGGGACTTCTCTGACGTCGTATGCGTCGAACACCGCACAGGAACACTGTTCATGGAGACCCCGGAAGAGACGGCAGAATATACGCTGATCTTCGATTCGCTCCGAACCATCGCGCTGAGCCCCGACGACAGCCTGGACCTGATCGCCAGCGTGCGCGGGGCGCTGTAGCCGCACGTTGGAGAGGACAAGACCGATGCGAACCCCCCTTCCCCACGGCATCACGTGGCACAAGAGCAGCTACAGCGGCTCCGGCGGCGACTGCGTCGAGGTGGCGGAGGCCACCGACGGCGGGCGGGCTGTCCGGGACAGCAAAGACACCACCCGCCCCGGCATCCGCTGCGCCGCCCCCGCCTGGGCCGCCTTCATCAACGGCCTCAAGGGACTGACGCACTCCTGACCCCACACCCGGAGAGGACACCATCCGTGCGTACCCTCACTGCACCCGGCATCGCTTGGCACAAGAGCAGCTACAGCGGCGACCAGGGAAACTGCGTCGAGGTGGCCAGGACCACCGACGGAGGACTCGCTGTCCGGGACAGCAAGGGCACCACCCGCCCCGGCATCCGCTGCGCCGCCCCCGCCTGGGCCGCCTTCATCGGCGGCCTCCGGCCCTCCAGGCCCTGATGCTGCTCCGCGCAATTTCATGGCGCGGCGTTCCGCACCCACGCCCATCACTCCACGTGCACGCGCGTTACACGGACACCGACGCCGACTTGCCCCCGCGAAATCGGTGTGCACACGCTTGACGTGGGGCGCAACAGCATAGGAGGAGCCATGGCCGACAACGCTGCGATCGTGAAGGGCCTCTATGAAGCGATTGCGAAGGGTGACTTCGACACGGTCCTCGGAGCCCTGGACGAGCAGGTCGAATGGAATGAGGCCGAGCACGGGCCCTACTGGCCGGGCAAGGCGTTCATCGGGCCGCAAGCCGTCGCCGAGGGTGTCTTCGCCCGGATTCCCCAGGACTTCAATGTCTTCCGCATCGAGGTGCAGCGCATCGTCGGGCTCGGCGACACGGTGCTGGCCGAGGTGAGATATCACGGCACAGCGAAGGCGACGAGCCGGAACTTCAATGCACAGGCTGCGCACGTGTGGGACTTCCGCGCCGGGAAATGCGTACGCTGGCAGCAGTACGTGGACACATGGCAGATCGCACACGTTACAGACTTCACCCCGCCCGCCAGCTGAACACCCCTCGCGCTCCCGCGATGAGCGACCGTCAGAGGGGGTAGGACTTCGGCTGGAGTCCGCGCGCCCTTCGGAAGCGGGAGACGGTCGCCCAGGCCAGCCTGGGGTTGACCTCGAAGCTCGAACGGACTTTCGCGAGCTGTGCGAGGGAGCCGTCGCCCGACGCGGCGGCAAGCCGTTTCACCTCGGCCTCCACCAGGGAGTTGTCGAAGGTGTCGATCAGCGTCGCACAGAAGTAGACGTAGGCGGCCGTCTCCAGGCGTAGCCGGTTCAACTTGTCGTGGGTGGACCGGGCGAACTCGGGGGTCTCCGTCGATGAGGTCAGCCCGTCGGTAAGACGTCCCACGGCCAGGAGAAGCGAGGGGGCGGTCGGTGGCGGAGCATTGGTCAGCAGCTCGTCGAGTGTGCAGATGAACTGCCCGGTCTCCGGCTCGAAGTCGAGTCGCTGCGCCGCCACCTCGATCGCGAGGGCCTTCCGGGTGAGATCCGCGTGCACCATCGACCGGGTGAGCGCCTCCAACGACTTGTTCACAGTCGGGTCCCTGTGTGCGATCAGGATGAGTTCACGTGCCACGCGGATGAGGTCCCGCGGGAGTCCGCCGGAGAGCACATGGCACAGGCACAGGAAAGCCTCGGGCATTCCGATGACCCAGCGGCGCATCAAGGTCTGCGACAAACTCAGCTCGGCCGGGCACACGGTGATCACCGTGTCCAAGGAGGAGTCGAAGGCATCTCGGACGGGCAGCCCCCGTCGTTCGAAAGAGCTCATCGCGTTATCGGAGATGGAGATCAGGTAGAAGCACTCCTGCTCGCCGAAGATCCCCTTGATGTCGTTGATGAACTGATAGACCTGATCGTCGGAATCTATCTTGTCCAGTTCATCGATCCCGATGAAGACCCGGTTGTTGACAGCCAGTTTGCGGAGGAACTCGTTGAGTCTCGCCACGAGCTCCGGGAATCCCATGGGCTTCTCGGTCATCGTGACGTTCGTCGAGACTCCGCCCTCCAGTCCCACCGGGGTCTTCACACCGGCCGACCACGTACGGGAGACCGACTGCTGGTAGGCAAGCCCGCGGAGCAGTTCGGCAGCCTCGGCGGCGGTCTCTCCGTACTTCTCCTTGTTCGCGCTGAACTCGTCGGGCGGCTCCCGCCCATGGCGGTTGCGGAAGATCAGCCAGAGCGGGATCCCGGCCAATGAGACCAGGAGCAGCGTGAGCGCGGGCGCGAGGTTCGGCGAGAGCTTCCACCCGGCGAGACTGGTCACCAGCAGGAAAGTTCCCCACCCCAGGGTGAACGTGAGGACCGACATGGCAACCAAGTCCACGACCCTGCGCCGCTGGTGGGCCTCCCACTCGCGGCCGACGAGCGCCTGGTCCGCCTTCTCGGGTGCGACTGCGGAACACACCCTGGTGAACAGCAGCAGGACGAACTCCCGGGCGTCGTACTTGACCGGCGCGTGCAGCAGGACACGAACCGACGGTTTGTCTGCCGTGGAGTCACTCGGCGGTGCGTGTTCCTTTGAGCAGAACTGCCGCAGCAGCGTGGTCTTGCCGACGCCACGCGGACCTGCGATTCCGATGCTCCCGCCCGGCATCATGCGGATCCGCCGATCGGCGTCCTTCTCAGCCGGTACTTCGATGTGGAACAACGGGCTCTTCATGCCCTCCAGGCCGCCGGCCTCCGCGATGTCGAGCGTCAGGGAGTAGGAGGGGCCACGGCGGTTGATCTGCTCGCGCAGCAGCCCCGCCACTGCTCTCCGCAGTGCGGACCTCCAGTCCTGCCTGGCCGTCTCCACCCCACTCTGCATCAAGGCGTAGTCGGCCCCATCCACCGACAGGCCACGTCGCAAACGGCGGGTTCTCCGGTCCATCAGCCTGATCGCGAGGGAAGACACGCACATACCGACGCCGATCGACGTGATGAACCACGTGGTGTTGTCCGGACCATTTCGACCGTAGGAGAGCGGGACGGCAAGGGCAAGGATCAGCCCGACGCCGACGAAAAGCCACGAAATCGATAGCAGTCTGATTGTCGAGGTTTCGATCTCGCGCAACTGCGGGCCCATGTCCCCGAAGGCCTGTTCCCGTTCTTGGAGGCGGCTGCGTTCGGCCGATGTGGCCGCTTCAATCACTTCCGTGCGCTTCCCGAGCTCCTTCCGCAGCTCGTCCGCCGAAACCACCATGTCGGCCATTGCCGACGCGATCTCCTTGTCGGCCAACTCGGCGGTGATTGCGTCGTCAATCTCTTCCTGCTGGGTCTTTTGCTGCTCAACTTCCGCCATCGCTCCGCCTCCTCCTCCAGAATGGCTCTTCCACGGCAGGCGGGCTAACGGTGGCCGTTCAGGGCCGGATGCCACTACGCCTCGTGGCCGCGGGTGCTCGCGTGCGCGGCGAGCGCATGTGCGTGACCGTTCGAGGGGGACCCCGCACAGGCTCCTTCGGGCTCATGGAACTCCGCCGTGCGCGGACCGTGGCGCGGACAGCAGGAACCCCCGCCTGTACCGGCCGGCGGGGGTCCTGTCTGCGTTCCGAGATGAGCAGGGGTCCGCTACGGGCAGCTCACGCGCGTGTCGCCCGGGTCGGTCGTGCAGGTGTCCGTGCCGTAGCCGCCGTTGGCGGTGTCGTTGCCGGAGACGTTGTCGACCGTGTTGAGCACGTCGTTGCCGTAGTTGCCGGTCAGGATGTCGTTTCCGGTGTTGCCGTTCAGCGTGTCGTCGCCGAAGCCTCCGTCGACGTTGTCGTTGCCGGGGCCGGCGTGGACGGTGTCGTTGCCGTAGCCGGGCCGGATGGTGTCGTTGCCGCTGAGGCCGCAGACCACGTCGGTGAAGTAGCCCCCGGTCAGGGTGTCCGCGCCGCTGGTGCCGATGATCGTGCAGCCGCGCGCGTTGTTGACCGTGGTGGTCGCCGTGGCGGTGTTGTTGCCCGGGACGGGGTCGGCCGGGGAGGAGCTCGCCGTGGCCGTGTCGGACAGGGTGCCCGTGGTCCGGGGTTCGGCGACCACCGTCACCGTGGCCTGGGCGCCCGCGGCCAGGGTGCCCAGGGTGCAGTTGGCGCTGGTGGCGGCCGCCGTGCAGGTGCCCTGGGTGGATACGGCGGACAGCAGCGTGCCCCCGGCGCCGGTGAGGGTGTCGGAGAGGGAGACCCCGGTGGCGGCGGTGGTGCTGATGTTGGTCACCTGGATCGTGTAGGTGGCCTGGTCGCCGATGCTGACTGCGGTGGTTCCGGACTTGGTGACCGACAATACGTCCACGGGGGCCGGCGGCTCGCTGCCTCCGCCGCCCAGGTAGCGGGCCACGGCACGGTTCGCGGCGGAAGATCCGGGGTTGCCGGAGACGCCGGCGGCGAGGATCTTGCCATCGGACTGCAGGGCCACGGCTCCGGCCGCGTCCGAGGGAGTCCCGAAGTCGGTGGTCAGCCGTCCGTCACCGTCGAAGCCGGTGTCCAGGCTGCCGTTGGAGTTGAAGCGCGCCAGCGCGAAATCCCCCGCGTACTGGCCGGCGGCGACGATCCGGCCGTCGGACTGCAGCGCCATGCCCGAAGCCCACGTGTATTCGGGGCCGAATGAGGTGGTCGCCCTACCGTCGCCGTCGAAGGTCGGGTCGAAGGCTCCGTTGGCGGTGAACCGGGCCGCCGCGAAGGCGTTGCCGGCCGTGCCGGCGGTGACGATCTTGCCGTCGGGCTGCAGGGCCACGCCCGTGGCCGCGGATCCAAAGCCCGTGATCACTCGGCCGTCACCGTCGAAGCCGGTGTCCAGGCTGCCGTTCTCGTTGTAGCGGGCCAGTGTGAAGCCGGCGGTGCTGACCCCGGCCGCGACGATCTTGCCGTCGGGCTGCAAGGCCAGGTCCTGGACCCCGTCGCAGCAACCGCCCTCGATTTCGGTGGTCACCTTGCCCCCGGCACCGAAGCCGGTGTCCAGGCTGCCGTTGGCGTTGTAGCGCGCCAGCGACCACACCCCGATGCTCTCCCCACCGGCGACGATCTTTCCGTCGGGCTGGACGGCCACCGCCAGGGCGGTCTCGATCGCGTCGGGATCGATCTCCGTGACCACCTTGCCGCCCGTACCGAAGTCGGTGTCCAGGCTGCCGTCGGTGTTGTACCGGGCCGCCAGCCAGGCCCCGTTGCCGGATTCGTTGGCGGTGCCGCCGACGGCGACGATCTTGCCGTCGGGCTGCAGGGCCACGGCCGCGCCCTCGTCATTGCCGATGTCGAAGTCGGTGGTGACGATGCCGTCGCCGCCGAAACTCGGATCCAGCCCGCCGTCGGTGTTGTAGCGCACCAGCGCGAAGTCGGTGGAGGTCTCTTCGAAGTTGGCCCTGCCGATGGTGACGATCTTGCCGTCCGGTTGTACGACCATGCCTCCGGTGGTCTCGTAGCCGGTCACGTCCGTGATGACCTTGCCGTCGCCGCTGAACGCGGGGTCCAGGTCGCCGGGGGCGGCCGTCGCCACCGCCGGCAGGCTCAGTACGAGCGCCAGCCCGGCGGCGGTCACCGCGCCGACGCGCCCGGCCCGGCGCCGTGAGGGGTACAGGGGCATGGGGGGAGCACTCCATCCGTCGGTTCCTGGGGCCCCACCACCTTTCGGGGGCGCCGGCCCCGAGCGGGGCAAGGCCGCGCCGCCGCTGCGCCCACTGGACCTCCGCATTCCACCCCCAGGAGTGACGGCACGATCCGACCGCGGCCGTGAGAGTCTTCGGCATGCCCTACCACCTGCGGTTCTTCTTCGAGTACGGCGTCGACACCCCGCTCTGGCCGGGCCCGGCGCACGCGGCCGATTTCGACAGCCCCTACGGATACCCGTGCGCGCTGGAGGCGCTCCCCCTCACTCCGGTGACCCGGGCCGAGCTCGCCCGGCTGGCCGAGCGGTACCAGACCTCGCTCGACTGGGACGACCCCGGGGGCCCCTCGCCCTGGACCCCCGCACAGACGGAGGCGTTCCTGGCGGAGGCCGACGCGGCCCTGGAGGTGCTGCGCCGCGAGCTCGGCGCGGGCTGGACGGTCGAGGACCAGAGGGTCCCGCGCTGACGGCGGCAACGACGTTTCGCCGCCGGGGCGGACTACCGCGTCGGCACGCGCCGGATGCGGGCCAGGGCGAGGCCGCCGAGGGCCGTGCCGGCAAGTCCCACCAGCAGGGCCACGTACGCCCCGCCGAGCCCGTTTCCGGTACCGAGACCGCCGTCGGCGGTGGCCGCGACCAGGGCGCCGATGGCCATCCCGACCGGTCCGGCCACCAGGGCCGCGACGGCCCCGCCGCGCCCGAAGCCGCTGCGGGAACGCCCGGCGGCGCGGGCCAGGGCCATCCCGCCGAGGACCACGGCGGTCAGCCCCAGCAGACCGCCCACGACGGACCCGATGCGCCCGGCGCTCATGGTGTAGACGTCGGCGGCGAGCGGCTGGACCGGGGTGAGCGCCGCCGCGGGTTCGGCAAGCATCGACCGGAGTGACATGGGGTGCTCCTTCTGCGACTTCCACGACTGGACTTCCTCCGAGGATGTCCGCCCGCCCCACCCCCGGTCGTCCCTCGGACGCAGACACTTCGGGCTGCCGCGGGCGCGGCAGGAAACGCGGAAGTACTGCGCACGCGGTAGTCGGCCACTCGTACGCCAGGGGGACTCCCCCGCACCGGCATCCGGCTAGTTTTACGCCCATGAACAGAGGGCGGTTCGCCGTGTCGGCCGGTGTCAGGGACTGGGTGGTCGCCGTCGGCGTGGCGGCGGCGCTGCTGGTCACCGGGCTGGCGAAGCAGCCCTCCGCCCCGCGGCCCGACCTGTTCGGCTACGCGCTGCTGACGCTCGGCGGCCTGGCCCTGGCGGCCGGACGCCGGGCCCCGGTCGCCGTGCTGGCCTTCACCGGGCTGTGCGCGGTGGGCTACCAGGCGGCCGGTTTCGACGTCGCGGCCGTCGCGTACCTGTTCGCGGTGTACGCGGCCATGCGGGCCGGACACCGCCTCGCCACGGTCGCGGCGAGCGTGGCCGTACTGGCCGCCCTCCCGCTCGCCGCCCTGGCCTCCGGCCTCCACGACACGGGCGAGGCGTTCGCACAGGCCCGCGGTGCCCTCGAAATCGCCTGGCTGATCGCCGCCGGCGCCGCCGGCGAGGCCCTCCGCCAGGCCGAGCGGCGGGCGGACGAAGCCGAACGCACCCGGGAGGAGACCGCGCGGCGCCGCGCCGACGAGGAACGGCTGCGCATCGCAAGGGAGTTGCACGATTCGCTCACCCACCAGATCTCGATCGTCAAGCTGCAGGCCGAAGTCGCCGTCCACGTGGCCCGGAAGCGGGGCGAACAAGTACCGGAGGCCCTGCTGGCGATCCAGCAGGCCGGCCGTGAGGCGAACAGGGAACTGCGCGCGACCCTGGAGGCGCTCCGCGATGACGACACCACCCCGCCCCGCGGGCTCGACGCCATTGCCGAGCTGGTGGAACAGGCCCGCGGCATCGGCCTGGACGCGACGCTGACGATCGGGGGACAGCGCGACGACGTGCCGGCCGCGGTGGGCCGGACCGTCTACCGGGTCGTCCAGGAGTCGCTCACCAACATCGCCCGCCACGCGCACGCCGACACGGCCTCGGTCCGGATCGACTGCCGTCCGGACGCCGTCACGGCACGCATCGACGACGACGGCAAGGCCACACCGGACGCCGCCCCGGCACCCGGCGTCGGGCTCCTCGGCATGCGCGAACGCGTCACGGCCCTCGGCGGCCGGCTGCGGGCGGAACCCCGCGGCGAGGGCGGCTTCACCGTCCTCGCCGAACTCCCCTTGGAGAGGACCTCGTGATCCGTGTCCTGCTGGTCGACGACCAGGCGCTCATCCGCAGCGGGTTCCGCGCGCTCCTCGACCTCGAGGACGACATCGAGGTGGTGGCCGAGGCGGCCGACGGCGCCACGGGCGTGGAGCTGGCCAGGACCCACCTGCCCGACATCGCGCTCATCGACATCCAGATGCCGGTCGTCGACGGCATCGAGGCGACCAGGCGCATCGCCGCGGACCCGGCCCTGGCCGGCGTGCACGTCGTCATCCTGACCAACTACGGCCTGGACGAGTACGTCTTCGACGCGCTGCGCGCGGGCGCGGCCGGATTCCTCGTCAAGGACATCGTGCCGGAGGACTTCCTGCACGCCGTACGCGTCGCGGCGCGCGGCGACGCGCTGCTCGCACCCTCCATCACCCGCAAGCTGATCAACCGCTACGTCGCCCAGCCGCCCCCCGCCGCCGGCTCCACCGGCCCCGGCACGGGGCTGGAAGGCCTGACCGGCCGCGAGCGCGAGGCCGTCGTCCTGGTCGCGCAGGGCCTGTCCAACGACGAGATCGCGGACCGCATGGTGATCAGCCCCCTGACGGCGAAGACCCACGTCAACCGGGCGATGACCAAGCTCCGCGCCCGCGACCGCGCCCAACTCGTGGTCCTCGCCTACGAATCCGGCCTCGTCGCCCCGGGCCGGGGTTGACCTGCACGCATGGGCCGATGCCTGGCGCCGCGCACGGTTCCCGGCCCCGGCGGCCGCCGTCCGGGCGCCGTGTACGCTCACCGCTTCACCTGCGCGTATCCCAGGGGGGGATCACCTTGTCCGTTCGTGCCGCCGCCGTGCCCGTGGGCGTGTGCCTCGCCGTTCTCGCCCTCACCGCCTGCGGCTCCGCGGAGTCGGCCACGAGCGACAAGAACGCTGCCGCCTCCGCCGCCGACCCCTATGCCGGCAAGACGCCCGAGGAGATCCAGCTGCTCGCCTACGACGAGACGCGGACCGCGCAGTTCAAGAAGGCGCGGGCCCGGCTGACGGGCGACGGGGTGACCCGTTCGCTCGACCTCTCCTTCGTCGGGTTGGACTGCGCGGGCACCTTCAGCGGCGAAGGCATCGGCAGCACGGAGATCCACGCCACCTCCGACATCGTCCACGTCAAGCGCGACGCCGAAGCCTGGCGGGCAGCCCTCACGGGAACGAAGGCCGAGGAGGACGCGATGGTCGAACGGGCCGCCGGCCGCTGGATGAAACTGACCGCCGACCAGGCGGACACGAAGGGCATCGCCAAGGAGTGCCAACTCCACGACCCCATGGTGCTGCTGGAGGAACCTACCCCCGAGATCACCAGGGGGACCTCCGCCGTCGTCGACGGGCGCCCCGCCATCACGCTGATGTACCGGGGTGCGCAGGGCGGCACCGTGACCGAGTACGTTGCCGCGCAGGGCCGCCCCTACCTGCTGAAGCGGACCGAGACCGGCCGGATCCAGTCCGAGATCACCTACCACGACTTCGAGAAGATCACCCAGATCTGGCCGCCCGCCGACAGCGAGCTCGTCGCCGCCGACGGGATCTGACCGGCCACCGGTGTCCGATGGGTGATCGCCAAGATCGCGGAGGGGCGGCGTTGGCCTAGGGTGCCCGACTGTCTACAGGTGCGAGCAGTGGGGAGTGGCGGCGGTGTGGGATCCGGATGCGACGGAGGTCCTGCCGAGCGCGGCGGGCCCTGAGGTGGAGTCGACGCGGACGCTGCCGCGGATCGAGGCGGACGCGCGCCGGCGGCCCGCGCGCCGCCCCCGCCGGATACCGAAGGGGGTGTGGGCCGCAGCCGCGCTGGCGGCCTGCGCGGCCGGCGGTCTCGCGGTCGGCGCCCTGACCGCCGGTCCGGCCGAGCAGCCCGCTGCCGGGAAGCTGCCCTCCGTCCCCCCGTCGCCGACCGGGGCCCCGGGCGCGGCCGCGTCGACACCCGCGTCCACGCCCACCCCCTCGCCCACGCCCTCACCCACGGGCCCGGCCGCCTACCGGGTGACCCTGCGGACGGCCGACGTCGCGGAGGGCGGCACGGACGCCGACGTCCAGGGGCGGCTCACCGACGAGGCCGGGCGCACCTCCGAGTGGACGGTCCTGGACACCCGCGACCACAACGACTTCGAAGCCGGGGCCGGCGCCACCTACGTGATCGTCACTCCGCCCGGCTTCGGCCGCCCGGCCTCCTTCCAGCTGTGGAAGGGGGGCAAGGACGCCTGGGCCGTCGAGGCCGGCGTGCGCCTCACCGGCCCCGCCGGGTACGCGGCGGTGTGGCGCCCGGAAGGCGGCCCGTCCGGCAGCCCGACCCGGCTGTGGATCACCGGGGGCGAGCGGGCCCCGGCCGACGGCACCCCGGTGTTCACCACGTACAGCCCGAACGGGACACTCTCCCCGAGCACGCCCTGACACCGCCCGTCGAGCCCCGTGGGAGCCGCCATGCCGCCCCGTACCCGCCCCGGCCGCGTGGCCGCCCCGCTGCTGTCGGCCGTGATCGTCGCCGGCGGGCTGACCGGCTGTTCGCAGCTGTGGCCCTTCTCCGACTGCGAGGGGACCGAAGCCCGGGTGAAGAAGCTGGAGGAGCGGTCGCTCCCCCTGCTCACCTCTCCCCCGCCCGGCGCGACGTCCCCTCGGACCGTGGACGGCAGCGTCTACGCCCAGTGCACGCAGGACAGCGGCTACGCCTGGCTGTCCGCCGGACGGATCCACGTATACGCCGGATCCCGCCAGAACGTACTCGACCACTACCGCAAGGCCGCGGAGGCGGACGGCTGGAAGTTCGAGCCCGAGCCGTGGGCCCGGGACGAGCCGATGTCGGCGTGCTTCACGAAGAACGAGGACGGCGAGGCGAAGCAGCTCAATGTCACCTTCGAGGGGCCGGCGGAATTCGCGGAGTACTACGGGCAGGAGGCCGGGCTGGAGTTCGCCTCCGGTTCCGGTTTCCGTGTGGAGATCGGCGCGGACGTCGGGCGGGAGAGCGTCAGCTGCTGGGGCCCCTGAGGTCACCGCCCTCCGTCACTGCCACGGAACGTCCGGCGCCCGGTAGAAGGCGATGTCCTGGGCGTCCAGGAAGGGCGCCTGCGCCGCCAGGCGGTGGCGGTACGTGTCCCAGTCCAGCGCGCCGGCCGGTGACCAGCCCAGTTCCGCGAGGCTCAGGAGCCGGGGGAAGGCCATGAACTCCCAGTCGGGGCGCGTCGCGATGGTCTCCGACCACAGCGGGGCCTCCACGCCCAGGACGGCGGATTCCGGGACTCCGGGCAGGTAGGCGCCCGGGTTCCAGTCGTACGAGCGCTTCACCGGGACCAGGCCGGCCCAGGCCAGGCCCGGCTTCGTGGTCAGGTCGTACTTCATGTCGAGGTAGAGCCGGTCCGCCGGGGACAGGATCACCGGGTGGCCCGCCCCGGCCGCCGTCGCCACGCGGGTCTTCTCTGCCGCCGGGGTGCGGTCGTGGCCCCAGTACTGGAGCACCGCGCCCGGCGCCGGGCGGGCCGCCGACAGCTGGTGCCAGGCCACCACCGTCTTGCCGTGGCGGGCCACGACCGCCTGGGCGCGGTCCATGAAGGCCGCGTAGTCGGCGGCCGGGGTGGAGTGGGCCTCGTCGCCGCCGATGTGGAGGTAGCGGCCCGGGGTGAGCTCGGCGAGCTCGCCGAGGACCTGGTCGACGAACTCGTACGTCCGCTCCTTGGCGACGCACAGCGAGCTGAAGCCGACCTTGACGCCGGTGTAGCGGGCGGGGGCCTTCCCGTCGCAGGTGAGTTCCGCGTAGGAGGCGAGCGCCGCGTTCACGTGGCCCGGCATGTCGATCTCCGGGACCACGTCCACGTACCGCTCCGCCGCGTAGGCGACGAGGTCCCGGTACTCGGCCTTCGTCCAGTGGCCGCCGGGCCCGCCGCCGACCTCGCTGCCGCCCCCGTACTCCGCCAGCCGCGGCCAGGAGTCGATCACGAGGCGCCAGCCCTGGTCGTCGGTCAGGTGCACGTGCAGGGTGTTGACCTTGTACTGGGCGAGCTGGTCCACGTACCTCTTGACCTGCTCCACCGTGAAGAAGTGGCGGGCGATGTCGACCATCGCCCCCCGGTACGCGAACCGCGGCGCGTCGGTGATCTCCCCGCCCGGCACCGTCCCCGGGCCGGCCGCCGGCAGCAGCTGCCGCAGCGTCTGCCCGGCGTGGAAGAGCCCCGCCGGGGTGCGGGCGGTGAGGGTGACCCCGTCCGGGCGGGACTCCAGCCGGTAGCCCTCCTGTCCCACCCCCCGCGCGTCCTCGTCGACGCGCAGCCGGATCCCGTGCCCCTCGGCCCCGTCGACCACCGGCAGCGGCAGGCCGGTGGGGCGGCGCAGCTGCTCCGCGAGGAGCTCGCCGACCTTGCGGACCTCCTCGCCCGAGCCCCGGGGCGTACGGATGACCGTGCCCGGGCCGACGGCGTACCCGGGGCCCTCGGCCCGGGCGGAGACCGGGGCGGGCAGGAGCCGTTCGAAGGGGGTCAGGGCGGCTCGGCGCCCGGCTCCCGCTCTGGCGTCGTCGCCACGGGCGGCCGTGCAGGCCGCGGAGGCGCCGAGGACGCCGAGGGCCAGGAGGGTTCCGAGTGCGCGTCGCAGTCGCAGGACTCTCATGGCCCTAGGTATAGGCCAGTTGGCCCGTCCAGGTGAGTGGGAGAATCGCCGGATGGCGGAAATCATCCAGAAGGACGGCACTTGGACTTTCGACGGGGACGCGGTGCGCATCGTGCCGGGCCGCGACAAGGGGGTCTCGCTGCTGCGGCAGACCCTCGGCGAGGTGCTCGTACCGCTGCGCGCGCTGGCGGGGATCAGTCACGAGCCGGGCCGCAAGGCGGGCCGGCTGCGGCTGCGGCTGCGTGACGGCGCAGACCCGCTGCTCCAGGTGACGGGCGGGCGGCTGCCCGAGTCCTCGGACCCGTACCGGCTGACCGTGGAGGCGGACCGGAGCGGGGTCGCGGAGTACTTCGTGGACGAGGTGCGGAACGCGCTGCTGCTGGAGCAGATCGACCCGGGCCCGACCGTCGCCTACCTGCTGCCCGGGCCGCCCGTGCCGATCACGGTGGGCGCGGGCGACGGGACGGCGGCCTTCGACGGCGACCGGGTGGCGCTGGAGTGGAACTGGACGACGGAGGAGGCCAAGCGCTCCGGCGGGCCGCGCGATTTCCGCGTCGCCGATCTGCGGTCGGTGGAGTGGTCCCCGTCGAAGGGCCTGGAGAACGGCTGGCTGCGGTTCAGCCTGGCGGGGGCCCCGGCGGCGCCCGCCCCGAAGTACGACCCGTACACGGTGGAGCTCTTCGGCTTCAAGAAGGACCCGCTGATGGCCCTGGTCGCGGCGGCGGTGGCGGTACGGATGCCCCACCCGGCCGCACCGCAGGACGCACCGCAGGACGCGCCGCCGCAGGACGGCCAGGCGGCGGCCGCGGCGGTCCGGGCGGCCGAACCGCACAAGGCCCTGGCCGGGGAGGCGGCGGCCCCCGCCGAGGACCACGACGCCCTGCTGCGGCGGCTGCGCGAGCTGGGCGAGCTGCACCAGTCGGGCGTGCTGACCGCCGAGGAGTTCACGGCGGCCAAGCAGGCGGTTCTGCGTCGTTTCTAGCGGATTTTCAACCGGAAGTACGCATTCCCTGGTCCAGACCAGCAAGATCCTGCCCGATTTCGGGCAGGATCTTTGCGTTCAGCGCCTGAAGCCGCCAGTATCTACGGGTGCTCGATCGCCGCCCGTCGCATGACGACCTCGTCGAACACCTGGTGCGCAGCACCTCGCTCCAGCGAGGCGAAGCGGCCCGGGTGGTCCTCGACGTGCTCGCGTACTTCGACGAGACGACCGAGGAGTTCGTCCGCCGCCGCCACCGGGAACTGCAGTCCGGCGGAGCGGTGAACGCGGAGATCTTCGAGCGGATCGCGGCCGAGCTGCCGCACCGCGCCGTGGCCCCTCCGGAGCTCTCGCTCCGGCAGCTGCGCCGCATCGTCTACGGCTGAGCCTGCCGCCGCACCCGCGGCAGCGAGAGAGCACACGAACCGAACTTCAGGAGGGGCTAGACCGTATGTGCGGAATCGTCGGTTACATCGGCAAGCGTGACGTGGCACCACTGCTGCTGGAAGGCCTGCAGCGGCTCGAGTACCGCGGGTACGACTCCGCGGGCATCGTCGTGAACAGCCCCAAGGCCGCCGCCCTGAAGGTGGTCAAGGCCAAGGGCCGGGTCCGCGAGCTCGAGTCCCGCGTCCCCAAGCGCTTCGCCGGCACCACCGGCATCGCCCACACCCGCTGGGCCACGCACGGCGCCCCCAGCGACATCAACTCGCACCCGCACCTCGACGCCGAGAACAAGGTCGCCGTCGTCCACAACGGCATCGTCGACAACGCCTCCGAGCTGCGCGCGAAGCTGGAAGCCGAGGGCGTCGTCTTCGTCTCGGAGACCGACACCGAGGTCATCGTCCACCTGATCGCCCGCTCCCAGGCCGAGTCCCTGGAGGAGAAGGTCCGCGAGGCCGTCAAGGCGATCGAGGGCACCTACGGCATCGCCGTCATGCACGCCGACTTCGCCGACCGCATCGTCGTCGCCCGCAACGGCTCCCCGGTGGTCCTGGGCATAGGCGAGAAGGAGATGTTCGTCGCCTCGGACGTCGCCGCGCTCGTCGCCCACACCCGCCAGATCGTCACCCTCGACGACGGCGAGATGGCCACCCTCAAGGCCGACGACTTCCGCACCTACACCACCAGCGGCGCCACCACCACCGCCACCCCGGAGACCGTGGAGTGGGAGGCCGCCTCCTACGACATGGGCGGTCACGACACCTACATGCACAAGGAGATCTCCGAGCAGCCCGACGCGGTCGACCGCGTGCTGCGCGGCCGGATCGACGACCGCTTCAACACCGTGCACCTGGGCGGCCTCAACCTGGACCCGCGCGAGGCGCGCGGCATCCGCCGGGTCAAGATCCTGGGCTGCGGCACCTCGTACCACGCGGGCCTCATCGGCGCCGGCCTCATCGAGGGCATGGCCCGCATCCCCGCGGACGCCGAGCCGGCCTCCGAGTTCCGCTACCGCAACCCGGTCGTGGACCCCGACACCCTGTACATCGCCGTCTCCCAGTCCGGCGAGACCTACGACGTCCTGGCCGCCGTCCAGGAGCTCAAGCGCAAGGGCGCCCGCGTCCTCGGCGTGGTCAACGTCGTCGGCTCCGCCATCGCCCGCGAGGCCGACGGCGGGGTGTACGTGCACGCCGGCCCCGAGGTCTGCGTCGTCTCCACCAAGTGCTTCACCAACACGGTCGTCGCCTTCGCGCTGCTCGCCGTGCACCTGGGCCGCATCCGCGACCTGTCGGTCACCGACGGCAAGCGGATCATCGAGGGCCTGCGCAAGCTGCCCGCGCAGATCCAGGAGATCCTCGAGGGCGAAGAGGACATCAAGAAGCTGGCGGCCGAGTTCGCCGAGGCCAAGTCGATGATGTTCATCGGCCGGGTGCGCGGCTACCCGGTGGCCCTGGAGGCCTCCCTGAAGCTCAAGGAGATCTCCTACATCCACGCCGAGGCCTACCCGGCCTCCGAGCTCAAGCACGGCCCCCTCGCCCTGATCGAGCCGTCCCTGCCGACGGTCGCGATCGTCCCGGACGACGACCTGCTGGAGAAGAACCGCGCGGCGCTGGAGGAGATCAAGGCCCGCAGCGGCCGGATCCTCGCGGTCGCCCACCGCGAGCAGGAGAAGGCGGACCACACCATCGTCGTCCCGAAGAACGAGGACGAGCTGGACCCGATCCTGATGGGCATCCCGCTCCAGCTGCTGGCGTACCACACGGCGCTGGCCATGGGCCGGGACATCGACAAGCCGCGCAACCTGGCGAAGTCGGTCACCGTCGAATAGCCGATCCATGGAAGAACCCCCGTGCGCACCGCGCACGGGGGTTCTTCCATGTGGTGCCGTGTTGGTGCCGTGTTGCGCCCGGTCAGCTCGCGGCGACCGCGCCCCTGCCCGCCTTGCCGACGGCCATCGGCCAGTTCGCCAGCGCCGCGGTGGCCCCGTACCAGGCCAGCAGGCCGGAGACGGCGGCGACCCAGCCGCCCGCCTTGGCGAGACCGCCGCTGTCCGCGAAGGCGGCTATCGCCAGCAGGAGGAGGGACAGGGTCAGCAGGGCGTAGACGCCCTGGCTGAACAGACCGCTCGCGGCGGCGACCGTGAGGGTCAGCGCGAGCAGCGCGAAGAGGACAAGAAACGTTCCGGCGGCTTCACCGGAGGCCGCGGCACCCGCGCCCTTGGCCCAGGTGAACCAGAAGATGCCGAGGCCCGCGAACGCGGTGCCGTTGGATCCGTTGCCGCCGCGGTACTCCAGGAGTCCGAGGAGGAACAGGGCGACGCCGCCGACGTACATCGCGAGCGACACGGAACTGGCAGCGGTCACGCCGTCGATGACGCCGGTGTGGCCGATACCGAATGCGAGAAGGGTGAGACCCAGGGCGATGTTCCCGAGGGTCGAAGTCGAGGCCGTGCTTCCCGCAGAGACACCATTGTCCACGGCGGGCTCCCTTCGATCTGCAGTTGTTTGCTGCGTCCCAGCAGCACTTATCTACCCTTTACACGGGGGCACAACCGCACAATCGCCTTAACAAATGGTCACGGGACGACAACGGTGGGCGACCGGCGTCGAAGGGCCACCGGCCGAAGTTCCTCGCGAAGACCACCATGGCCAGGAAGGCCGCTGACGCCGCCATCGGCGCCACCAAACAAGCCCTCATCGAGATGGGCCGCAAGCACGGGCGGACCGTACATCTGGTACACCCCGCGCACACCACGATGGACTGCGCGCAGTGCGGAGCGAGAGCCGAGCACGCGCTGCCGCCGGGAGAGCGCACATACACCTGCACCGCGCGCGGGGCCGTGTCCCCACGGGACAAGAACTCCGCGCGCGTGATGCTCGTCCGGGCTGGTCCGGCCCCGGTTGGCACTGATCGTGGAAGACCTCCCGAGGCGGCGCCTCGGGAGGCTGCGTGAGCCAGGGATCCCCTCCCTTCAGGGAGGGGAGCAGTCAAGGAATGACAACGACCGGTCGCTGTGCGCGTTTGGCCAGCCGGCCGGCCACGGAGCCGAAGATCCGGCCCACGATCCCGTGCGTGGAACCCACCACGATGGCGTCGGCCGAATACTCCCGGCCGACCTCCTCCAGTTCGTGGCAGATGTCACCACCGCGCTCGACCAGGATCCACGGCACTTCCGCCAGATAGTCCGCGCACGCGAGCTCCAGCCCGAGCACCTCGGTGCGGTGGTCCGGCACGTCGACGAAGACCGGCGGCTCGCAGCCGGCCCACACGGTGGTGGGCAACCGGTTGGCGACATGGACGATGATCAGACCGGATCCGGAGCGGCGGGCCATGCCGATCGCATAGGCCAGGGCGCGCTCACTGGAAGTGGATCCGTCGAATCCCACAACGACGCCGTGCCGGAAGGCAGGGTCGCAGGCAAGGCGCGGCTGTTCCGCCGGGCGCAGATCGGCGGCCGACTCGGGGTCGGCGAGCCGCTTGCGCTTGCGGTCCGCGGGTTCGGAGAATTCGTGACCGGCCATGGGTGTCTCGGCGAAGAGGTCCTTGGAGGAAGCAACAGGGGAAATTGGCGACGCAGTGTGACGGAGCTCTGTCCGGGAAGCATCTTCCCAAGCCCATACCCACCAGGGTACGGCGACACTCCTGTCCTGCACAGGGCTTGCCGCCCTTGGAGAGCGTCCCAGGGAGCATGCCGGAGTGAGGGCGCCTTGGCAATGGCCGCTGTCCCCTACAGCCAGTGACGAGGCCGGTTCCGCGCCACCCGTGCGCGCAGTGACCGAGGCCCGCCGCGCGGCGTTGGGCATGCGTCCGACCTTCAGGTAAGAGCCCGCAGGGAGTACGCCGTGCCCGGCCATCCGGTTCACCCCGTCCAGCCCGCTCAGCCGACGCAGTCCGCCCCGTCCGCCCGCTCGCCCCTCCCCTCACCCCTCCCCTCGTCCGTTCACTCGTCCGTGCACTCCGCCGGACGTCACCACGACGACCCAGCGGGTGACGTCGTGCGCTGGGCCGCCTTCAGCTGCCTGCTCGTCCCCGTGGTCCTCGTCGTCTACGGGACCTCCGTCGGCGGGGCCGCGGTCGCGACGCTCGGCCTGCTCGCCGTCACGGCCGCGTGCCGGGTGATGCTGCGGTACTCCGAAAGGACGGAGAGGGCGGAACGGGCCGCGGCCCGGGTGCTGTCGGAGGAGCGCCTTCCGCCCGTCCGACACCGCCGGCACTCGCGCGGCGGGGCCGGCGGCCGCCGCGGTTGCCGCACTTTCGAGCCTCCGGACCCGCAGGACTGACTGATTCGCACACCCACACCCGCATGTTTTCAGCCAACTTCCCGGCAGAGTTGCCTCCTTGCCGGAATGTCTCCCCAACCCCCCTACCACCAGGGACGACAGAGCCCCGGGGGCCTCGAGACCCTATGGGTACTGGCCACGAGCGGACGGAACCCTTCCCGCGCCGGTAGCGGAGCGGAACGGTTCCTGATCGAATGCTTTTCGCCAAGTTGAGAAGTCGACATAGCGCTGCGTGCTGAACTTGTCACGCCGACACCACGGGACGCAGTAGATTCGATCATGTATTTACGGCGGGGGATCCACGTGCAAGGCCGAGGGGAAACGTGCAGGTGCGACCAGACCAAGGAGTCGCGACACCCAAGGGGGGCTTAGCGCCATGAGCCAGGATTCCACCGCAGTCGTCGCTGACGCGGGCCGGAAGCTCGCGGGGCGTCGCCGCAGGGAGATCGTCGCGGTGCTGCTGTTCAGCGGCGGGCCGATCTTCGAGAGCTCCATTCCACTTTCCGTGTTCGGCATTGACCGGCAGGACGCGGGAGTTCCACGCTATCGACTGCTCGTGTGCGCCGGGGAGGACGGTCCGCTGCGGACCACCGGCGGACTCGAACTGACCGCGCCGTACGGGTTGGAGGCGATCGCCCGGGCAGGCACGGTCGTCGTGCCCGCATGGCGTTCCATCACTTCACCGCCGCCTCCGGAGGCGCTCGACGCACTGCGTCTGGCGCACGAGGAGGGTGCCCGGATCGTCGGACTGTGCACGGGGGCCTTCGTGCTCGCCGCCGCCGGTCTGCTCGACGGCCGGCCCGCGACGACGCACTGGATGTACGCGCCGACGCTGGCCAAGCGCTACCCGTCCGTCCACGTCGACCCGCGCGAGCTGTTCGTCGACGACGGCGACGTGCTCACGTCCGCGGGCACCGCGGCCGGAATCGACCTGTGCCTGCACATCGTGCGCTCGGACCACGGCAGCGAGGCGGCCGGGGCCCTGGCCCGCAGGCTCGTCGTGCCGCCGCGCCGCACCGGCGGCCAGGAGCGCTACCTCGACCGGTCGCTGCCGGAGGAGATCGGCGCCGACCCGCTGGCCGAGGTCGTCGCCTGGGCGCTGGAACACCTCCACGAGCAGTTCGACGTGGAGACCCTCGCCGCCCGCGCCTACATGAGCAGGCGCACCTTCGACCGGCGGTTCCGCTCCCTGACCGGCAGCGCGCCGCTGCAGTGGCTGATCACCCAGCGGGTGCTCCAGGCACAGCGGCTGCTGGAGACCTCCGACTACTCGGTCGACGAGGTCGCCGGGCGCTGCGGGTTCCGCTCGCCGGTCGCCCTGCGCGGTCACTTCCGCCGGCAGCTGGGGTCCTCCCCGGCCGCCTACCGCTCGGCCTACCGGGCACGCCGCCCGCAGGCCGACGTGTCCCCGGTGTCCGACCTCCAGGCGGCTCCGGTGCCCCACCAGCGCACCCCGCAGCCCCAGCGGGCGGCGGCGGCGCTGGCTGCGGCGGGCCCGACGGTGACGGAGCTCTACGCTCCGGGCCGGGTCCTGCGGGAACACGCGTAACCCACACGACGGGTACGACAGGGCAAGGTCCCCCACCGGTCACCACCGGTGGGGGACCTTGCTCGTAGCTCCCTCGTACGTTCCGCAGATGCGGTCCGGGCCCCGGCCGACCACATAAGGTGGGACACATGAACGATCGCATGGTGTGGATCGACTGCGAGATGACCGGGCTCTCGTTGACGGACGACGCACTTATCGAGGTGGCCGCACTGGTCACCGACTCGGAGCTCAACGTGCTCGGCGAAGGCGTGGACATCGTGATCCGCCCGCCGGACGCCGCCCTGGAGACCATGCCCGACGTGGTGCGCGAGATGCACACCGCGTCCGGACTGCTCGAAGAGCTGGCCGCCGGCACCACCCTCGCGGACGCCGAGGCGCAGGTCCTGGCGTACGTACGGGAGCACGTGAAGGAACCCCGCAAGGCGCCGCTCTGCGGAAACACGGTCGGCACCGACCGCGGCTTCCTGCTGCGCGACATGCCCGCGCTGGAGGGCCACCTGCACTACCGGATCGTGGACGTGTCCTCGATCAAGGAGCTGGCGCGCCGCTGGTACCCGCGGGCGTACTTCAACAGCCCGCCGAAGAACGGAAACCACCGGGCGCTCGCGGACATCAAGGAGTCCATCGCCGAGCTGCGCTACTACCGGGAGGCCGTCTTCGTGCCGCAGCCCGGGCCCGACACGGACACCGCGCGGTCCATCGCCGCCAAGCACGTGGTGCCCGCCGAATAGACACCCCGGAGCCGGGTCGGGGTCAACGGGGGAGCGAGCACCCTCCCGGACCCTGTACCCTTTTCTTCGGCCGGTCGGTTCTCCGACCGGACATGGTGGGTGTAGCTCAGTTGGTAGAGCACCTGGTTGTGGTCCAGGTGGCCGCGGGTTCAAGTCCCGTCACTCACCCTGCGGGAAGACCCCGGTTCGCGGAAGCGGACCGGGGTCTTCTGCGTTCTCAGGAGGATTCCCGGACCACCAGCCGGTTCGGCAGGACGACGCCCGCCTCCCCGGACCCGTCGCCGCCGATCCGCTCCAGCAGCATCCGCGCCATGGTCCGGCCCATCTCCTCGATCGGCTGCCGGACGCTGGTCAGCGGCGGGTCCATGTGCCGGGCCACCACCGAGTCGTCGAAGCCGACCAGTGCCACGTCCTGCGGGATCCGGCGCCCGGCCGCGCGCAGTTCCCGGCGGGCGCCGGCCGCCATGACGTCCGAGGCCGCGAAGACCGCGTCCAGCGCGGGGCGGCGTTCCAGCAGCTCGCGCATCGCGCGGCGGCCGCCGTCCTCGGTGAAGTCGCCGATCGCGATCAGCTGCTCGTCGACGGGCTGTCCGGCGGCGGCGAGGGCCTGCCGGTAGCCGTCGAGGCGGCACTGGGCCCCGTACACGTCGAGCGGGCCGGTGATGGTGGCTATCGCGCGCCGGCCCCGGTCGAGGAGGTGGCGTACGGCCTCCGCGGCGCCCGCGAGGTTGTCGGAGTCCACGCAGGGCAGCTGCTCGTCGGCGGAGCGGCGGCCGCTGATGACCGTCGGGATGCCGAGCTCGGCCAGCATCTCCGGCAGCGGGTCGCCGGCGTGGACGGAGACGAGCAGCACCCCGTCGACGCGGTGCCCGGTCAGGTACTGGGCGAGGCGGCGGCGCTCGCGGTCGCCTCCCGCCAGGGTGAGGACGAGTTGGACGTCGGTCTCGGCGAGTGCGGCGCCGACCCCGCGGACCACGTCGGAGAAGTACGGCTCGGCGAAGAAGCGGGACTCGGGCTCGGGGATGACGAGCGCGATGGCGTCCGTCCGGTTCGCGGCGAGGGCCCTGGCCGCGCGGTTGGGCACGTACCCCAGCTCGGCGACGGCCCGCTCTACGGCGGCCCTGGTCCGCTCGCTGACCTTGGAGGAGCCGTTGACCACCCGGGAGACGGTGCCGCGACCGACTCCGGCCCGCGCCGCGACCTCCTCAAGGGTCGGCCGTCCCCCACCGCGCGCATGCCCGTTCATGGCTTCCTCCCGGATCCGAATCTACCTCTTGACGGCCGTGGGAGCGCTCCCACACTGTGACACAGGACAACGGCTACACACGACGCCCGGCACGTTCCGTCCTTCAGGGAGGACCCAGATGCGAGCCCGAAGAACCCTTGTCACCACGGCCGGCCTGATCGGCGCGACGGCCCTGCTGCTCGCCGGATGCGCACAGGACCCCGCCGAGAAGTCCGGGCCGAGCTCCCCGAGCGCCTCCGCCGGCGACGGCAAGGGCAGGACCACCCTCACCGTCGGGGTCTTCGGGGCCTTCGGCCTCCAGGAGGCGGGGCTCTACGACGAGTACATGGCGCAGAACCCCGGGATCCGCATCGAGCAGACCTCCATCGAGCGGAACGAGAACTACTACCCCCAGCTCCTCACCCACCTCGGCACGGGCAGCGGGCTCGCCGACATCCAGGCCGTCGAGGTCAACAACATCGCGGAGATCACCGCCACCCAGGCCGACAAGCTGGTCGACCTGGCCAAGGCGCCGGGCGTCGACAAGGCCGCGTACCTGCCGTGGAAGTGGGCGCAGGGCACGGCGAGCGCGGCCAAGGGCGGGGCGACGGTCGGCCTCGGCACCGACATCGGCCCGCAGGGCATCTGCTACCGCAAGGACCTCTTCGAGGCGGCCGGGCTGCCCACCGACCGGGCGGCGGTCGGCGCGCTGTGGGCGGGCGACTGGGGCAGGTACCTGGAGGCCGGGAAGGCCTACAAGGCGAAGGCCGGGGACGGGAAGGCCTTCGTGGACTCCGCGTCGGGCGTGATGGCGGCGGTGACCGGCAGCAGCGCGCAGCGGTTCTACGACGACCAGGGCAAGGTGGTCTACAAGTCGAACCCGGCCGTGCGCGGGGCCTTCGACCTGGCGGCCTCCTTCGCCGGCGAGGGGCTGAGCGCGAAGCTCCAGCAGTTCACCCCGGCCTGGGACCAGGGCTTCGCGAACGGCGCCTTCGCCACCGTCTCCTGCCCGGCCTGGATGCTCGGCTACATCCAGGACAAGGCGGGCCCGGCGGGCAAGGACAAGTGGGACGTGGCGCAGGCGCCGAAGCCGAGCAACTGGGGCGGCTCCTTCCTGGTCGTGCCGAAGGCGGGCAAGCACGCCGAGGAGGCCGCGAAGCTCGCGGCCTGGCTGACGGCCCCGGCGCAGCAGGCGAAGCTCTTCGAGAAGCGGGGCAGTTTCCCGAGCGCGAGCGCCGCGTACGGACTTCCGTCGGTGGCGGGCGCGAAGCACCCGTACTTCGGCGGGGCCCCGATCGGCGAGATCTTCGCGAAGGCGGCGCAGGGGGTGCCGGTGGCGGCGGTCGGCCCCAAGGACCTGGTGATCGCGCAGAACCTGGCGGACGTCGGGATGCTCCAGGTCGACCAGAAGGGGCGCAGCCCGCAGGAGGGCTGGGAGGCGGCAGTGAAGGCCATCGACAACGCCCTCGCCCAGTGACGGGGGCCTGGCCGGCGGCACAGCCGAGGAAACGGCCCCTGACGCGCCCCGAAGCCCACCCCGGAGCCCGGCCGACGGCACGACTGGTAGCCCGGCCGGGGGCGCACCCCGAGGCGCGGCCGAGGGGCAGGCATGGGGCCCGGCCGGGGGCGTGGCCGGCGGCCGTGCCGGCGGCCCGGCACGGGGCCCGGCCGGGGGCCCGGCACGAGGCCCGGTCGGGGGCCCGGCAGGGGGCGCGGCCTGGGACGGGGGGCATGCCCAGGCGCGGGGCCCGGCCAGAGGCGCCACCGGGGGCGGGGTCTGGGGCGGGGGGCGTGTCGCCGGGGCTGCCGGGAGCAGCTGCGCGCCGCGGGGTGGTGGGTCGGTGAGTGACGAGACCGTGCTGCTCTCCCCCGCCTCCTCCCGCCGCCCCGCGAGGAGCTGGCGCTCGCGCCGCTATCGGTGGGACCTGCGCTGGAGCCCGTACGCCTTCGTGGCGCCCTTCTTCCTCTTCTTCGCGGCCTTCGGGCTGTTCCCGCTCCTGTACACCGGCTGGGCCGCCCTGCACCAGGTGGAGCTGACCGACCCGGACTCGATGACGTGGGTGGGGCTGAGGAACTTCACCCGGCTGTGGGACGACGCGTTCTTCTGGAACGCGCTGCGCAACACCGTCACCATCGGGCTGCTGTCCACGGTGCCGCAGCTGGCGATCGCGCTCGGCCTGGCCCACCTGCTCAACTACAAGGTGCGCGGCTCCGCCTTCTTCCGGGTCGCGGTGCTCACCCCGTACGCGACCTCGGTGGCGGCGGCCACGCTGGTCTTCGTGCTGCTCTTCGGCCGGGACTACGGGATGGTCAACTGGGCGCTGTCGGCGGTCGGGTTCGACAAGGTGGACTGGCAGAACGGCACCTTCGCCTCGCAGTTGGCGGTCTCCACCATCGTGATCTGGCGGTGGACCGGCTACAACGCGCTGATCTACCTGGCGGCCATGCAGGCCGTCCCGGGCGAGCTGTACGAGTCGGCGGCCCTGGACGGCGCCTCGCGGTGGCAGCAGTTCGTCCACGTCACCGTGCCCTCCCTCCGGCCGACGATCTTCTTCACCTGCGTGGTGTCGACGATCGGGGCGACGCAGCTCTTCGGCGAGCCGCTCCTGTTCAACGGCGGGGCGGGCGCGACGGGCGGCTCGGACCACCAGTTCCAGACGCTCGGGCTGTACCTGTACGAGCAGGGCTGGGTGAACCTGCACCTCGGTCGGGCCTCGGCCATCGCGTGGGCGATGTTCCTGATCCTGCTGGCCATCGCGGGCGCGGCGCGGCTGCTGCGCGGACGGGAGGCGTCCCGATGAGGTCACTGCGCGCGGGCCGGCTCACGTACGCGGTGCTCGCCCTGTTCACGGCCGGCTCTCTCTTCCCCCTCCTGTGGACGGCGATCGCGGCCTCCCGCAGCAACACGCGGCTCGCGCAGACCCCGCCGCCGTTCTGGTTCGGCGGGAACCTGGGGCGCAACCTCCAGGTCGCCTGGACCGACGCGAACATGGGCACGGCCCTGCTCAACACGGTGGTCGTGGCGGGCACGGTGGCGGCCGGGACGGTGCTGTTCTCCACCCTGGCGGGCTTCGCCTTCGCCAAGCTCCGGTTCCGGGGCCGCCGGCTGCTGATGTCCCTCGTCATCGGCACGATGCTGATCCCGCCGCAGCTGAGCGTGGTCCCGCTGTACATGCTGATCGCCGAGCTGTCGTGGACGGACCGGCTCCAGGCGGTGGTCCTGCCCGCCCTGGTCTCCGCGTTCGGGGTGTTCTTCATGCGGCAGTACCTGGCCCAGGCGCTGCCGTCGGAGCTGGTGGAGGCGGCCCGCACGGACGGGGCGAGCTCGCTGCGGGTCGTATGGCACGTGGTGTTCCCGGCGGCCCGGCCGGCGATGGCGGTGCTGGCCATGCTGACCTTCGTCATGGCCTGGAACGACTTCTTCTGGCCGATCGTCGCGCTGACCCAGAACGGCAGCCCGACGGTGCAGGTGGCCCTGACCGGGCTGGGCCGGGGCTACGTCCCCGACCAGTCGGTGGTCATGGCGGGCGCGCTGCTGGGCACGCTCCCGCTGCTGCTGGTGTTCCTCGTCTTCGGCCGCCAGATCGTCGGCGGCATCATGCAGGGAGCGGTGAAGGGTTGATGGAGAAGAAGTTCCCCGAGGGGTTCCTCTGGGGCACGGCCACCGCGGCCTTCCAGATCGAGGGCGCGGCCGGGCTGCGCGGGCCGTCGATCTGGGACACCTTCTGCGCCACACCGGGCAAGGTGTACGGCGGCCACACGGGCGAGGTGGCCGCGGACCACCACCGGCTGTGGCGGGAGGACGTCCGGCTGATGGCCGGACTGGGGCTGGGCGCCTACCGCTTCTCGGTGTCCTGGCCGCGGGTCCGGTCCGGCGGGATCGGCTTCTACGACGCGCTCGTCGACGAGCTGCTCTCGTACGGGATCGAGCCCTGCGTGACCCTGTACCACTGGGATCTGCCGCAGGAGCTGGAGACCGCGGGGGGCTGGCCCGAGCGGGAGACGGCGTACGCCTTCGCCGAGTACGCCTCCCAGGTCGCGGGGGTGCTCGGCGACCGGGTCCGGCTCTGGACCACCCTCAACGAGCCCTGGTGCAGCGCCTTCCTCGGCTACGCCTCCGGGGTGCACGCCCCCGGCCGCACCTCCCCCGCGGACGCGCTGCGCGCCGCCCACCACCTCAACCTGGCGCACGGCCTGGCCGCCGCGGCGCTGCCCGCCCCGGCCCGTACCGGGATCGCCCTCAACCTCAGTGCGGTACGGCCGCTGACCGGCTCGGCGGCCGACCTGGACGCCGGGCGCCGCATCGACGCCCTGGCCAACCGGATCTTCACCGGCCCGCTGCTGCACGGGGCCTACCCGCAGGACCTCCTCGCGGACACCGCCGCGCTGACGGACTGGTCCTTCGTGCGCCCCGGCGACGAGGCCCTGATCCGGCAGCCGCTGGGCTTCCTGGGCGTGAACTACTACACCCCGGCGGTGGTCTCGGCAGCCCCCGACGGCGCGGCCGGCCCGCGCGAGGACGGCCACGGCGGCGGGGACCACTCCCCCTGGCCGGGGGCGGACGGGGTGGCCTTCCACCAGCCTCCGGGCGAGCACACCGACATGGGCTGGTCCGTGGACCCCACGGGCCTGTACGACCTGCTCGCCCGCTGCGCCCGCGAAGCCCCCGGACTGCCGCTCCTGGTCACCGAGAACGGCGCGGCGTACGCCCCGGACCTGCACGACCCGGCCCGCATCGGCTACCTGGAGGCCCACCTGGCCGAGGTCCACCTGGCGCTCGCGGACGGCGCCCCGGTGGAGGGCTACTTCCTGTGGTCGCTGATGGACAACTTCGAATGGTCCTACGGCTACAGCAAGCGCTTCGGCATCGTCCACGTCGACTACGACACCCAGGCCCGCACCCCGCGCTCCAGCGCCCACTGGTACGCCCGCCTGGCCAAGTCCGGCTTCTTGTCGCGCTCTTGACGCCACTCCGGCTGCGGCAGGGCATATCGTGGCCACGGTCACGGCCGGGAGCCCGGCCGCCGCCCGGGGGGGGCCATGAGTCGCTCCAAGCGTTCCGGCCGTCCGCCCCGGCCCCGCCGCGCGGGCGCCCTGGCCCTGCTGGGCGGCCTGGTCTGCCTGGCCCTGGCCGCCGCCGTCTTCGCCGGGATCCCGGACACCCTCGCGGAGGAACGGGCCTACGCCTCGGCCCGGCCCTGCCCGACCGCAGCCCCGCTCCCGGACGAGGACTGCCTGCGCGACGTCCCGTACACCGTGGTCGACGCCAAGGCGGACGGCGGCCGTTCTTCGGGCTACTGGGCCTCCCTCACCAACCAGGCCGGTCGCACCCGCGTCGACTTCTCCGGTGGCGAGCCGCTCGCCTCCCACCTGCGGAAGGGCGAACCCGTCACCGCACGCGTCTGGCGCGGCGGGATCATGGCGGTGTCGTGGCACAGCCTCACCCAGGCGACCCGGGAGGACCCGGACGGCAACACCCGCTGGGGCGTCCTGCTGGGCCTGGTCCTCACGGCGGGCGGCGTCTTCGGGCTGTGGTCCGGCTGGTGGCTGCTGCGCCACACCGAGGACTACCTGGCCGGACGCACCCGGCCGCTGGCGGTGGCGGGGTGGTGCCTCACGGGTGTGCCGGCGCTCATACCGGTGAGTTGGGCCGGGTCGGTCTTCCTCGCCGCCCCGCCCTGGTACCGAATCGTCCTCTCGGCCGCCTTCCTGGCCGTGGCCGGGAAGTGGCTGCTCCCCGCGGTGGTGCGGCGCAGGCCGTCCGGGCGCTGAGCGGGGGTTCCTAAGGGCGGGCTCCGGGAGTACGGTCCCGGCAACGGGCAACGACGCGCGCCGGAGAAACGGGAGGGTCGGCGTGCCGATGGAGGTTGTCCGTGACCCGAACCGACGGGTTCCGCGGGGTGTTCGCACTCGGTGGGGCCGTGCTGCCGCTCTACTCCTTCCTCGCGCGGCTGCCCGCCGCGCTGTGTCCCATCGGGACGCTGCTGCTGATCAACGAGCGCGACGGGATCGGTGACGCCGGGGCCGTCGCCGCCGCGCTGTGGCTCGGGCAGGCCCTCGGGGGGCCGGTGATCGGGCGGCTCGCCGACCGGCGGGGGCACCGGGGCGTGCTGCTCGCCGCCTGCTGGGCCAATGCCGTCGTGCTGCTCGCGCTGGTCGCGGCCGTGCTCGGCGGCCTGCCGCTGGGGGCCCGGATGGTGCTCGCCGTCGCGGCCGGGCTGACCGTGCCCCAGGTGGGGCCGCTGGCCCGGGCCCGGTGGGCGCGGCTGGCCGGGGCGGACAAGAAGCTGCTCGGCTCGGCCCTGTCCTTCGACACCACCCTGGACGAGGTGGGCTTCATGGTCGGCCCGGCGCTGGCCGGGATCCTGGCCGTGGCCGTGCACCCCGCCTCGGGGCTGCTCCTCGCCGCCGCCCTGATCCTGGTGTTCGGCACGCTGTTCGCCCTGCACCCGACGGCGCCGGGCCCCGCGACGGCGATGGGCGTACGGACCGACGTGCGGCTGTGGTCGCCCGGGCTGGGGCTGCTGTTCGCGATGGCCGTGCTCCAGGGGGCCGCGTGGAGCGGGGCCAACACCGGGGTCAACGCCCTGGCGAAGTCGCTGGGCGAGGGCGGCGCGGCCGGGCCGGTGTGGGCGGCGATGGCCGTGACCAGCTCCGTCGCCGGCTTCGTGACGGTGGCCCGGCCGGGCGCGGCGGACCTGACCGTGCGGCTGCGCCGGACCATCGCCGCCCAGGCGGCGCTGACCCTGCCGCTGCCGGCGGTGACCGGGCTGTGGGGGGCCACGTTCGCGGTGGCCGGCATCGGGCTGGCGGTGGCCCCGCACCTGATCGCGCTGTTCGGGCTGGTGGAGCGGGCCGGCCCGGCGGAGCGGATGGGTGAGGCCATGACCGTGGTGGGCAGCGGCCTCCTCCTCGGCGAGGGGCTCGCCGCCCTGGCGGCCGGGCCGCTGGCGGCGGCGTACGGGTACCGGGCTGCGTTCGCCGTGTCCTGCGCGGCGGCGGCCGGCTCCGCCGTACTGGCGGTGGTGGCCGTCGCCCGGGTCCGCTTCGGCTCCCCCGCCCCCGCCGTCGTCGTTACGAAGACTGCAGCGCCGCCATCGCCTTCGCCAGCTCCTCGGGCCTCATGACCGGACCGACCTCGATCTCGGCGTTGTAGTCGCGGAACAGTTCCCACGTCAGCGACGGCATCATCGAGCTGTCCTGCAGGTCGAAGACGATCCAGCAGGACCGCACGCCCTCGTGGAGCCCGAAGTAGGCCGCCTCCGGCTTGACCGTGTCCATCAGCTTCTTGACCGCGTGGGGCAGACCCCCGGTCTTGATGCCCTCGTTGGTGGCGGCCGTGTCGAAGTGGGCCCTGAGCATGACTCTCATGCGTGACTCCTTCCGTCAGGCCCACCCTGGGCGGGCCCGGAGGCCGCGGCAACATCTCCGCGACCGTCCGGGCGGCCACCGTCCGGGTGCCCTACGGGGCGGGGTGCGCGCCCTGGATGTGGAAGTTGAAGTCCGCGTGGCCCAGGGACCCCATCAGCCGGAGCCAGACGGGCAGCAGCATCTCGGTGCCCCGGGCGGTTTCGATGCCGCCGAGGTCGAGGATGCTCGCCTCCGTCCAGCCGAAGGAGGAGAGCAGTTCGCGTACGGTCTTCTTCGCGTCCGGGTCCTCCCCCGAGAGGAAGACGTTGTGGTCGCCGGGGACCCGGGCCGGGTCGACCATGATCTGGCAGTTCATCGTGTTCAGCGTCTTGACCACCCGCAGCCCGGGGAAGCTGCGCTGGATCAGCTCGCCCAGGCTGTCGGTGTTCGCCGGGTCCAGGAACGGCGGGAACCCCTGGGAGAAGTCCAGCGGGTTCGCGATGTCGATGAGGACCTTCCCGTCCAGGTGCGCGCTGTCCGCCTCGGTCAGGGCGGCGATGCTGGCCTGCCCGCCGGTGGCGTTGACCAGGACCTCGCCGTACCGCGCCGCCTCCGGGAAGGTCGCGAGCCGGACCTCCGGCTGCCCCGCCTGCCAGTCGGCGTACTCGGCGCGGGTCAGGGTGGACTCGGGGTCGCGGGTGCCGATGACCACCTCGTGCCCCAGGGAGACGAGCCGGGCGGCCACGGTACGGCCGACGATTCCGGTGCCGAGGACTGCGTAACGCATAGCGGGTTTCCAATCGAGCGCGGTGAGCGGCGGCGTGCGTGCGCGAGCGGCACGCACGGTCCAACTCAACCAGCGCCGGGGGCATTCCGCCCGGAAGATCGATCAGTCGAGGATCCCCACGTCGTAGAAGAACTGGTAGCGGGTCGGGTCGTCCGGCAGGAACCAGTGGAAGCCCTCTTCGAAGAAGACGGCCACGATGTTCACGGCGATGACCAGCCCGAGGAAGGCGAGCGTCAGCGTCCCGGCCGTGCGCAGCGGTCCGGGGACCGCCGCAGGGACGGTGCGGGCCGCCGTCGTGTGGGCGAAGGCCATGACGATGCCGACGGCGACCACCGAGGCCGTGAAGAGGATCCACGCCCAGACGTACAGGTGCAGCCCGAAGGCCTCGCTGCCGTACCCCTTGTCGCCCGGCAGGATGTGCAGCATCGTCTGCCGCCAGGACGCGAACGAGCCGGCGGTCACGGCGACCAGGGACAGGCCCCAGCCCATCATGTAGTCGCGGCCGGTCAGCACGCCGTGCGCCATCGCCGTGCGGACGATGTACGCCGCGCCCATCGCCGCCAGCAGCATGAACATCCGCTGCACGATGCAGAGCGGGCAGGGGTACTCCCACATCCCGAACTGGTAGTAGAGGCCGCCGCATACGACGCCCGTCCAGCCGATGGCGAAGAAGCAGGCGAACCAGTACTGGGCCCGGCCGAGCAGGCCGGCGGTCGGCGCCGCGTCCGGCAGGAGGCTGTGCATGGCGACCACGGTCAGTAGCTCAGGTTCAGGGCGAGGCTGCTGGTGATGTGGTGCGCCATCAGCAGGATCACGGCGATCAGCATGACCCACCACGCTCCGAGCACGACCATCCGGGACGACTCCCGGTACATGGCGATCAGCGTGGCGAGGAGGCCGCCGAAGATGAGGGTGTCCATGAACCGGACGGTATCGATTTACTGACATACCGCCCGCAAGGCGCGCCCCCGGTTACTTCGCTTGCCCCCGCCGCTTGCGTCGGCCGCGCCGCACCCGCACCCCGCCCGCGCCGCCCCGGCTCCGGTCGCGGCCGTCCAAGGCGATCCAGACCCGGACCTCGGTCCCGCCGAGCACCGAGCGGCCCAGCCGTACGTCGCCGCCGGTCGACTCCGCGACCCGGCGCACGATGTCCAGGCCGAGGCCCGTGGAGCCGTCGCGGGCGCCGTCGTTGCCGCGCCGCAGGGCGGCGTCCGGGTCCTCGATGCCGGGGCCCGCGTCGGAGACGAGCACGATGACCGCGTCCGAGGCGTCGTGGACGTCCACCGCGAAGGGGGTGCCCTCGGGGGTGTGCCGGAAGACGTTGCCGAGCATGGCGTCGAGGGCGGCGGCGAGTTCGGGCCGGGCCACGGGGATCCGTACCGTACGGTCCACCCCCGCGAGCCGCACCTCGCGGCCCTCGTCCTCCGCGAGCGCCGACCAGAACGCCATCCGGTCGCGGATCACCTCGGAGGCGTCGCACCCGGCGTTCACGCCCGCCCCGCCCGCCAGGCCGGTCGCGGGGCGCTGCTCGCGGGCCGTACGGATGATGGTGTCGACCTCGCGCTCCAGCTGCTCCACCGCCGCCCGGGTCTGCTCGGCGGCCGGACCGTCCCCGAGCGAGGCCGCGTTGAGCCGCAGCACGGTCAGCGGGGTCCGCAGCCGGTGGGAGAGGTCGGCGGCCAGCTCCCGCTCGTTGGCGAGGAGTTCCACCACCTGGTCCGCCATCGCGTTGAACGCGACGGCCGCCGAGCGGAGTTCCTTCGGCCCGGCCTCGGGAACCCGCGCGCCGAGCTTGCCCTCGCCCAGCTCGTGGGCCGCGTCCGCGAGCCGTTCCGCGGGCCGCACCAGCCGGGCGCCGAGCCGGTCGGCGACCCCGACGGAGCCCACGATCAGTGCGAGGGCGACGCCCGCGAGGATCAGCCAGGCCGTCGTGACGCCGTTGCTGACCTCGCTCTCCGGTACGAAGATCTCCACGACGGCGATGTCGCCCGAGCCGAGCGCGGTCGGCTGGAGCAGCGAGGAGCCCCCGCCCGGCAGCGCGGCCGTCGTGGCCCGCCCGATCCGCCGGGTCTCGGCGACGGCCTGCTCGCCGGCCCAGCCCCCGCCGATCTCCACGGGGGCGCCGGCGCCGATCGCCGGCACGTGCACGGCCATCCGCCGGGCGGCGCCCATCTGCGTGGACTCCACCGCCTTGCGCAGCTGCACCGGGTCGGTGGTGATGGACAGGGTGGGGCCGATGGTGGCGGCCTGCCGCTCGGCGTTGGAGAAGGCCCGGTCGCTGGCCATCTCCTGGACGACGAGCCCGAGCGGGACGGCGAACGCCACGACCACCATCGCGGTGACCGCAAGGCACACCTTGACCAGGGCCCATCTCACGCCGGACCCCTCACTGCGGCGGCTCCAGCTTGACCCCCACGCCCCGCAGGGTGTGCAGGTAGCGCGGCCGGGCGGCGGTCTCGCCGAGCTTGCGGCGCAGCCAGGACAGGTGGACGTCGATGGTCTGGTCGTCCCCGTACGACTGCTGCCAGACCTCGGCGAGCAGCTCGCGCCGGGCCACGACCACCCCGGGCCGCCCGGCGAGGAAGGCCAGCAGGTCGAACTCCCGGCGGGTGAGGTCCAGCACGGCCCCGTCCAGCTCGGCCTGGCGGCGCAGCGGGTCGATGGCGAGCCCGCCGACGCGCAGCACGCGCGAGGGCGGTTCGGCGCCGGCGGCCGCGCGGGAGCGGCGCAGGACCGCGGCCATCCGGGCGGACAGGTGCTCCACGGAGAAAGGTTTGGTCAGGTAGTCGTCGGCGCCGTCGTTCAGCAGCCGGACGATCTCCGCCTCGTCGTCGCGCGCGGTCGCGATGATCACGGGTACGTCGGTGATGCCGCGCAGCATCTTCAGCGCTTCCGAGCCGTCCAGGTCGGGCAGTCCGAGGTCGAGGATGACCACGTCGAAGCGGTTGTGGGCGACCTCGCGCAGGGCCTCCAGGGCCGTGCCGACGCTCCGCACGGTGTGCGAGGCCTCGGTCAGGTGCCGGATGAGGGCGGAACGTACGAACTGGTCGTCCTCGACCACGAGCACACTTGCCATGGCCCGCACCGTAGCCCATACGGGGGACCCGCCGGGGTGTCGGGACACTCTTGTGGCGGGTGGTGCAGTATGTGCCCTGATGCGACGAGGATTTGTACATGCCATGGCGTGGGCGCTCGCGACCGGGGCCGCGGTGACCCTGTCGTGGTGGGGCGTGCACACCGTCATGTCCGGCACGGCCTACGACCCGCCGCTCGCGGTGCCCCTGACCACCCAGCCGCTGTCCTCCTCGACCCAGCGCACCCTGCCCGAGCCGCCGCCGTCCCCGTCCGTGCCGCCGACGCCCGCCGCCTCGCCGTCGGCCGCGTCGTCCTCGCCCGCCCCCTCGGCGGGGAAGCCGTCCTCGAAGCCGTCGGCCTCCCCCCGCACCGGCCAGCAGGCGGTCGGGGACACGGGCAAGGTGCAGGCCTATCCGGTGTCCGGCGGCCGGGTCGTCTTCTCCCTCGGCGCCTCGTCCGCCGAGCTGGTGTCCGCGACCCCGGCAGCCGGCTGGCGGATGCAGGTGTGGAAGCAGGACGTGTGGATCCGGGTCACCTTCACCAAGGACGGCCGTGAGGTGTCGGTGTTCTGCACCTGGCACGACCACCCGCCGCTGGTGGAGATCATCGACCCCTGACCCGGCTCGCCTGGCCTGGCGCGGCCTATCGGAAGACCGACGGCGGCGGCTGCGGCGAGGCCACCGCCGAGGCGTCGGCGACCGGGGCCGCGCCGCCCGCGAAGTCCGCCAGGGCCCGGCCGTGCTCGACCCGCCCCGGGTGCGGGTCGCTCGCGACCCGGCGCGTGAACTCGGCGACCGGGAGCTCGCGGTCGGAGGCCACCAGCACGGCGTTGCCGAAACGCTTCCCCCGCCACACCACCGGATCCGCGGCCAGCGCCAGCTCCGCGAACCGCGACGCGGCCGTCGCGATCTGACCCCGCAGGTGCGTCAGCGGCGGGCCGTCCGCGAGGTTCGCCACGTACCACCCGGTGGGCGCCAGGGCACGGCGTACGTCGTCCAGGAACTCGGTGCTCGTCAGGTGCGCCGGGGTGCGCGCCCCGCTGAACACGTCCGCGATCACCAGGTCCGCCCAGCCGTCCGGCACCTTCGCCAGCCCGGCCCGCGCGTCCACCGCCCGGACCCGGACCCGCGCCTGCGGGTCCAGCGGCAGGTGTTCCCGTACGAAGGCCACCAGCGCGGCGTCGATCTCCACGACCTGCTGGGTGGAGCGGGGGCGGGAGGCGGCGGTGTACCGGGCCAGGGTGAAGGCCCCGCCCCCGAGGTGCACCACGTTCAGCGGCCGGCGGGCGGGCGCGACGAGGTCGATCAGGTGGCCGATCCGCCGCTGGTACGAGAAGTCCAGGTACTCGGGATCGCCCAGGTCCACGTGCGACTGCGGGGCGCCGTCGATCAGCAGGGTCCAGGCGTCCGGACGCTCCCGGTCAGGCTCCAGCTCCGCCCGGCCGCCGTCCACCTGCCCGACGACCGCCTCGGCGCCGCCGCGTCCGCCGCGCTGCTTGCCCTTGCCTCTGTCCTTGCCTGCCACCAGCCCATTGTCGCCGGTCAGCGGCAGTTGTCGGCCGCCTCGATCAGCCGGGCCGCCTCGCCCAGCGCCGCGCGCAGCACCTCCGGGTCGGTGACCGGCCCGACGGCCTCGGGCGGCAGCAGCCAGCCGGTGGCGCCGGCGGTGGGCGAGACGGCGTCGCCGAACCGCACCCCGCGCCCGTTCGTCTGCGTACACGCGCTGCCCGGCAGGTCCCAGGCGTCGGCGGTGCCGGAGGGGACGAGGAACCCGAGGGTGCCGCCCGACCCGTCGTGCAGGACCGGCCCGACCCCGCCGGCGGGACTGGCGGCCCGGCGGATGATGTCCACCGCCTCCAGCCCCTGCCGCGCGGGCACGGTCACCAGGTCCAGATCCATCACCGGGACCGAGGCCGTGCCGGGCTCGGGCGCGATGTCCGTTCCAATGCTCTCCATGCCGCCCTCCACCAAGGGAACCCCTCCTCGATCCGTATCCGCATGGGTTCAACGCACGGGAACGTCAACGGGTGCGGCGGCAAGACGCCGCAAAGGATGGCAGTTCATGGCGGATCGCGGGTGAGATATCCGTTTTGTAGCCAAACACCGCGTGAACACCCCGGCGCTGGCGGTACGTTCATGCGCGCCGGGCCCCACCTCACACGTCACAGCACCGGCGCTGGGTTCCTTGCCAGAGAGGCCACGTCCGTCACACGCTCCCCGGCCTGAAGGCCGGAGCTTGCCCCTCGGTTGAGGGTTGAGCTTTGTGTGTCCAGCACCAGCCAACACCATGAAGGAGGTGACCAGTTGGCTACGTTCCACGCACGACAGAAGACCGACCGAGCTGTGCTTCCTCAGCAGCTTGCTCTCGAATTCGAGTCAGCAGACAACCCTGGGAGCAGGGACGAAACGGGGCTCGAAGGCCATAAGGCGCCGGGCGTGGAACATGTGCGAGAGGAGACCACTACCGCTTCACCTGGTGGTGGTGGCGTCACCCCCGCTCCCCCGTCGGGGGCAGGGGCGGAGCCGCGTGAGCGGCACCCCAGCGTGTTCGTGCTCGACAAGTACGGGCACCCGCTCCAGCCGACTACGCCCGCGAGGGCGCGCAAGCTCCTCAAGAAGGGCCGGGCAGTCGTCGCCCGGCACACACCGTTCGTGATCCGGTTGAAGGACCGCGCGGTCTCCGAGTCGGAGGTGGATGGTGTGGAAGTCGGGATCGATCCCGGCAGCAAGTACACCGGGATCGCCGTTTTCACCGCGCGGGATGGTGAGCGGCGGGCCAGGTTCGCGGTCCAGCTCGACCACCGGGGCGCGACCATCCGCAAGAAGCTGGAGCAGCGTGCCGCCTACCGCAGGGGCCGCCGCTCGCGGAACCTGCGCTACCGGGCCCCCCGCTTCTCCAACCGCACCCGGCCGGAAGGCTGGCTCGCCCCATCCCTGGCGCACCGGGTCGTGACCACCACAAGCTGGGTGGGCCGGCTCGCACGCTGGGCTCCGGTGCGGGCGGTGCATGTGGAGCGGGTAGCCTTCGACACTCACGTCATCTCCGCAGGCAAGCCGCTGGAGGCGGCGGAGTACCAGCACGGCACCTTGCACGGTATGAATGTCCGTGAATACCTCCTCGCGAAGTGGGGACGGGCCTGTGCCTACTGCGGCACCACGGGCGTGCCCCTCAACATCGACCACATCCAGCCCCGCAGCCGGGGCGGAACCGATCGCGTCTCGAACTTGTGCGTCGCGTGCATCCCCTGCAACGAGTCCAAGTCCAACCGGCTCGTTCAGGACTTCCTCAAGAATGAGCCCACGCTCCTCGCCAAGATTCTCATACTGGCCAAAGCGCCTCTGCGTGACGCGGCAGCGTTGCAGTCCACCCGCTGGGCCCTCTGGCGAGCACTCGACGCCTGTATGCCCACCCACGCCGCATCCGGCGGACGCACCAAATGGAACCGGCAGCGAACCGGCCTGGCCAAGACCCACACCCTCGATGCCCTGGCCGTGGGCGAACTCGACGCAATCACCGAAACCGTCACCAGCGTCCTAGTCGCGGGGTGCGCCGGGCGCGGCACCCACGCCCGCACTCGCCCCGACAAACACGGCTTCCCCCGCCTCCGCCTCCCCAGACAGAAACAGTTCTTCGGCTACCAGACCGGGGACCTGGTACGCGCCGTCATCCCCACAGGAAAACACAAAGGCACCCACACCGGACGCATCATGGTCCGCTCCACTGGACGACACCGCATCCCTGTCACTGGTGGACACGCCGACACGTCATACAAAAACCTCCGGCAGCTCCAACGAGCCGACGGCTACTCCTACACCACTCGCCCAGAAGGCGAGATCACACGTTGACCGCACATACAACGGCGGTCCGCCTGACAGCGAATGGCCGCACCCTGCCTTGCTCCGCAGGAGCTTCGCTCCACGTCCGCCCTAAAGGACGAAGTACCCACGAAGGGATCCCGATGGCGGCGTCCCCCCACTCACCCAACTCCACGTTCCGGCGGCTGCGCGGTCAGCACTCCCCGGCCGAGTTCGCAGCCCTGGTGCGCCGGGCCGCGAAGGAAATCGGCGAAACGGTTTCCTGCGACGCCCGCTACATCGGCCGGGTCGAGTCCGGCGAGATCCGCTGCCCCAACTACGCGTACGAGCGGGTCTTCCTCCACATGTTCCCCGGCCGCGCCCTGGCCGACCTCGGTTTCGCCCCGAGGGAGGCGGTCCGCGGCCGCTCGGCGCAGCGCGACCCCCTCCTCACCCCCATCCATCTCAGTTCCGCTTCCAGTTCCAGTCCGAGTTCCAAGGAGAGCGACGTGCTGCGTCGCGCGTTCATGGCGGGGGGCTCCGCGACCGTGGCGGCCGCGACCCTCAGCCTCACCCTGCTCGGCGACAGCCGCCGCCTCCCCTCCCGCGCCGGCGAGTCCGAGGCCGCCGCCGTCGAGGACGCCGTCCGCCAGATCCGGCTGCTGGACGACCGGCACGGGGCCGACGCCCTCTACCGCCGGGCCGCGGAACCGCTGCGCACCGCCTACGCGCTCCTCGACGCGGGAGCCACCCGGCAGTCCACCGAGGACCGGCTGCACGCGGGCGCCGGGGAACTGGCCGTCTCCGTCGGCTGGCTGGCCCACGACTCCGGCCGCTTCGACGACGCCCGCTCGCACTACGCGGAGGCCCTCGCCACGGCCCGGGTCTCGGGGGACGCGGGCCTGGAGGCGCACGCCTTCAGCAACATGGCCTTCCTGGCCCGGGACTGCGGCCGCTCCCGCGAGGCGGTACGGGCGGCCCAGGCGGGCCGCCGCGCCGCCCGCTCACTGGGCTCGCCGCGGCTGCTCTCCCTCCTCGCCCTGCGCGAGGCCGGCGGCTGGGCGGGGCTCGCCGACCGCAGGGCCTGCGAGGAGGCGCTGACCCGTGCGCACACGGAGTTCTCCCGGGGCCCGGCCGGCGCCGACCCCGAGTGGATGTCCTTCTTCGGCGAGGCCGAACTGGAATCCCTCGAGTCCCGGTGCTGGGCGGCCCTCGGAGAACACGCCCGCGCGGCCCGGCACGCCCGGCGGGCGGCCGACCTCCAGGACCCGCACTTCGCGCGGAACGTGGCCCTCTACACCGCCGAGCTGGCCGGGGACCTGGCCCGCGCGGGCGCCCCCGACGAGGCGGCGTGGGCGGGGGGCCGGGTGCTGGACCTGCTGACCGAGGTCAACTCCACCCGCATCCGCGCGATGCTCTCGGACACGGCCCGCACCCTGATCCCCCACCAGCGCCAGCCCCGCGTGGCCGCCTTCCTCACCCGCCACGCCGGCTGACTCCCGTCGGGCCCCGGTTCCCGTAGGGGTGCAGCTCCGCCGTGCAGCCCTCCCGGGCTGGGCTGGGTTTTCCCTGGGCGGGGCCCCGCCCTGCGGCCGCGGCTGCGCTGCCGGGGCTCCGCCGTGTAGCCCTCCCGGGCTGGGCTGGGTTTTCCCTGGGCGGGGTCCCGTTCTGCGGCCGCGGCTGCGCTGCTGGGGCTCCGCCCCAGACCCCGCGCCTCAATCGCCGGCGAGGCTGGGTTTTGCTGGGCGGGGTCTGGTCCTGCGGCTGCTGCGCGGTGTCCCGGCGGGGCGTCTCCTCGTCCTCGCGCCTGCGGGCACCGCTTCGTTACGTGAAGGTGGTTGCGCGCTCGTCCTGCGGGGACGCCCCGCCGTGCCCCCGCTCCGCCCCGCAGGCCAAGGCCCCGCCCCCGCGGGTGGGAGCGTGCTGTTGGGGTGGGGACACGCAGGAGGGTCCCCGCAGGACGAGCGCGCAACCGCCCCGAACATCCGAGAGGTGCCCGCAGGCGCGAGGACGAGGAGACACTCCGGAGGGGCACCGCCCCAACCCGGCCGGTCCCGCCCCAGCGAAACTCCAGCCCCGCCGGCGTTTGAGGCGCGGGGTCCGGGGCGGAGCCCCGGCAGCGCAGCCACCCCGAGGCAGCCAGGCCCCGCCCAGGGAAACGGCCCGGCCGCTACGCGTCCAGGTGGCCCGTGTCGTTCCAGCGCTCCAGCGCAGGCGCTCCGTACGCCCAGCCCAGCACCGACAGCGAGGTCGGGTCGAGCCGGATGCGGGCGCCGAAGGACACGTCGAAGCCGAGCCACCGCGCGGCGAGCGTCCGCAGGATGTGGCCGTGCGCGAAGACCAGGACGTCCCGCTCCGCCGAACGGGCCCACGCGACGACCTCGTCCGCCCGCGCGCCCACGTCCGCGACGGACTCCCCGCCCGGGACGCCGTCGCGCCAGATCAGCCAGCCCGGGCGGACCGCCTGGATCTCGGCCGGGGTCATGCCCTCGTAGTCGCCGTAGTCCCACTCCATCAGCGCGTGCCACGGATCGGCCTGCGCCCCGAACCCGGCCAGGTCGCAGCTCTCGCTCGCGCGGACCAGCGGGCTGGTGCGGACCTCCACGCCCGGCAGGCCGTTCCACGGCTCGCGGGCCAGCCGCTCGCCTAGCAGCTTCGCGCCCTGCCTGCCCTCCTCCAGCATCGGCACGTCCGTGCGTCCGGTGTGCTTGCCGAGCTTGGACCACGCCGTCTGGCCGTGGCGGGCCAGCAGGATGCGGGGGGCCATGTGAGTTCTCCCGGTAGATCGGAGTTCATGCCGTTTTACGGCGATTCCATCGTCCGTACATCATCCAACAGCTCCACGATTGTCAGTGGCGGATGGGACACTTCCGCCCGTGAGCTCCTACCCGCCCAGCAGCCCCGCGCAGCGCACGGCGCAGCGCACGGCGCAGCAGACCGCGCCGTCGCCGACACTGCGGCAGCGGCTCGCCGGCCTGCGCGGCCCCGCCGTGCCCCCGCGCCCGCTCGACGCCCGGGCGTTGGCCGCGCTCGCCGCCAATCCCGGCTGCGGCAGACGCGCCCTGCTCGACGGCGCCGGCGTGGACAAGACCGTCCTCGCCTCGGCGCTCGGCTCGCCCGCCGCCTTCGGGCAGTCGCAGTTCGCCATCGTGCGCGGCAACTCCTTCGAGGCCAAGGTCAAGGGCGACGGCGGCGCCGAGCTGCTGCGGCTGGTGTACGAGCACCTCGGCGCGGGCGCCGAACCGCCCGGCCCCGGCGCCCTCGTCCCCGACCTGGCCGCCGCCGGGCCCGAGGGCCGCGCCGCCCGCACCGCGCTCGCCCTGCGCGAGGCCACCGCGGCGCGGGCGTGGACGCTGCTGGACCACCCGATGCTGGCCCTGGAGGTGGCGGGCTCCCCCGCCTACCTGGAGCCGGACGCCGTCGTCGTGCATCCCGACGGCCGCTGGACCGTCGTGGAGATCAAGTCGTTCCCGATGATCGACGGGTCCGCCGACGCCGCGAAGGTGGGCGCCGCCGCCCGCCAGGCCGCCGTGTACGTCCTCGCCCTGGAGAAGACCGCCGAGAAGCTGACCGGCGCCGAGGTCGGGCACACCGTCCTGCTGGTCTGCCCGAAGGACTTCTCCAACCTGCCCACCGCCTCCGCCGTGGACATCCGCCGCGAGCGTTCCGTGACCCGGCGCCAGCTGGACCGGCTGACCCGGGTCGAGGAGCTGGCCGCCGCGCTTCCCGAGGACCTGACCTTCGACCCGGCGCGGACCGCCGAGGAGCTCGCCGAAGCCGTGGCCGCCGTGGACGCCGCCTACGCCCCCGAGTGCCTCGCCGCCTGCGAGCTGGCCTTCCACTGCCGGGACCGGGCCCGGGCCGCCGGCGAGGTGACCGCGCTGGGCCGTTCCGTACGGGGCGAGCTGGGCGGGCTCACCACCGTCGAGGCGGCCCTCGCGGCCGCGGCCGCCGGGGCGGGCCCCGAGGGCGATCCCACCGCCGCGGCCCTGCACCACGCCGCCCGGCTGCGCGCCGAGGCCCTCCGCTCGGCCGGGGAGGGCGCCGTATGTCCCTCCTGACCACCCTGGCCCGGCTCGAAGCCATCCGCGCCGGCCGCGCCCAGCCGCTCGCGACCGTGCGGCACCGGCATCTGAGCGAGCGTCCGCTGGTCCTCGTACCGCTGACCACGGCCGGTGAGGCGGGGGCTCCGCTCGGCGCGCTCGTCGGCACGGATCCCGCGCACCCGCGGCTGCTGGTGGTGCCGCAGCCGCGCGACCGGGACCTGCGCTGGGCCTTCCTGGCCGACCTCGCCGACGAAGTGCTGCCGTACGTGGACGCGTACGGGGACGACGTCGAGCTGGTCGAGCGGGGCGAGACCGACCCGGAGACCGGGAAGCGGACCAAGGTCGAGGCCGAGCTGTGCCTGGACGCGCCGCAGCTGATCGTGCCGAGCCGGGCGGGCATCGAGTACGTGCGGCTGCTGGGGCGTTCGATGCGGTTCCGGCGGACGGCCGAGGAGGATCCGGAGAATCCGTATCCGGCGCCCGCGCGGGTGCCGCTGCTGGGGCGCTGGTTCACGCACTTCGGCGAGCGCTCGCGGGTCCCCGGCTCCTCGATGCTGCTCTCGGCGACCGATCTGCTGTCCCGGCACTGGGCGAGCGGCCAGAGCAACCTGGAGGACCAGCACCTGGGTGCGCTGCTGGCCTGGATAGCGCCCCCGGAGGGCGAGTCCGGCGCCCGGGCGGCGGAGCGGGCCGAGCTGGCGCGGGACCGTGACGGCCGGCTGCTGGTCCCGCCGGCCGGACCGGCCACCGACCCGGCCTTCGACAACAAGCTGCTGGCCCCGGCAATGGCCCGGTACGACGCGGCGCGCACGGCGGAGCCGCGCGACGAGCGGGCGCTGTCCCGCGCGGAGGAAGGCGTCCGGGAGCTGGTGGCGGCGCAGATGCGGCCCACCTGGGACGCGGTGTGGCGTTCCGTCGAGCTGCTGCGCGCGCTGCCGGCCGGTGAGCGGGCCGAGGAGCGCTGGACCCGCGACCGCTGGTCGTACACCGGCCACCGGGACCGCGTACGGGCGGGCGAGCCCCCGCAGCCGCGCCGCGACGACGCGGTGACGGCGGCTCAGAAGCTGGCCACGCGGGAGACCGAGCAGGTGCGGCTCGACGCCCAGGAGGCGCTGGACGACCCCCTGGTGATGGCGGGCCGGCGGCTCTCGGGCGAGGCGTTCGCCGGTGAGGTCACCGAGGTGGTCATGGAGTGGACGGACTCGAAGCGGCCGAGCCCGCGCCCGCTGGTGACGGTGGCCACCGAGGACCGCCCGCAGCTGGCGGACGGGGGCGGCGGGAAGGTGTTCCGTTCGCTGGACGGGCGGCCGCAGAGCGCCCGGTTCGTCCGCTTCGAGGAGGATGGGCAGCTGGTGCTGCAACTCCTCGACAAGATGGGCCGCGGCAAGGAACCGGACCCGGGCTCGGTGCCGGTGAAGGGCGACCGGGTGTGCTGGACGCTCTTCGAACACGACGCGCGCGGCGGCCCGAAGCTGCCGGACCCGGAGAACACCCCGTGGACGCACGGCGGCCCGCCGGGACACCTGACCGCCCCCGTCCTGCCCGACACCGTGACCGACGAGGACCTGCTGTGACCGCGACCTTCGACCCGGGGGCCGCGGCCGCCGAGGCGACCGCCGCCATCCTGCGCGACACCCTGTACGGAACCGAGCGGGGCGTGGTCGTCGACTCGCCGCCCGGGGCCGGCAAGTCGACGCTCGTGGTCCGGGCCGCCCGGGAGCTGGCCGCGGCCGGGCGCCGGCTGATGGTGGTGGCGCAGACCAACGCGCAGGTCGACGACCTGGTGCTGCGGCTCGCCGACAAGGACCCGGAGCTGAAGGTCGGCCGGCTGCACAGCAGCGACGCGGACGCCTACGACCCCGCCCTGCGCTCCCTCCCCTCGGTCACGCTCTCCGCCAAGCCCGGCGACCTGGCCGAACTCCCCATCACCATCTCCACGGCGGCGAAGTGGGCCTACGTCAAGGACACGGAGCCCTGGGAGCACGCCATCGTCGACGAGGCGTACCAGATGCGCTCGGACGCGCTGCTGGCCGTGGCCGGCCTCTTCGAGCGGGCGCTGTTCGTGGGCGACCCGGGCCAGTTGGACCCGTTCAGCGTGGTCGGCGCCGAGCAGTGGGCGGGCCTGTCCTACGACCCCTCCGCCTCGGCCGTGTCCACCCTCCTCGCCCACAACCCGGGGCTGCCGCAGCACCGGCTGCCGGTGTCCTGGCGGCTCCCGGCGTCGGCCGCGCCGCTGGTCTCGCGCGCCTTCTACCCGTACACGCGGTTCCGCAGCGGTACGGACCACGGGGACCGCCGGCTCTCGTACGGGGTCCCGTCGGACGGCTCCGGCCCGGACCGGGTCCTGGACGAGGCCGCGGAATCGGGCTGGGGCCTCCTCGAACTGCCCGCCCGCCACACCCCGCGCACCGACCCGGAGGCGGTGGCGGCGGTGGCCATGGTGGTCCGCCGTGCCCTGGACCGCGGCACGGTCACCGCGGACGAGCAGTCCCCGGACCCGTCCCCCCTGACCCCCGACCGGATCGCCGTCGGCACCGCCCACCGCGACCAGGCGGCAGCGGTCCGCGCCGCCCTGTCCGCCCTCGGCGTCACTGGCGTCACGGTGGACACCGCGAACCGCCTCCAGGGCCGCGAGTACGACCTCACGGTGGTCCTCCACCCCCTGTCGGGCCGCCCGGACGCGACCGCCTTCCACCTGGAGACGGGCCGCCTGTGCGTACTGGCCTCCCGCCACCGCCACGCCTGCGTGGTGGTGGCCCGCGCGGGCATAGCGGAGCTCCTGGACGACCACCCGTCGACGGAGCCGGTACAGCTCGGGGTCACGGTGAAGTTCCCGGACGGCTGGGAGGCGAACCATTCGGTGCTGGCGCACCTGGCGGAACACCGGGTGAGCTGGAAGCCGTAGCGGCTACCGCCCCTTGCGCTCGGCGCCGAGGCGGACGCGGAGGATTTCGCCCACTTCGGCGAAGGTGCGGAGCTGCTCCGGGGTCAGGGTGTCGATCAGGTGGCGGCGTACCGACTCGACGTGGAGGGGGGCCGCCGCGGTGATCGTCTCGACGCCGCCCTCGGTGAGGACCACCTCCGCGCCCCTGGCGTCGGCGGCGACCTCCTCGCGGCGGACGATGCCGCGCTGCTCCATGCGGGTGAGGTGGTGGGAGAGCCGGCTGCGAGACCAGTGCATCAGCTCGGCGAGCGCGCTGATGCGCATGCGGTGGCCGTCGGTTGAGCCGAGGACGGACAGGACGTCGTAATCCGCCTCCGAGAGGCCGCTGTCCTGGCTGAGGTCGCGCGCGATCTCAGCGTTGACCAGCGGAAACATCCGCCGCCAGGCGTACCAGGCGTCCTGCTCGGGCTCGGTGAGCCAGCGCGGCGGCTCGGGTGCGGGGGTCATGTCCGCACTCTAGCCATATTGGTGACACATCACCTACCTAGTTGACACGTCACCCATATCCCGGCTTTCATAGGTGACACGTCAACAACTTTCCCGCACCGACCGATCGGGGGTTCCACCCATGACCCGTCTCCACGTCATCTCCGCCGCCACCCGCCCCACCTCCTCCGGCCGCCCGCTCGCCCAGTGGGTCGCCGAGCAGGCCCGCGCCCGCGGCGGCTTCGAGGTCACGCCCGTCGACCTCGCCGAGATCGCCCTGCCGTTCCTGGACGAGCCCGAGTACGCGTCCAGCGGCAACTACGCCCACCAGCACACCAAGGACTGGAGCGCGCTGATCGAGTCCTCGGACGCCGTTCTCTTCGTGCTGCCGATGTACAACGGCGGCTACACCGCCCCCTTCAAGAACGCCATCGACTTCCTCTACCGGGAATGGGAGGGCAAGCCGGCCGGCATCGTCAGCTACAGCGCGGGCCCCTCGGGCGGCGCCCCGGCCGCCGAGATGCTGCTGCCGGTGCTGAGCCTGGTCGGCATGCGCGTCGCCGGCCGCTCCGCGGCAGTCCCGGGCATCCCCGGGCTGGTCGGGCCCGAGGGCTTCCGGGCCCCGGAGGGACTCGCGGCCGAGCTGTCCGGCGTACTCGACGACGTGGCGGAACTGGCGGCGGAGCGCGTGTCGGCCTGACGGGCGCACGGGCCCCCTGTGCGCCCTTGCGGGGCGTTGGACAATGGACGGTGGCCCGGAAGCATTCGCACGCGCAGCAGGAGGACACGCATGGCAGAGCCCGAGCGGACCGAACGGAGGCTTCGGCCCGCGCCACTGCTCTTCGAACCCTCGGAGGCCGTGGCGGATCCGGAGCACTTCTTCGATCTGGAGTCGATAGAGGACCCTCGGGAGCTGCTCGCCCGCGCGACGGAGCTGACGCTGGCCTTCCGCGCCGCGCAGGAGCGGGCGATGGAGTTCCAGGCGCTGGCGGCGGCGGCACTGGCGGATGTGCGGCGGTTCGACCGGATGTCGCCGGCGGCGATCGCCGAGCGGGCGGAGTGGACGGAGGACTACGCCCGCAAGATGATCGAGTTCGGCGAGTCCCTCCAACACCCCGAGCCCTCGTAGCGACGCGAGGCCGGACCGCTGCGCGGGCTGGCTCGATCGCCGGCGCGGCTCAAAGATCGGGGCTCCGCCCCGGACCCCGCGCCTCAAACGCCGGCGAGGCTGGGGGGTTATCCAGCCCCTCCGGCGTTTGAGGAGCGGGGTCTGGGGCGGAGCCCCGGCAACGGCGCCGCAGACGACCGGGCACCGCTCACCCGCCCCGCCAAGCGCAGCGGACTGGCATATGCGGGGCGCAACATACCCCAGCAACACCCACCCCGTCCCGGTTTCGGATAACTCCGGGAAACCGGAACGTTACGCCCGGTAGACCTGGCCGCATGACTCCCGGCTGCCCCGCACTCGACCTGCGCACCGCGCCCGCCACCCACGTCACCCCGCAGGGTGCCGCCTGGCTCGCCTCCGCCAGTGCGCATCCGGGGCTGACCCTCACGGCGTGGCAGGCGCGGCCCGCCTCGCCCGCCGCGCTGCCGTGCGGGGTGGCCTTCGACGTCGTCAACGTGCCGCTCGTGCTCGGGCGCCGCATCCTGGACCTGCTCTGGGCCGAGGGCCCGGGCTGCGGGCCGGTCGCCGTGCACCGCGGGCGGATGCTGCTCTTCGCCTCGCCCGGCACCGCCCACCGGCTGCCCGCCCTGCTGGCGTGGGAGGAGTGGGGAGGTTCCCGTACCGCCCCGGCGCCACTGTGCCACGGCCGGGGCGACGCCGTCACCGTGCCCCCGCTGGCCGCCGCGCCCGGCCCGTCCCGCTGGCTCGTGGCCCCGGACGCGCGCACGCCGTGGCTCCCCGGACCGGACGCCCTGCTGTGGGCGTTCGTCCGCGCGGCCCGAGCTGCGGATATCGATTTTTAGTTCCGCGGAACCTCCTGGTAATGTCTACGACGTCAGCAAGCGCCGCTAGCTCAGTTGGTTAGAGCAGCTGACTCTTAATCAGCGGGTCCGGGGTTCGAGTCCCTGGCGGCGCACAGACGGAAGAAGGCCCCACTCCTCGGAGTGGGGCCTTCTTCGTGTCCGGCAGGGGCGCCTACGTCGTGATTTTCACCGTGTACGCGCCCGACTGGGTCCGGTCCGCGACCTCGATCGTGATCCGCTCCCCCGGCACGGTGTACGTCTCGCCCACCTCCAGCGGCGCGTCCGCCAGCGGCGGGTACACCGAGCGGTCCCAGCAGGCCTCCGTCAGCGGATGCCCGTCCAGCACCTCGATGGGGCCGCCGCCCGAGGACGCCTCGTTGCGCACCCGGTAGACGAGGACGCCCTCCGTACAGGTGTCCCCGTCGTTGCCGGCGGAGCCCCGCGCCTCGACGGCGATCGCGCTGCCGGGGCCCGTACGGATCACCGCGAGGCGGGTGCCGCCCGTGCTGCCGTTCGGCGGGGTCTGGGCGAGGGGCTGCAGGGTGTGGAGCGAGGAGCCCGACCGCACGCAGTCCACCTGGGAGGGGTCCAGCCAGCCCAGCTTCCACTTGTGCCAGGCGAAGAGGTCGGGGGCCATGCCGAACTGGCTGCCCATGACGTCCCAGTCCCCGACGTAGGTGTCCCAGTCGCCCTTGCCGTCCGTGGGCCGGTGGTAGAGGTCGGGCAGGTCGAAGACGTGGCCGGTCTCGTGCGCCAGGACGTTGCGGTCGGGCGGGTGGCGCTCGAAGACGGTGACGATCCGCCGCAGTTCCGTGCCGTCCGCGACGATCGGGTTCTCGAAGTTGACGACCTTCGTGGCGTCGGAGTCCACGCCGGGCGCCTCTGGGTCGGCGACGAAGTACACGACGTCGTACTTCGCGAAGTCCACCTCGGCGTCGGCGGCGGTGACGGCGTCCCGCAGGTAGGCCGCCCGGTCCTCGGGGGCCCAGTCGCGCCTTATCCCGTACGCGGTGGACGGTTTCGGCATCCGGATCCAGCGCCGCTGCGGGTGCGGGACGAGGCGGAAGCGGCCGTACGAGGCCTGCTCGAAGAACTCGCTGGTGGCGGGGAAGTAGTCGGCGGTGATCTCCGCGGGCGTGAGGGCGGTGCGGTGGTCGGGGAAGGAGAGGAAGACCATCACCGCGTTCAGGGCGCGCACGGGCTTGGGGTAGGCGCCGTTCCAGGTGTCCAGGCCGAGGGAGTGGTGGGCCGCGGTGCGGGTGAGCGCGCAGGGTCCGGCGGCCCCCGGGTCGGCCACTGCGGGACCCGCGACGAGCGACATGGCGGCGAGCGCCGTCAGGGAAGTGAGCGCCGCCGCCGTACTTCGGATGCGGGAGCGGTCCACTCCCCCGGGTGTCTGCTGTCGCGGCACATCGACCTCCGGTGGTGGATTCGTACGCTCTCGTCCCACCTTGAGGCGATTGTCTTACTAATGCCTCGTTCCGCTGCCCCACACGAGTGAGCGATACGGCAACCCGGTGACCCCCGGACTTCACGCCGCCACCTACAGAACGTCACGACCGATCACGCGAGATCAGCAGACACCTCTGCACGCTCACAGCCGCGCAGAAACGATCGCCCGACCTTTGGCCAACGATTCGTCATCACGCCGAACCACCGCCCCCCGCACGGCGACGCCGCTGGATAGGGCCTCCCGGCTGCCTCTATGATCGGCACACTTTCCTGCACGGAACTCACACGCACTGCGGGAGCCAACGGTGAGCGGAACCTCAGAAGGAACCGGTTCGGCGGCCGACAGCATCCGCTCGGCCGTCACGGAGCGTCACCCGGCAGTGTCGGCGACGGCAAGGCCGTCCCGCGCCGAGAGCGAACGGCGCGACTACCGGGCCGCCTTCAACGCGGCCCACCTCGCCATGGCCGTCGTCGACCGCGACGGCTACGTCGTCACCGCCAACCAGGCCTTCGCCGGCCTGCTCGGCGCCGAGCCGCACGAGCTCGCCCACCGGTGCGCCGCCGACCTGGTCGACCTGGCCGCGGAGGCCCGTACCTGGGCCGCGTACCAGGAGGTGCTGCGCGGGCGGCAGGCCCGGCTGCGCTGCACCCGGCGCCTCAAACACCCCGACGGGCACTCGCTGTGGACGGAGGTCACCCTGGGGCCGGTACCCGGCACCGGCGACGTCCTGCTGTCCGTCGCCGACATCAGCGACCGCCGCGACCTCCAGGCCCGGCTGCGCCACCTCCAGATGCACGACCCCGTCACCCGCCTGCCCAACCGGGCGCTGTTCTTCGAACGGCTCTCCGCCGCCCTGGAGGCCTCCTCGTACGAACACGGCGGCGGCACCGGCCGGATCGGGCTCTGCTACCTGGACCTCGACGGCTTCAAGGCCGTCAACGACACCCTGGGCCACCGCGTCGGCGACCGGCTGCTGGCCGCCGTCGCCGCCCGGCTGACCCAGTGCGCCGACCAGTCCGGATACGGGCGGACCAGCGGCCACCTCGTGGCACGGCTCGGCGGCGACGAGTTCGCCCTGCTGGTCGAGGACTCCACGGGCACCGAGCAGCTCGCCGAGCTGGCGCGCAGCGTACTGGCCGCCGTACAGGAGCCGTTCGACCTGGCCGGTCAGCGGCTGTCGGTCTCCGCGTCCATCGGCGTCGTCGAACGGGCCGTGACCGGCACCTCGGCGACCTGCCTGATGCAGGCCGCCGACACGACCCTGTACTGGGCCAAGGCCGACGGCAAGGCCCGCTGGACCCTCTTCGACCCGGAGCGCAACGCGCACCGCATGACCCGGCAGGCGCTCTCCTCCACCCTGCGGCCGGCCGTGGAGCGCGGGGAGTTCCAGCTGGAGTACCAGCCGCTGGTGGACCTGGAGAGCGGGGCGCTGCGCGGGGTCGAGGCCCTGGTGCGCTGGAACCACCCGCAGTTCGGCACGTTGACGCCGAATCGGTTCATCGGGATCGCCGAAGAGGACGGTTCCATCGTCCAGTTGGGGCAGTGGGTGCTGCGCACGGCGTGCCGGCAGGCGCGGCGCTGGCAGATCGAGCAGCCCAGCGACGCCCCGGTCTTCGTGTCGGTCAACGTCGCGGTGCGGCAGGTGTGGGACTCGGACCTGGTGGGCGACGTCGCGGAGATCCTCGCCGAGACGGGCCTGGCGCCGCAGCTGCTCCAGCTGGAGCTGACCGAGTCGGCGGTGATGGGCTCGGCGGGACGGCCGCTCCAGGCCCTGCAGGCCCTGAGCGACATGGGGGTCCGCATCGCCATCGACGACTTCGGCACCGGGTACTCCAACCTCGCCTATCTCAGCCGGCTGCCGGTCTCGGTCCTCAAGCTCGACGGCTCCTTCGTCCGGGGCTTCCGCTACGAGGAGGGCACCCACCCGAACCCGGCCGACGAGACCATCGTCGAGGCGCTGGTGCAGCTCGCGCACCGGCTCGGCCTCACCGTCACCGCCGAGTGCGTGGAGACCGCCGGCCAGGCGGCCCGGCTGCGCCGCGTCGGCTGCGATACGGGCCAGGGGTGGCTGTACTCCCGCGCGGTGCCGCCGGACGTGATCGCCCGCATGATCGGCCGCCAGGCCGCCGCGGCCGAGGCGGCCGCCGCCGTGGGCTCCGAACAGGACGGGCCCGCCCCGCACCCCCTGGTCTGACGGGGGGCGGGGCGGGCCGGGGTGGGCAGGGCGGGCCGGGCACCTCAGACGTCCCGGCGCCGCCCCGCCGCCGACCCGGCCGCGAGCGCCGCGCCCCCGTACCCGGCCATCGCGAGCAGGGCCGGCCCGGCGGCCAGTGCGGCCAGGTTGGGCAGCATGTACGCCGCCGCGTCCCAGGGCAGGAACCCCGCGAGCATCGGCAGTACGAAGATCAGCGCCGCCAGCGCCACGAACGTCCCGGCGGTGGACCGGATCACCGCCCCCAGCCCCAGCCCCACCAGCGCGGAGACGGTGAGCAGCAGCCCCTGCTGGAAGGCGTCGGCCAGGGTGGTGGCGGCTGCGATGGGCGCGGGCCGGTCCCCGCTCAGGAGGTGGCCGGCCGCCATCGAGGCGAGGGCGATGAGCTGCCCGGCCAGGAAGCCCACGGCGGCGACGACCGCGGCCTTGGCCCGGAACAGCCGGCCCCGGTCCGGGACGGCCACGGAGCTCGCGCGGATCGTCCCGGTCGCGTGCTCCGAGGTGATCGCCAGCGCGCCCAGCGCGGCCAGGCAGAACTGCGCGAACGGCATGACCAGCACGCCCGGGTCGGCGCTGGCGAACAGTGCCTGGGACTCGGCGGTGGAGCCGTCCCAGTCGGCGATCATCGCGGCGGAGATCCCCGCCGCCGGGAGCAGGATCCCCGCGGAGGCGGCCAGCAGCCCGTGGGTCGAGCGGACGGTGCGCAGCTTCAGCCACTCGGACGCGATCACGTTCCTCATCGACACGGCCCTCATCGGTACTCCACGCTGGTCTCGGTAAGGCGGACGTAGGCGTCTTCCAGGGAGCCGAACCTCCCGGCCAGTTCGGCGACGGGCGCGGAGTCGATCAGCCGGCCCTGCCCGATGACCACCACGTGGTCGGCGGTGAGCGCCATCTCGGTGATCAGGTGGCTGGACATCAGCACGGTCCGCCCCTCGGCGGCGAGCGAGCGCATCAGGCCGCGGATCCACCGGATCCCGTCCGGGTCGAGGCCGTTGACCGGCTCGTCGAAGACGAGGATCCCCGGGTCGCCGAGCAGGGCGGCGGCCACGCCCAGGCGCTGCTTCATGCCGAGCGAGAAGCCCTTGACGCGCTTGCGGCCGACGCCGCCCAGCCCGACCTGCTCCAGCACCTCGGTGACCCTGGAGGGCGCGATGCCGTTGCTCCGGGCCAGGCAGCGCAGGTGGTCGGCGGCCCGCCGGCCGCCGTGGACGGCGCTGGCGTCGAGCAGCGCGCCGACCTCGCGCATCGGGGTGGCCGAGGAGGTGAAGGGCCGCCCGTTGACGAGGGCCTCGCCCGAGGTGGGTGCGTCGAGGCCGAGGACGGCCCGCATGGTGGTCGACTTGCCGGAGCCGTTGGGGCCCAGGAAGCCGGTCACCCGGCCGGGTTCCACCTCGAAGGACAGCCGGTCGACGGCGAGGGTGTCGCCGTACCGCTTGGTCAGTGCGTTGACGGAGATCATGGGCTGAAGCCTGCCGCCGGGGCCGGGGGCGGCACATCGGAGCACGGTCGGGTCCTGGGCATCGGACCCAGGTCCGATCCGCCGCGCGGGCCGGTCGGCTACCGTCGGCGGGATGATCCTCAGCCGGCAGCGCCTGATCGCGGTCGACGCGGTGCTCGCGCCCCTCCTGGTGTTCGCGTGCTACCTGGCGGTCCGCGAGCCTCCCGCGCCCGAACCCGTCGCGGTGTCCTGGGCACTGGCCGCGGCTCTCGGCGGGCCGGTCGCCGTACGGCGGGTGCGGCCCCTGGCGGCCTTCGCGGCGGTGTGGGCGGCCGTGGTCGTCGCGTTCACCGCCGGGATGATCCCGGACTACGCCAGTCCGGCGCCGTACGGATGCCTCGCGCTCGTGCTGTACACGGTGGCCCTGGGCGGCCGTTGGGAGCCCGTGGCGGCGCTGGCGGCCGCTCTGGGGGCGGGCCTGCTCCTCGCCCGGGCCGTGGGCCCCTGGCCGTTCGTGCTCCTGGCCGTCGCCGCGCCGTGGGGCATCGGCTGCTACGTGCGGGAGCGGCGGGCGTTCGCCGAGCGCACGGCGCTCCAGCTGGCCGAGCAGGCGGTCACCGGGGAACGGCTGCGGATCGCCCGGGAGATGCACGACATCGTGGCCCACAGCCTGTCGGTCATCACCGTGAAGGCCGCGGTCGCCGCGCACGTGGCCGACGTACGGCCGCAGGAGACCCGTGAGGCGCTGCGGCACATCGAGGAGACGGGGCGCCGGGCACTGGCCGAGATGCGCAGCACCCTGGCCGTGCTCCGGGCCCCGGACGGGCGCTCCGAGCCGGAATCCGGAACCGGAACCGAACCCGGAGCCGAGCCCGGAGCCGAGCCCGCCACCGCTCCCGCGCCGGGCCTGTCCGATCTGGCCGCGGTCGCCGACCGGGCGGCCGGGGCCGGGGTCGAGGTCACGCTGGACGTGGCCGAACTGCCGCCGCTCGCCGCCGGGCTGGAGCTCGCCGTGTACCGGATCGTCCAGGAAGCGGTCACCAATGTGATCAAGCACGCGGCGCCGACCGTCTGCCGGGTCACGGTGACCCGCGGTCTGCGCATCACGATCGTCAACGAGGGTGACGTACTGCCCGGCCACACGCCGGGCCACGGCCTCACCGGCATCCGCGAGAGGGTGGCCATGTACCAGGGCGAATTCACCGCCGGTCCCCGGCCCGAGGGCGGCTTCCGGGTCTCGGCCCGGCTGCCGCTGGAGGCCTGCGCGTGACGCGGGTGCTGATCGTCGACGACCAGGCGCTGCTGCGCGGGAGCTTCCGGGTGCTGGTGGAGACCGCGCCCGGGCTGAGCGTCACCGGTGAGGCCTCGACCGGGGCCGAGGCGGTGGAGCTGGCCGCGTCCGGGCGGCCCGACGTGGTCCTCATGGACGTCCGGATGCCGGAGATGGACGGCATCGAGGCGACCCGGCGGATCACCGCGGCCCAGCCGGAGGTCCGGGTGCTGATCCTGACCACCTTCGACCTGGACGAGTACGTGTACGCGGCGCTGCGCGCGGGGGCCAGCGGCTTCCTGCTGAAGGACACGCCGCCGGCCCGGCTGCTGGACGCGATCCGGGTGGTGGCCTCGGGCGAGGCGCTGCTGGCCCCGTCGGTGACCCGCCGGCTGGTGTCGGAGTTCGCGCGGCGCCCGCCCGGGGTTCCACTGGTGGACGGGCTGGCCGGGCTGACGGGGCGGGAGCGCGAGGTGCTGCTGCTGATCGCGCAGGGCCTGTCGAACACCGAGCTCGGGGAGCACCTGACGCTGAGCCGGGGCACGGTGAAGACGCACATCGGGCGGCTGCTGGCCAAGCTCGGGGCGCGGGACCGGGCGCAGTTGGTCATCGCCGCGTACGAGACGGGGCTGGTCACGCCGAACACGGCCGCCCCCGGCCTCTGAGGTGAGGGCGGGGGCGGCCGGCGCTCGGCGCGGGGTGGGGGGCGATCAGCAGGCGCCGAGGTCCTTCCAGACACCCCATTCACCGGTGGTGCCCGGCGTCTCGTTCTGCGTCCACCACTGGGCCTTGTACTTGCGGCCGTTGTACGAGACCTCCTGGCCGCCCGTGTAGACCGTGCCCGCGACGTACGCCGGGGTCGAACCGCAGCCGGTGGGCGGCGTGGTGGTGGGCGGAGTCGTGGTCGGGGGCGTGGTGGTGGGCGGGGTGGTCGTCGGCGGGGTGGTGACCGGCGGCTGGGTGGCTCCGCCGAGGGCGTCCGAGATCTGGTTCAGCAGCGTGGTGTTGGCGTCCAGGCCGAGCAGGGAGTACATCATCGCGCCGGCCAGGCCGCGCTGCTTGCCGTAGTCGACCCGGGCCTGGATGGACTTCTGGTTGAGGCCGGTGAAGAACTCGCCGTCCTTGTAGAAGTACGAGGCCTTGGCCTGGTCGTCCCAGAAGGTGGTCGCCGGGTTGTCGACGATCCCGCCGAGCTCCTTGTACATCGCGATGCCGGCCTGCTGGCTGGTCGGGCGGGCCGCGGAGGCCTGGGTGGCCGGCTGGGCGAGGCCGTTGGCGGTGCCGGGCGCAACGCCCTTCCAGCCGCGGTAGTAGAACTCGTAGCCCAGCGTCAGCTTGTTGGCGGGGAAGCCGCCCGCGATGCCGTAGGCCGGGTTGCCGTCGATCCAGGAGTCGATGGCGTTGTCGATGCTGTACTTCTCGGTGCCCGGCGCGATCGGGTCGGTCGGGTCGGCCGCCGACGGCTGGAGCGGGGACTGGTGGTACGTCGGCCCGTCGCCGTCCCAGGCGCCGTGCATGTCGTAGGTCATGATGTTCGCGTAGTCGAGGTACGCGCCGATCTTGTCCGTCTCGATGTACTTGATCTTGTCCTGGCCGGCCGGGAGGGCCGAGGTCAGGAGGTACTTCTTGCCGCCGTTGGCCGCGCCGTGGGCGTCGAGCTGCTCGCGGAACTCCTTGAGCAGGAGCGTGAAGTTCTGCTTGTCCTCGGGGGCGTAGTGGTTGCCGAGGTGGCCGCCCGCCGAGCCCGGGTACTCCCAGTCGATGTCGATGCCGTCGAAGATCCCGGCCGCGGTGCCGGCGCCGCCGTATCCGCCCTCGACCGGCAGGTTGCCCTTGATGTACTGGTCGATGCAGGAGGAGACGAGCTTCTTGCGGGAGGCGTCGGTCTTCGCCGCGTCGCTGAAGTACTTCGAGTACGTCCAGCCGCCCAGCGAGATGTTGATCTTCAGGTGGGGGTACTTGGCCTTCAGCTGCTTGAACTGGTTGAAGACGCCGACGATCGGCTGGTCCCACTTGTCGGCGACCCCGCTGACGCTGTCGGCCGCGCTGAAGGACTTCTGGTAGTCGGCGTACGAGTCGCCCGCGCCGTCCCCGGCGTTGGGGTTGTTGTCGTCGCCCGCGGCCTTGTTCGCCTCGAAGCAGGTGAGGTTGGTGGGGTGGATGTTCCCGAAGGAGTAGTTGATGACATCCAGCTTGCCCGCTATGCCGCGCGTGTCGAGGTGCTTGGGATAGAAGGCGTTCCCGTACACGCTCCACTGGTCGTAGTAGGCGATGCGGACGCCGCCGCTGTTCGCGGTGGTGGCGGTGTCTGCGGCCTGGGCGGTGCCGAGTCCCGCGAAGGCCGCCAGCGCACCGGCGGCCAGCGCGGCCGTCGTGGCGGCCGCGACGAGGGGTTTACGGATGTGCATGAACTCTCTCCGTGGGGGTGGGAGGGAAACGCAGGAGATCAGGTGGGAGAAGTGATAGCGATCACCCCGCGCCCGAGTCAATGGTTTGGACCAAACAAGGACTAGACCACTCCCGGCACAAACCCCCTCGTCAGAGACCTGAGCGCACGTCAAAAACCGCCCGCCACCCCGGGTGACGAGCGGTTTAAGGCTCTCTTCAGGCACCTCCGCGCAAGGTTTCGGCAACAAACCAGCCGAACCCCGTTCGCATACGATCAACCAGCCGCCGGGCCCTGCGGCTCCATCCCGTACGCATCTGCGACGAGCTCGTACGAGCGCAACCGGGCCTCCCCGCCGTGGGCGTTGGCGGTCAGCATCAGCTCGTCCGCGCCCGTCCGCTTCGCCAGCGCATCGAGGCCGCCGCGGACCTCGTCGGGGGTGCCGTGGACCACGTTCGCGAGCCAGCCGTCGACGAACTCCCGCTCCAGCGGGGTGAACGCGTACGCCGCCGCCTCCTCGGGCGTCGGGATCAGACCGGGGCGCCCGCTGCGCAGCCGGAGCATCGACAGGGCGCCCGTGAGCACCTGGGCGCGGGCCTCCGCGTCGGTGTCGGCGGCGAGGGCCGAGACCCCGATGAGGGCGTACGGGGCGTCCAGTACGGCCGAGGGGCGGAAGCTGTCCCGGTAGAGGTCGAGCGCGGGCAGGGTGCCGGCCGCCGAGAAGTGGTGGGCGTAGGCGAAGGGCAGGCCGAGCTCCCCGGCGAGGCGGGCGCTGAAGCCCGACGAGCCGAGCAGCCACAGCGGCGGCCGCCCGGTGGGCCCCTGGACGGGCCCCGGTACGGCGTGGACGCGGGCGTACGGATGCCCGTCCGGGAAGTCGTCGTCGAGGAAGCGGGTGAGCTCCGCGAGCCGCCGCGGGAACTCGTCCGCGGCCTCGTCGAGGCGGCCGGGTCCGCGCAGGGCGGCGGCCGTGCGCCCGTCGGTGCCGGGAGCCCGGCCGAGGCCGAGGTCGATCCGGCCCGGGGCGAGCGCCTCCAGGGTGCCGAACTGCTCGGCGACGGCGAGCGGGGCGTGGTTGGGCAGCATGACCCCGCCCGAGCCGAGGCGGATCCGGGAGGTGTGCGCGGCCAGGTGGGCCAGGATCACGGCCGGGGAGGAGCTGGCGACCCCGGGCATGGAGTGGTGCTCGGCGACCCAGTGGCGGTGGTACCCGCGCGACTCGGCGAGCCGGGATATCGCCACGCTGGTGCGCAGCGCCTCGTAGGCGGTGCGGCCCGCCCCGACGGTGACGAGGTCCAGCACGGAGAGCGGCACGGGCGCCCGTCCCAGGGCGGTGGCGCGGACGGCTCCGCCCGTCGTTTCCCGGCCTCCGCCGGCCTCCTGCCGGCGCACGTCCCCGCTGTCACTCATCGTCGCTCCCGTCCCGCGTCCACGTCCGTACGAGGAGTTCGAACCATCCGCGACGACCGGGCATTCCCGGCACCCGGGGCACTGCTCATGACCTTGGCATATGCCAGCGGAGTAGCCACAGGCGAGGCGGCGTGATTGAGCCATCAATCTCCTCAACAGGCGCTCCACATGGGCCCCTTGATGGCTATCGTGGTAGGGCAAGCGGTAACAACCTGGTAGGGGGAAACCGTGGCGCTGAAGCCCGAGCCGACCGCGCCGTTCCACTCGGTGCAGTACGCACTGCGCGTACTCGAAACGATCGCACGGCACACCGGCGGTGTGACCGACGTGCAGATCGCGCGTGAGACCGGCCTGCCCGCAGTCCATCTCGCCCCGATGCTGCTCATGCTGCGCCGGGAGGGATATGTCCTGCAGGTGTCGGACGGCGCCTACGCCATAGGGGATTCCCTCGTCCTGCTCGGCTCCGGCGTCGACCGCCAGCAGGCACTGACGGACAAGCTCCAGGACACCCTGGACCGGCTGCGCGACTCCGTCGGCGCGGCCGTCTACATCAGCCGCTACGTGGACGGCGAGGTGCGGATCACGCAGTTCGCGGACAGCCCGCGCACGCCCAAGGTGCACGAGTGGGTCGACTTCCGCTCCGCCGCGCACGCCAGCGCGGTCGGCAAGTGCCTGCTGACCCAGCTCGACCTGAACGGGCGGCGCGACCACCTGTCCCGGCACAAGATCGCCCGGCTCACGTCGAAGACGATCGTGAACGAGCGGATCCTCTTCTCCAAGCTGGACGCCCAGCCCGCCACCGTGCCGATGCTCGACCTCCAGGAGTACGCCGTGGGCACGGTCTGCGCGGCGGTCCCGATCACGGCCGGCGCCTCCGTGGGCTGCCTGGCCCTGTCGATGCCGGTGGAACACGCGCACCGGCTGCGCGCCGCTGCCGACACTCTGAACCGGAAGGCCGCACCGCTGCTGCTGTCGCTCACGCTGTGAGGCCGAGGCCGCAGCCGTGGAAACACTTCGGGCGGTTCCCGGTGAACCGGAAACCGCCCGAAGTACAGGTGCGCCGCCAGGGACTCGAACCCCGGACCCGCTGATTAAGAGTCAGCTGCTCTAACCAACTGAGCTAGCGGCGCCTGACAGAGAAAATACTACCTGGTCCCGAGGGGTGCTCGAAACCATTACCCCCGCAGGTACGCCAGCACGGCCAGCACCCGGCGGTGCGTCTCCTCGGCGGGCGGCAGGTCCAGCTTCCCCAGAATGTTCCCGATGTGTTTGCCGACGGCCGCCTCGGAGACCACCAGGTCCCGGGCGATGGCCCCGTTCGACTTCCCCTCCGCCACCAGGCCCAGCACCTCCCGCTCCCTCGGGGTCAGCGCGGTCAGCGGGTCGCGCCGCCGGCGCAGCAGCTGGCGTACGACCTCCGGGTCCACCACGGTGCCGCCGCCCGCCACGGTGACCACCGCGTCGAGGAACTGCTCCACCTGCCCGACCCGGTCCTTGAGGAGGTAGCCGACGCCGCTGCCGTCGCCGGAGTCCAGCAGGTCGGCGGCGTACGAGCGCTGCACGTACTGGCTGAGCACCAGCACGGGCAGGTCCGGGCGGGCCGCCCGGAGCTCGACGGCGGCGCGCAGCCCCTCGTCGGTGAAGCCGGGCGGCATCCGTACGTCGGTGACCACGACGTCCGGATCGTGCGCGGCGACGGCGGCGCGCAGCTCGTCCGCGTCCCCGACGGCGGCGGCCACCTCGTGGCCGAATCGCGTCAGCAGGCCGACGAGGCCTTCTCGGAGGAGAACGCCGTCCTCCGCCAGGACGATCTTCAAGGCGTGGCCGCTGGGCTGCTCACCGGGCAAGGGATCTCCAGGCTCAGGACGGTCGGCCCGCCGGGCGGGCTGGTGATCGTCAGTGTGCCATCGAGGACCGCGATCCGGTCGGCGAGTCCGGTCAGTCCGGATCCGGCGGCCGGATCCGCGCCCCCGCGCCCGTCGTCCCGTACGTCGATCAGCAGCGCGGAGCCGGTGTGCCGGGCGGAGACGGCGGCGCGGGCGGCGCCGCTGTGCTTGCCGATGTTGGCGAGGGCCTCGCACACGCCGAAGTAGGCGGCGGCCTCGACGGACTCGGGGAGCCGGGGCAGCGGCGTGGCGATGTCCGCCTCCACCGGGACGGCGGAGCGCTCGGCGACGTCGGCGAGGGCGCCGGTGAGCCCGTAGTCGGTGAGCACCTGGGGGTGGATGCCGTGGATCAGTTCGCGCAGCTCGGCGAGGACCTTGCCGGCCTCCGCGTGGGCGGCGGCGAGCTGGTCGGCGAGCGGGCCGGGCGGCGCGTCGAGGCGGGCGAGGCCGAGGCTCATGGTGAGGGCGACGAGACGCTGCTGGGCGCCGTCGTGGAGGTCGCGTTCGATGCGGCGGCGCTCGGCCTCGAAGGCGTCGACGAGCCGGGCGCGGGAGCGGGTGACCTCGTCGAGGCGCCCCTTCAGCTCGCGCTCGCGGGGCGCGAGGAGGGCCCGGGTGAGGGCGGCCCGGGCGCCGGCGTAGGAGCCGAGCGGGAAGAGGAGCGCGGGGAGGAGGACGGCCCCGGCGGCGGCGATGGCGAAGGCCTGGGGGTAGGAGGTGATCAGCCAGAGTTTGATGATCTTGGCTTCGCCGTCGCCGAGGGCGAGCTGGAGCGGGGCGGCGAGCAGGGCCAGGGGCAGGCCGAGGAAGAAGGCGAGGGCGGTCAGGTCCACCCACCAGAGCAGGAAGCCGTGCAGGAAGGCGTAGCCGAGCTCGCGCCAGGTGGCCTGTTCGCGGTAGCGCAGCCGGGCCCATGCGGCGAGGCCGGGCTCGGCGGGGGTGTGGTGGGGGCTGGGGGCGGGCTCGGTGTCGACGAGGCGCAGCCGGCGGCGCTCCACGGCGGCGGCGGGTATGCCGGCGAGGCCGAGCAGGGCGAGGAGGGGAAGGCCGACGAGCACGACGCTGAGCGTGGCGCCGGCGCCGGCCAGCAGGACGAGGACGAGGAGGAGCGGCAGCCCGGTCAGCGCGCCGGCGGCGAGGTAGCCGGCGGAGCGCCAGGGCCAGGCGGAGCGCAGGTAGCGGCGGCCGTGGGAAAGGGCCTGCCAGGTGGTGCGGGCGTCGTCGTCCATGCGGGCCAAGCTATCCGCGGGGGGTGGGGGCGGGCGATGGGCCCAGGGGGCGTGCGCGGGGTATGGCCGGCCCTACCGGCGCGCTGCCGCTCGGCTGCCGCCGGGCCGATGCGCTGCCGCTGCGCGGAGCCCGTCCCCTACCCGCCCTTCCACCATCCCCCAGACTTCGTCCGGGGGGACCCCCAGCTGGGGCTCCGCCCCAGACCCCGCTCCTCAAACGCCGGAGGGGCTGGATTTCACTGCCGCCGGCCGCCTGGTGCGGCATTTTCAGCCTCGCCGGCGTTTGAGGCGCGGGGTCCGGGGCGGAGCCCCGGCAGCGGCGCCGCACGCGGCCGGCCCGCCGACGGGGCTGGGTTGCCCGCAGGGCAATTCCAGCCTCGCCGGCGTTTGAGGCGCGGGGGTCCGGGGGCAGCGCCCCCGGCAGCGCCGCACGCGGCCGGCCCGTCGGCGGGGTCAGCGGGTCAGGAGGTCCGCGCGGCCGTGGATGGCGTAGGACGCGAGCAGCGCGGTCAGGGTCGCGGCGTCCAGCGGGGCGTACCCGCCGGACGGCGTACGGTGCCAGACCGGGTCCGGGTGCTGGTGGAAGCCGGCCCGGCGGAGGGTGACCCGGTGGACCTTGTTCGTCGCCGTGACCGGCATCTCCGGGAGGACGCGGACGTACCGCGGGGACATCTTCGTGCCCAGGTCCGGCTGCTCGGCCAGGAACGCGGCGAAGGCCGACGGGTCGAAGACCGCGCCCTCCCGGAGGGAGATCGCGGCCATGACCTGGTCACCCGCGACCTCGTCCGGGACGGCGTAGACCGCGACCGCCGCCGCAGGCGCCCAGCGGGCCAGGATGTTCTCGATCACCGCGGCCGCCAGGTTCTCACTGTCGACGCGCAGCCGGTCGTCCGTGCGGCCCGCGAAGTACAGGAAGCCGTCCGCGTCCCGGAAGAAGAGGTCCCCCGTCCAGTACCAGCCCTCCCGCGTGCGCGCCGCCTCCGCGTCCGGGTTGCGCCAGTAGCCCTCGAACAGGCTGCGGCCCCGGTTGACCAGTTCACCGATGGCCTCCGAGCCGTTCAGGAGGCGGCCCTGGCCGTCCAGGGCGGCCGGCGGGCATTCCCGGCCGGTCTCGGGGTCGATCACCGCGAGGTCGTCCCCCGCCCCCGCCCGGCCCAGGGCGCCCGGCGGGGTGTCGGGGGTCCGCTGGACGGAGGCGCCGCCCTCGGTGGCTCCGTAGCCCTCGACCAGCCGGACCCCGAACCGCTCGGCGAAGCGCGCCGCGTCGACCGCGCCGGCTTCCGTGCCGAAGCCGAGGCGGAGGGAGTGCGCGCGGTCGTCCGGGGTGGGCGGGGTGGCGAGGAGGTACTGGATCGCGCGGCCCACGTACGTGAAGTAGGTGGCTCCGTAGGCCCGTACGTCGTCCAGGAACGCGGAGGCGGAGAAGCGCCGCCGCAGCGCCACGGCCGCGCCGCCGACCTGCGCCGGGAGCCAGTCGGCGATCACCGCGTTGCCGTGGAAGAGCGGCATGCAGACGTAGTGGACGTCGTCCTCGCCGACCGAGAAGTTCCGGGCGAGGGAGGCTCCGGCGGCCGCCAGCCGGCCCTGGGTGCAGATGGCGGCCTTGGGGGCGCCGGTGGAGCCGGAGGTGAAGTAGAGGAGGAGGCGGGAGGACGGCCCGGGGGCGGTCAGCACCGCGTCGCCCGGCTTGGCGGCGGTGTAGGGGGCCAGGAGGGCCGCGTACTCCTCGGTGTCGGTGACGAGGACGCGTACGCCCGGCAGGTCGAGGCCCCGCAGGAGCGGCAGGTGGGCCCGTTCGGTGACGAGGATCCGGCACTCGGTGTGCAGGATGTCGCGGGCCAGCTCGGGGCCGCGCCGGGTGGGGTTGATCCCGGCGACGGCGGCCCCCGCGAGGGCCGCCGCGCCGATCCAGAACGGGAACTCCGGGGTGTTGTCGAGCAGCACCCCGATGTGCGGCTCGGCCCCCGGGGGCATGAGGTCGACGAGGAGCGCGGCGCGCGCGGCGGCTTCCCGGGCGGTCCGGTGGTGGGTGAGGACGCGCCGTTCGCCGTCTTCCTCGTACATCAGCCCGGGCCGGTGGTCGCCCCATTGGCGCGCCACGAGCTCCGCGACGGTCCCGGGCGCAGTCGTCGTCCGCATGCCGCCGGAGGGTAGCTGACGTTCCGTCAGAACTGAACGTCGGAGCAGGCGTAGAAGGCCATCGGGGTGTCGTTGACGGTCCAGACGGCCAGGATGAGGTGGCGGCCGGTCTTGCCGGTGGGCATGTTGCCCTGGTGGACGGTGGTCATGGCGGGGCGGGCGCCGTTGTAGGCGACGGTGAGGAAGGGCTGGGGTTCGAGGTCGGCGCGGGTGAGGGCCTTGGTGCCGGTCCAGCCGTTCTTGGTGATGTAGTACTTGAAGTCGGTGGTGGAGTGGTTGGCGGTGAACTGCCACCGGAAGCCGTAGCTCTGGCCGTTGGTCACGGCCGTGGCGGGCCAGGCGCCGCCGCGCGGGTCGTCGAGCTCCGCGAACTGCGAGAGGCCGGCGGAACATATCTTGCCGTCGGCGGGGCCGGCGGCCGGGAAGCCCTTGTAGCCCTCCACGCTCTGCGGCTCCCACTGGATGGCGCCGCAGTTGGCGACGGTCTTGTTGGCGCAGAGCTTCTGGCGGCTGATGGGGGTGTCGGTGTAGCCGTGGCTGCTGGCGGTGGGGGCGCTGAGCAGGGTGATTCCGGCGACGATGCCGAGGCCGAGCGCGGCGGCGCCGGCCGCCCGTCGGGGCATGCGGAAGTGACGCATGATGCTCCTTGAACGTGGGGGGAAGTTCGGTGAGAGCGTGCGCACGCGTGGGGATTCTCTTCAGGTCTAGACCAAGTCTCAGATTATTGACGAGAGTTGGCCATGTCCAGACCAACGGGAGAACGGGTGGTCCGGTCTGTTCCGGCCACCCGTTCTCGAACTGCAGCCGAGGGTGCGGGCGCTACTCCGCGCGGCCCGTGTAGAAGGCGACCGTGAGGTCCTTCACCAGCGCCTTGCGCTCGTAGTCGTCCAGCTCGACGAGCCCGCGGGAGGTCAGCCGGTGGACCGTGTCGTCGACAGCGTCCACCACCGAGGTCAGCACCGTGTCCCGGTGCTTCGCGTCGATCGCGGCCACCCGGCGGCGGCGCATCGCCTCGGCCACCTCCGGTGCGTACTCGATCCGGGTGGGCTGCGCCGAGTACACCTCGACCCCGACGGCCTCGGTCTCGGCCGCGAGCATCCGGGTCAGCGCGTCACCGACGGCCTCGGCGTCGCGCAGGGTCGGGGCGTCCTCGTGGAAGGCGTCGGCGGGGAGCTGCGACAGGACGCGGGCCATCGCCGACTCGACCTGCTCGGCGAGGTACTCCACGTGGTCCTCGACGGCCAGGGTGGCCCGGGCCGTGTCCTTGACCTGCCAGACCACTTGGACGACCACCTGGAGGGCGAGGCCGCCCGAATCCACGGCGGGCATGGGGTCGCTGCGCCAGTGGCGCAGGCGCACGTCGACCCGGCGGCGCAGGAGGAGGGGGCTGACCCAGGTCAGGCCGGTACGGCGGACCGTGCCGCGGTAGCGGCCGAAGAGGGTGAGCACCCAGGCGTGGCCGGTACGGGCCCGGCCGAGGCCGCCGAGGGCGAGGAGGGCGACGATGCCGAGGAAGGCGAGCGGGGGCCAGTGCTGCGCGCGCAGGCCCTGGTAGGCGCGGGGGGTCCCGCCGAAGGCGGCCACGAGGGAGGCGGGGACGATCCCGGCCCGCCAGAGCACGGCGAGGCAGCCGGTGAGGGCGAGCCCGCCGACGGCCACGCCGACCCAGCCGGGCAGCACCGGGCCGCGGTGCTCCCGGAGCCGGTCGTCCCCGCGGGGGACGCGGCGGCCGGGGGCGGGGCGGGTGGGCCGCGGCTGGGGGTGGGCCTTGGCGGGTGCCGTCGCCGTGATCGCCTTCGGTGCCCCGCGGAACGGGAGGTGCACCGGGACTTCGGTGACCGCGGTGCCCCGGTGGGGCGGCGTACGGACCTGGGGGAGGTCCTGGGTGTCGGCCTCCTCCGCCGGCTCCGCGCGGTCCAGTCCGCGGGCCACCGCCCGGGCGACGATCTCGGCGACGCCGGGGCCGGGGATGCCGGAGGGCTCCTGCGGGTGCGGGATGGCGGCCTCCGCGTCGCCGGCGGTGCCGGTGCCGGTCCGCAGGCGGAGGGTGGGGACGGGGGCGTACCCGTGCTCCGGGGTGGGGTCCGGGTCCGCGGGGTGGCCCGGCGGGGTGGGGGCCTGCGGCGCTGTTCCCCTACCCGCCCCTTCCCGAAACCGGGGCTCCGCCCCAGACCCCGGGCCCGGGTACGGCCCGGACCCGACGGCCGTCGCTGCCGCCGCGACCAGTGGGGTGGGCGGCTCCGCGGCCTCGCGGGGCGCGGCCACGTGCGGGGCGGGGGCCTGCGGCGCTGATCCCCTACCCGCCCCTTCCCGAAACTGGGGCTCCGCCGCCTCGCGCGGCGCGGCCACATGCGGGGCCGGGGCCTGCGGAGCCGTTGCCCCGGCGGGGGCCGGAGCCGTGGCGGGGGCCGGGGCCTCGGCGGGGGCCGGGGCCTCGGCGGGGGCCGGGGCCTCGGCTTCCGGGGGTGCGGCCAGGGGCTCGGGGGGCATCGGCGCAGCCGGGGTGGTGGGAGGGAGTCGGAGGGTGCCCGTGGTTGTGGTGGTGCGGGTGGGGTACATCGTTACCTCCGTCATGCGAACAGCCGGCGCCAGGTTTCCGGGCCCGGATAGCCGTCGGCCGCCGCGCCGCGCCAGCCCTGCGCGCGTTGGAAGGCCTCGACGTTGCGGCGGTCGGCCTCGCCCCAGCGGGGGCCCGGGCCGGAGCGGTAGTACTTGCCGAAGCCCTTCTTCACCAGCTGGCGCCCGAGCGCGGTGATGGCCTCGTGGGAGGAGCCCGGGCGGAACACCGACGCGCCGGGGTAGGCCCGTACGCCGCCCGGACCGGGCGAACCGCCGCCGCCCACCGTCGGCGGGATGTCCTTGCCCTGGCGGTTGACCAGCAGCCGCCAGGTGTGCTCGCCCGGGAGGCCGTCCGCGTCCGCGCCCGTCCAGCCCTGGGCGCGCTGGAAGGCCTGCGTGGCCAGCCGGGCGGACTCGGTCCACTCCATGGGCACGCCCTGCGGGTAGAAGCGGGAGCCGCCCCGGTCGACCAGCATCCGGCCGAGCCGGGCGATGTGCTCGTTGCTCTGCCCCGGGCCGAACTTCGCGGCGCCCGGGAAGGCGATGGAGCCCTCCGCCGGCGGGCCCGGGGTGTCGACGCCGCCGACGACCCCGTTGTACCGGTACGGGATGTACTTCGCCGCGTTGTTCCAGTAGCCGTAGGGCGTCGCGAGCTTCCGCGTCGTCGGCCGCGTCTGCTCGTACGCGATGTAGTGCGTGCGGGTCTCGTCCACCCACCCCCCGAAGAGGGTGACGTGCGAGCCCTTGTTGGGGTCGGCCGGATTGTGGAAGAGCAGCATGTCCCCCGGGAGCAGCTCTTCCTTCGTGATGCGGGTGGCGAACTTGTCGAGGCTGCCGGTCCATTCGTTGGTGCCGAGGTTCCAGACCATGGAGACGTAGCCGGAGCAGTCCTGCCGGTACCCGTCCGTCCAGTAGTCGGACATGCTGTACGGGACCTTCGCGTCCAGCCACAGCTTCGCCCGGTTGATGATCGTCGCCCGGTCGAGCCGCTTCCGCGCCGCGGCCGGCGCCGCCGGAGCGCCGGGCGATCCGGCCGGGCCGGCCTTCGGGCCGTGCAGCGGGGCCCGGCCGCCCTGCGGAGTGCCGGGGTCGTCGTGGGCCACCGGTCCCGGCCCCGGGGACGGTTTCGCCGCGGCGACGGCCGCCGAGCCGCCACCGCCCAGGACCACTCCCGCGGCCGTGGCCAGGACCAGCGCCCGGCGGGCCCCGCGCGCGGCGGGATGTCCCCCGTCGCGCAGCGGTATGGCCCGCGCGCGGGCGAGTGCGCGACGGTGGTGCGCGCAGCCCTGGCAGGGGCAGTCGCCCGCGGGGTCGTACTCCTCGAAAACGGGCATCGGCATCTGCATCTGCGGCGGCGCCGGCGTCGGCACATGCGTCGGAGGCTGCATCGTCATGCGGTTCCGTCCACTCCCCTGCTCGTCCACTGGTCGGCCGGACCGCGTCTGGCGGGGCATCAGCTGCGGCACGGCCAGACATATCGTGCACGATAAACCCCCCAAACATGGGTTAATCGGACAAGGCGGGCGTGGCTGGTCACGAGCACCCGCAGAGGTGGGGTAGAGTTTTCCCTGTCAGCAAGCGCCGCTAGCTCAGTTGGTTAGAGCAGCTGACTCTTAATCAGCGGGTCCGGGGTTCGAGTCCCTGGCGGCGCACAGACGGAGGAAGCCCCTCGCAGTGAGAACTGCGAGGGGCTTCTTCGTGTGCGCGGGGAAAGCGCGCGGCCCCGCCCTACGCCGCCTTGCCCGGCCGGACTCCCGCGCCCGTCAGGTAGGCGGAGACCACCACGTTCGCCGTGTACTCCTTGGCCGCCTTGTCGTACGAGCCCCCGCAGGTCACCAGCCTCAGCTCGGCCCGCCCCGCCACCCGCTGGCCGTACGCCTTGTGCGGGTCGAAGTCCGCGCGCTCGTAGACCCGTACGTCCTCGATGGTGAACTCGGCGACCGACCCGTCCGCCCGCACCACCCGCACCTTGTCGCCCGGCTGTGCCGAGCTCAGTCCGTAGAACACCGCCGGCTTGGAACGCGTGTCCACGTGCCCGACCATCAGCGCGGCTCCCGCCGCGCCCGGCTGGACGCCGCTGCCCCACCAGCCCACCGTGCCCGGGCTGTCGTACGGGGGCGGCTCGATCGCGCCGTCCTTGTCCAGGCCCCGGGAGATCACCGGGGCCTGGATGCCTATGGAGGGCACGTCGACCCGCTGCGGCAGGGCGCCCGCGAGCGGGGCCCGCGCGGCCGGCAGCCCCGGGCCGACCGCCCCGCCTGCCTGGCCGGCGAGCGGGGCCGGGACCCCGGTGATCTGGCGGCCCCACAGCCACAGCCCGAGCACCAGCACCGACCAGGCGGCGAACGTCAGCAGCCGGCCGCCGGGGGAAGCTTTGGGCTCGCTCACGCCCTCGCCCGCTCCCCGCTCATTCGCCGCTGCGCCGGCGGCGCAGGGTCAGCGCCCGGCCCGCCACCGCCAGGGTGGCCACCGCGGCGAGGACGGCGCCGATCACCGTGTGCGGCAGCCCCGGGCCGTCGCCGCCGTGGTCCTTCTTCGCGGTCGCGGCCAGCTCGGACGTCTGCGGCTGCTTCGCGACCTCGGCCGCCATGCCGCCGCCGCCCGCGTGGACGGGCCAGACCGGCGAGGCGTGGTGGCTCGGGCGGTGGTGGGCGATCTCGATGGAGCCGCTGACCTTGTCGTGGCCGTCGCAGGTCACCCGGATGGAGTGCCAGCCGGGCGAGGCGTGCGAGCGGATCAGCCCGTGACCGTAGAGCGGGCTGCGGTCGCCGTCGCGGCCGTACAGGTCGACGTCGTCCACGAAGACCGAGGACTTCGCGGCCCCGCGGGTGCCCTGGCAGCCGTGGACGCGCAGCTTGACCTGCGCTCCCGGGTGGGCCGGGTTCGGCTCGACCGAGATGCTTCCACCCCGGTCGCCGCGGTCGCCGCGGTCCTCCTCGCCCGCGAGGGCGGTGGGCGCGGCCACCGCGGAGAACGCCGTCAGGGCGACGGCCACCCCGGCGGCACGGAGAGCGATCAGAACACTGCGCATGGTGAACCTCCTCGTCAAGGAGATTCACGCGCGGCGCGCCGCTCCGCATCCGGAGCGGCGCCGTACGTGTCAGCCGTGTCAGCCGTACGCCTCAAACCCGGTTCGCCCCTCCGGCCCAACGGGCTGGGCCGGACGTGTCAGACGAGGTCGACCAGGTCCGCAATCCCAGCCGCGTCACCAACCTCCCCGAAGAGCACCCCGGTCCGTCGGCGTCGTCACCCGCGCTGCAGACGCCGCGCCGCCCTCGGACAATCGTCCGTCCGGGCCGTGGACGCGCATCGCCGCCCTGGAGCACGCCCGGATAGGGTGGTACAGACCAGAGGCCCCAGAGGTCACAGGCCCGCAGAGCGGAGAACGCACAGTGGCAGAGCGCAAGCCGATCGAATCTTGGCTCACGGACATGGACGGCGTCCTCATGCACGAGGGCGTACCCATCCCTGGCGCAGACGCCTTCATCAAGAAGCTCCGCGAGTCGGGCAAGCCGTTCCTGGTGCTGACCAACAACTCGATCTACACCGCCCGAGATCTGCACGCGCGGCTGACGCGCATCGGCCTGGAAGTTCCGGAAGAGAACATCTGGACTTCGGCCCTGGCGACGGCTCAGTTCCTCCATGACCAGGCTCCGGGCGGCACCGCCTACGTCATCGGGGAAGCCGGTCTGACCACCGCCCTGCACGACATCGGCTACATCCTGACCGACCACGAACCGGACTTCGTGATCTTGGGTGAAACGCGGACCTACTCCTTCGAAGCGATGACAAAAGCTGTCCGTCTGATCAACGCCGGCGCCCGCTTCATTGCCACTAACCCCGACGAGACCGGCCCCTCCGCCGAGGGTGCACTTCCAGCGACCGGCGCAGTGGCCGCGCTCATCACAAAGGCGACGGGGAAAGACCCCTACTTCGTCGGCAAGCCCAACCCGCTGATGATGAGGACCGGACTGAACGCCATCGGCGCGCACTCTGAGAGCAGCGCAATGATTGGAGACCGGATGGACACGGACGTTCTCGCCGGACTGGAAGCCGGCATGGAGACCTTCCTTGTCCTTACTGGGCTGACGGGTCGGGGCGACATCGACCGCTACCCGTACCGGCCGACAACGGTCGTCGATTCGATCGCGGATCTCGTCGACCGGATCTGATCATCACGGTAGATACACAGGAAGGCCCTCCCGCTAACCGGAGGGCCTTCCTGTGCACAAACGCGCAGCATCGACCAGTACGGATGTTCTGATAGCTGGCCATGACTCGAATGTCTACGGTGGTCGGCATGCAGCTTCGGTACACGTACCGCATCTACCCGACGGCGGGTCAGCGCATAGCGCTGGCCCAGACGTTCGGGTGTGTCCGCGCGGTGTGGAATGACTGCCTGCGCGCCCGCAAGGATGCACACGAACAAGGCCTGCCGTTCCCGAAGTCGGGTGATCTATCGAAGCTGATGATCACACAGGCGAGGCAGACCGAGGCCCGCGCGTGGCTGTCAAACGCGCCGGTCGGCGTGCTGCAGCAGTCGCTGCGTGATCTCGACGCCGCTTATCGCAACTTCTTCGATTCCCTGTCCGGCAAACGCAAAGGGGCGAAGCTCGGTGAGCCCCAGTTCAAATCACGCCGTGACAACAGGCAGACAGCCCGATATACCAAGTCGGACCGATGGAAGATCGTCGACACGGGACGATTACGCCTGCCCAAGGTCGGCGAGATCACCGTAAAGTGGTCCCGGGCTCTGCCGTCCGCGCCGACCACTGTCACGATCGTCAAGGACCCGTCGGGCCGGTACTTCGCCAGCTTCATCGTGGAGACCGACCCCGCCGCCGAGACCATGCCCCCGACTGCCGGGGACCAGGGCATCGACCTGGGCCTCACACACTTCGCGATCATGGCCGACGGGTCACGTGTCAAGAACCCCCGCTTCCTGCGACGGGCGGAGAAGAAACTCAAGCGGGAACAGCGGCGCCTGTCCCGCAAGGCGAAGGGGTCGACGAACCAGGACAAGCAGCGCATCATCGTGGCACGCGCTCACGCCGCCGTTGCCGACGCGCGCAAGGACTTCCATCACCAGCTCAGCACCCGACTGATCCGCGAGAACCAAACGGTGACTGTCGAAACCTTGAGCGTGAAGGCCCTTGCCCGCACCCGTCAGGCCAAGTCGGTACACGACGCCGGCTGGTCGGCATTCGTGAACATGCTGGAGTACAAGGCGGCCCGCTACGGGCGCACCCTCACCAAGGTCGACCGCACGTTCCCCTCCTCCCAGTTGTGCTCTGCCTGCGGACACCGCGACGGCCCCAAGACCTTGAACATCAGGGCCTGGACCTGCAGCGAATGTGGCACCTGGCATGACCGTGACCACAACTCGGCGAAGAACGTCAAGCACGAAGGCAGCCGTATCCGCGCAGCCGTATAGACCGCACCATCCACCCCCGGGCCGGGGGCCCTCCCGCAAGGGAGGTAAACGCCTGTGAAGCAACGGAAGACCCACCAGCAGTACGGGCAGGGGCGTCGAAGCAGGAACCCATCTCAAGACCGACCGTGCAAACGGACGTCAGGGAGAGAATCCCCCACATCAATGTGGGGGAGGAGGTCAATGGACTGTTCTCCGCTTTGCCCTTGGTGCCCTTGACCTCCACCGCCCATCGGGCCGGGCTGTGGAAGGTGAAGTGTCCACAGCCCGGACCACAGACCCGTGCGGATCCGGTGGGATCGGACGGATCAGCCCAGGCGGACGTTGTCGACGGTCCAGTACCAGTTGTTGCTGCCGGCGTAGCGGAAGCGGATCTGGACGTCGGTGGCGCCGGCCGGGATCTGGAGGGCGAGGGACTCGGACTTGGCGACGGCGTCGGCGGTGTAGCTCTTGACCACCGTCGGCGTACCGCCGTTGTACGAGACGAGGACCTGGGCGGTCTGGCCCGCCTCCTGGCGGTAGTGCGTCTGGAAGGTCAGGTTGCGCGTAGTGCCCGCGGTGACGGCCCACTTGGGGGTGAGCAGGGTGGAGTCGTAGCTGCCGGTGTGGCTCTTGTCGTCCCACTCGTCGGAGTCGGCGACGGCGAAGACGTCACGGGAGCGGACGTTCAACTCGCGCCACTGGTCGCGCTGCGCCTGGCTCCAGAACTCGTCGGTCGCGAAGGCCCAGCCGGCCCACTCGGTGACGCCGCCCGCGCCCATCTTGGAGTTGTCGACGGACCAGCCCGCCGGCGGGGTGTGCGTGAAGCCCTTGGTGCCCGACGGGATGCCCGTCTCGTCCACGCGCGCCTGGAGGTTCGGGCGCAGGGTGTCGAAGGGGTCGTCGTCCGGGGCGTTCAGCGGGACGCCGTCCAGTCCGGTGGTGGGGACGCCGACCTGCTGGAGCGCGGTCGCGGCCACGTCCACCAGCCTGACGTCGCTGCGCACCGAACCGGCGGGGATGCCGGCGCCCTTGGCGATGACGAAGGTGCCGCGCTCCTGGATGCTGGAGCCGCCGTGGCCGCCGGCGTCGGTGTGGCCGTGGTCGGTGGTGACCAGGACCTTCCAGTTCTCCTGGGCGTACGTCGGGCGGTTCTGGACGGCGGTGAGGAGCTTGCCGACCAGCACGTCGACGCGGGCGATGGTGTTGAGGTACTCCTGGCTCGCGGCGCCGGAGGCGTGTCCGGCGTGGTCGATCTCGCCGAAGTAGACGAAGGCGGCGTCCGGGTTCTGGTTCTGCAGTTCGGCGGCGGCCGCGGTGGCGATCTTCGGGTCCTCGCTGCCGTAGCCGTCGCGGTCGCCCTTGAGGGAGAGGCGCTTGTCGACCTTGGCGGAGAAGATCGGGCCGTTCTGGTCGGTGGAGGTGATGGGCTCCCAGTCGGCGGCCGCGTAGGTGTTGAGCGCCGGGTTGGCGTTCTCGATGCGGGTCAGGAAGTCCGGGTGGGCGGCGTAGTTCTTGCCGGTGAAGGAGTTGTCCTTCACCCCGTGCTTGTCGGGCCACACGCCGGTGGCGATGGTCGACCAGCCGGGGCCCGAGGAGGTGGCGGCCATCGGGTTCGCGTAGAGGGTGCTGCGGGCGGTCAGGCCCTGCGCCATCAGGCCGTTGAGGTTCGGGGCGTTGGCGGCCTTGATGCGGTCCAGGACCGCGCCGTCGATGCCGATGACGAGGACCTTGTCGGTGGAGCCGGCCGCGCCGGCGGCGGTGGCGGTGGCGGTGTGCACGCCGAGGGCGGTGGCGAGCAGGGCCGTGGCGGTGGCGGCCACGGCGAGGGTGCGGGTGCGGGTGCGTCCGGGCAGGACAGTGGACACGTACTCCTCCTGGGAGCAGGTGAGCGGCGGAAGGTGCGGGACCTTGCGGGGGGGCATGCGTCCGGGCCCGGACCGAAGGGGCGCCACTTCGGTCCAGACCCGTTATGCAAGCGTCACTATCCCGGTCGTGGGTGACCAGGAGGTGACCGGTCAGCTTCCGGTCGCCGACTTCCACGCGTCGACGTAGGCGGAGAGGTTCTTGTCGATGTCGGCCCAGTCCGGCTCGAAGACCTCGACACCCGTCATGAGCTTGGTGAGTTCGACGGCGTTCGCGTCGGTCGGCTTGATGTCGGTGCGCGCGGGGAAGCCGCCGCCGACCTCGCTGACCAGCCGCTGGGCCTCCTCGCTGAGGAGGTGGTCGAGGAGCTTCTTGCCGTTCTCGGTGTGCGGGGCCTTGTCGACGAGGCCGGCCGCGTAGGGCAGGGCGAAGGTGGTCGGCTTGCCGCCGTCCTTCGCCGGGAACCAGATGCCCAGGTTCGGCATGGACTTGGACTGCGCGAAGTTCATCTGGACGTCGCCGTTGGCGACGAGCAGCTCGCCCTTGTCGGTCTTCGGCGCGAGCTTGCTGGTGGAGGAGGACGGGCCGACGTTGTTGGCCTGGAGCTTCTTCAGGTACTCGTTCGCCGGCTCCTTGCCGCCGAAGTCGTGCATCGCCTTGATGAGCACGGCGGTGCCGTCGCCCGCGACGCCCGGGGTGGAGTACTGGAGCTTGCCCTTGTACTTGGCGTCCAGCAGCTCCTCCCAGGTCTTGGGGGCCTGCGGCAGCTCCTTCTTGTTGTAGATGAAGCCGAAGTAGTTGTTGACGACCGAGGTCCACTTGCCGTCGGCGGCCTTGTCCGCGCCGTTGACCTTCTCGGAGCCCTGGGGCTTGTAGGCCTGGAGCAGGCCCTTGCCGTCGGCCTGCTGGATGAAGGGCGGCAGGGTGACGATGACGTCGGCCTGGGTGTTGGTCTTCTCGCGGGCGGCGCGCGCGACGAGCTCGCCGGAACCGCCCTCGACGAGCTTGACCTCGATGCCGGTCTTCTTGGTGAAGTCGGCGAAGACCTTGTCGTACCAGCCGTCGCCCTTCTCGCTCTTGAGGCCGTCGGCGCTGTAGACGGTGACGACCTTCTCCTCGGAGCCCTTGCCGTCGGCGGACTTGGCGGCACCGCCGCCGCAGGCGGTGAGGGAGACGGCGAGGGCGAGGCTGCCGGTGACGGCGGCGGAGGTGCGGAGCAGGAGCTTGCTGGGCATGGAACTTCCTTACGGGGAAAGGGAGTCAGCGGGGGATCGGGTGGGGACGGCCTGCGCGGATCAGCGGTACGAGGCCTTGGTGCGGATACGGGAGACCGCCAGCAGGACGATCAGCGTGGCCGCCATCAGGACCACGGCGACGGCGGAGCCGCCGTAGAGGGACCCGCGGTCGGTGGCCGTGAAGATGCGGACCGGGAGGGGCATCCAGTCCGGCGGGTAGAGCATCATCGTGGCGCTCAGCTCGCCCATGGACAGGGCGAAGCAGAGCCCCGCGGCCGCCGTGAGGGACGGCAGCAGGAGCGGGAGTTTGACCCGCCACAGCACGTACGAGGGTCGGGCGCCCAGGGAGGCCGCCGCCTGCTCGTAGGCCGGGTCGAGACGAACGATGGCGGCCGAAACCGACTGATAGGCGAACGCCGTGACAAGGATGGTGTGCGCCAGGATGACGATGGAGCTGGTCCCGTTGAGCAGTACCGGGGGCCGGCTGAAGGCGACGAGCACCGCGAGGCCGACGACCACGGACGGCACGGCGACGGGCAGCATGAACAGCGCGTCCAGGGACCGCTTCCCGCGCTTCTTCAGCGTGCCGGCGGCCATCGCGGCCCAGGTGCCGACGGCGAGCGCGAGCAGGCTCGCGGCCACGGCGGTGACCAGGCTGGTGGTCAGGGCCTGGAGGGATTCGCCCTGTACGGCGGAGGCGTAGTTCGCGGTGGTCGCTCCGGAGGGGAAGGCCCCGGACCAGCGGGTGGCGAAGGACGCCGCGACCACGACGAGCAGGGGCAGGGCGAAGAGGGGCAGGAAGAGGAGCCCGAACAGGCCCCAGGCGGCCCAGCGGCCGGTCTTGCTATGCACCAGCACGCTTGCTCACCACCCGGTAGAGGCCGAACAGGCCGACGGAGATCGCGATGTTGACGACGGCGACCACGCAGGCGGCCGAGTAGTCGGATTCGAGGATGGCCTTGCCGTAGATGAGCATCGGGAGGGTCGTGACGTCCTTGGCTCCGGTGAACAGGACGATCCCGAACTCGTTGAGGCACATGACGAGGACGAGGCTGCCGCCGGCGGCCAGGGCCGGGAGCGCCTCGGGGAGGATCACCGTCCGGATGATCCGCGCGGGCCGGGCGCCGAGGCCGGCGGCGACCTCCAACTGGGCGGTGTCCAGCTGGGAGAAGGCGGCGAGCAGCGGGCGCATCACGAAGGGCGTGAAGTACGTGATCTCCGCGAGGAGCACGCCCCAGGGGGTGGTGAGGAAGGCGAACGGCCCTTCGGCGGCGCCGGTGACGTCGGTCCAGAGCCCGTTCGCCATGCCGACGGTGCCGTAGATGAACAGCAGCGCGAGGGTGATGAGGAAGGAGGGGAAGGAGAGGAAGACGTCGATGAACTTCGCGACGCCGCGCGCGCCGGGGAAGGGCACGAAGGCGATGATCAGCGCGAGCAGGAACCCGAGGACGAGGCAGCCGACGGTGGCGCCGACGGCGAGCCAGACGGTGGTCCCGAGCGCCTCGCGGAAGGCGGTGGAGGCGAAGACGGACGCATAGGCGTCGAAGGCGCCGCCGCCGTTCTCGGGGGTGAGGGACTGCTGGACCACCAGCCCGAGCGGATACAGGAACACCAGCGCGAGCACGACGACGGGCGGCAGGACCCACACGCTGCGCCATGTCCCCTGCGGGGTCGCTCGCCGGGTCCCTTGCGGGGTGCCAGTCCCCTGCGGGGTGGCTCGCCGGGCCCCTTGCGGGGTGCCGGTCCCTGACGGGTCGGCTTCCGGACCGGCGGGGGCCGGGCCCGGGGCGGAACCCGGCGCGGGGCCCAGCGCGGAGCCCGGCGCGGGGTCCGGGGCGGGGCCCGGCACGGAGCCCTGGGCGGGGCCGCGCCCTTGCGGCTCCGCCGCACCCTCCAGCCCCGCCGGCGTTTGAGGCGCGGGGTCCGGGGCGGAGCCCCGATCTTTGAGCCCCGCCGGCGTTTGAGGCGCGGGGTCCGGGGCGGAGCCCCGTGCCTCCCCGGCGGGGGTCGCCCGGGCCGGGACGGCGGCGGCGCCGCGGCGCGTGGCGTCAGCCATCCGACACCCCCGCGGCCAGCAGCACGGCGTCCCGCGGTTCGAAGTGCAGCGTCACCCGGTCCCCCAGCGCCGGAGTCTCCCGCAGTTCGGGGAGGTCCGCCTTCACGCGGTGGCCGTCGACGTCCACGTACAGCCGGTGCGTGGAGCCCCGCCACTGGACCTCGGCGATCGTGCCGCTCAGCGCGTTCGGGCCGTCGCCGAGGCCGAGCAGGTGCGGCCGTACGCACAGGGTCGCGGTGGACCCCGGCGCCGCCCGGCCGCGGTCGAGGGCCAGCTCGCGGCCCTCGAAGACCGCACCCGCCTCGGCCACCGTGACCGGCAGCAGGTTCGCGTTGCCGACGAACGACGCCGTGAACTCGGTGCGCGGCGCCCGGTACAGCTCCTGCGGGGTCCCGCAGTCCTGGAGCCGGGCCTTGTCCATGACGGCGATCCGGTCGGCCAGGGTGAGCGCTTCCACCTGGTCGTGCGTGACGTACAGGATGGACACGTCGGGCAGCTCGCGGTGCAGCCGCGCCAGTTCCGCGAGCATCCCGGAGCGCAGCTGCGCGTCGAGGGCCGAGAGGGGCTCGTCCAGGAGGAGGACCCCGGGCCGGATCGCCAGCGCCCGCGCGATGGCGACGCGCTGCTGCTGCCCGCCGGACAGCTCGCGGGGGTAGCGCTTGGCGTAGGCCCCCATGCCCGTCATGTCCAGGGCTTCGGCGACCCGCCCGGGGATCTCCGCCTTCGGCGCCTTCTGCGCCTTCAGCCCGAAGGCGACGTTGTCCTCGACGCGCATGTGCGGGAACAGCGCGTACTGCTGGACGACCATGCCGATGCCCCGCTTGTGCGGCGGCAGGGCGGTGACGTCCCGCCCGCCGATCAGCACCCGGCCCGCGACGGGCCGTACGAAGCCGGCGACCGCGCGCAGCGCCGTGGTCTTGCCCGAGCCGGAGGGGCCGAGCAGGGCCATCACCTCGCCGGGCTCGACGGTCAGGTCGAGGGAGTCCAGGACGGTGTTGCCGCCGTAGGCGACGCTGACCCCGTCGAAACGGATGCCGCTCACGCCGACTCCGCCAGGAGGGCGGGGAGTTCGGCGATGGAGTGGAGTACGTGCGTCGCGCCGTGTCCGGTCAGGGCGGCCCGCTCGTGGGCTCCGGTGAGGACGCCGGCGACGATGCCGGCGCCGGCCCGGGTGCCGCTGAGCATGTCGTAGGCGGTGTCGCCCGCGGTCACGACCTCGCGTACGTCGTCCACCGCGCCGGTCCGCAGGAAGGCGGCCAGCACCATGTCCGGGTAGGGGCGGCCGCGGCCGCCCGCGTCGGCCGGGCAGAGGGTGAGGTCGGCGAGGTCCTGCCAGCCGAGCGCGTCGAGGATGGCGTCCTGGGTGACGCGGGCGAACCCGGTGGTCAGGACCACGGTGCGGCCCTCGCCGCGGAGTTGCTCGATGGCGGCGCGGGCGCCGGGGATCTCGGCGATGAGGCCGCCGTCGACGAGTTCCCCGTAGGCCTGCTCGAAGGCGGTGTTGGCGCGCTGCGCCAGTTCCTCCGTACCGAAGAGGTGGCGGAAGACGGAGATCTTCGACTCGCCCATGGTGTCGCGGACGTACTGGAGCTTGGCGGCGTGGTCGGTGCTGCCCGGCTCGACTCCGAGTTCCTGCGCGGCCCGCTCGAAGGCGCGCTCGACGAGGCCGCCGTCGGCGACGGTGGTGCCGGCCATGTCGAGGACGATCAGGTTGCTTCGTTCGGTGTTCGTGGTCATGCGGCTCACCAGCCCAGTTCGTTCGCGGTGGTCTCGGCTATGGCGGGCGAGCACGTCATGCCGCGGCCGCCGGGCCCGGTCACCAGCCAGACGCCGTCGGCCACCTGCTGGCGGTGGACGACCCGGGTGGTGTCGGTGCACTGCGCGTACACGCCCGCCCAGCGGCGCCGGATCTTCGGCAGGGGGCGGCCCAGGAAGGACTCGACGACCCCGACGAGGTGCTCGTACGGGTCTTCGAGGGTGTCGAAGGCGAAGGGGTGCTCGTACTCGTGGGTGTCGCCGATGGTCAGCCCGCCGTCGAGGCGCTGGACCATGAGCAGCTGCATCTTGTGCGCGGCGGCGACCGGTGCCTGCGCCTGCTCGGCGTTGAGGGCGTCCAGAGCGTCGCTCTTGTACGCGGGGTAGTAGCGGAAGCTGTCGGCGTCCGCGACGGAGGTGGTCAGCGCCTCGCCGAGCGGGGCCGTCTGCATCATCTGGAGCCGGACGCGGCGCACGGGCAGCTCAGGGGCCAGTTCCCGGACCAGCCCGGACAGCCAGGCGCCGGTGGCGAGGACGACCGCGTCGCCGCGGTGGACGTCGCCGTGGTCGTCGCGGACGGCGCCCGCACCGACGACCTCGCGGACCTCGCGTCCGGGGAGGAAGGTGTAGCGGCCGGTGGCGTTCAGCGCGGCCCGCAGGTGCGGCTGCGCGGTGCGCGGCTCGACGGCCGCGTCCCGCTCGCACCACAGGGCGGCGTCGAACTCGCCGCGCAGGGCCGGGTTGAGCTGCCGGGCCTCCGCGGCGGTGACCAGCTTGTAGCCGCGGGCGGCGGCGTCGGGGCGGGCCAGGGCCGCCTCCGCGACGGCGTGCTCGCGCTCGCCCCGGACGGGGGTGAGGGAGCCGATGGCACGGAAGCCCAGGCCGGGCACCTCCGCGCCGATGCCCTCCCAGAGCTCGCGGGCCCGCAGGGCGGTGTCGAGCTCCTCGCCCCCGGCCCGGCCGCTGACCCAGATCTGGCCGAAATTGCGCAGGGACGCGCCGCGGGCCTCCGCTTCTCGCTCGATCTGGACGACCTCGTGGCCGCGTTGGACTGCTTGCCAGGCGTGCATGGTGCCTACCACGCCGCCTCCGACGACTATGACTCTCACGCCGTCCAAGGTGGGCGCGCCCCGTGACCGAGGAGGATCCACGGGGCAACGCGCTGGTGAACAGCCCCCCAAGCTTGGACTAGACCCGTTACCTTCTTGTGATATTCCAACGCCCGAATCCATCGCCTATGTACGGATTCCCTCCGGGCTCCGCCGGGCTATTCGGGTCGCAGACGGGTCGTGAAGCTGAACCGGTCACCACGGTAGAGCGAACGCACCCGTTCCAGCGGCCGGCCGTCCGTATCCCGCGAGAAACGGTGGATGAGAAGCATGGGGAGGGCCGGCGGGGTGCCGATCAGCAGGGCTTCGCGGGGCGTGGCGAGGACCGTCTCCAGCTTCTCGTCGGCGTCGCCGAAGGAGATCCCGAGGCTGTCGCGCAGGTACCCGTAGAAGGAGGAGTCCGGCTGGAAATCGCTGTCGAGGCGGGGCGCGCGGGCCACCCGGATGTACGTGCTCTCCAGGCCGACGCGCTCGTCGTCCGCGAGCAGCACGCGCTCCAGGTGCCAGACGGGCTCGCCGGCTTCGGCGCCGATGCCGGGGCTGAGGTCGGGAGGGCAGGGGAACCGCTCCAGTCCGATGAGGTGACGCCCCGGCCGTCGGCCCTGGCGTCGGACGCCCTCGGTGTAGCTCGCGAGCGACAGCGGCTGCTCCAGCTTCGGCCCGGCGACGACGGTCCCGCGCCCGGAGCGGCGCAGCCGGCCCTCGAGCAGCAGCTCGCGCAGGGCCTGCCGGACGGTTTCGCGGGACACCTCGTACCGCTCGGCGAGATCGCGCTCGGTGGGCAGCAGGCCGCCCTCGCCGAGCTCGTCGAGCAGGCCGGCGATCAGGGCCTTGACCGCGTAGTACTTGGGGATGCGGCCGTGCTCGGGGATGCCGGAGCGTACGGGTGAGCCGGGGCGGTGCGGCACGTTCTGTTCTTCCACAGGGGGACTCTATGGGACCACGTGCGGGCCGGATGTCCCTGCCGCCGTACGGGGGTTCAGCGCGCGGGAGCGCGCAGCCGGCGGGCCCCGATCACGAGCCCGCCGCCGACGAGGAGGGCGGCTACGGCGGCCGCGCCGTACACCCCGTCACGGTGGCCGGTGTGGGCGAGGGAGCCCGCTTCCCCGAGGTCGCCGTCGGGGCCCTCGACGGTGAACCGGTAGCCGCCCGCCTCCCCGATCCAGTCGCCGTCGTCGCCCTTGCGCTGCACGAGGGCGGCATCGGCGACGACCTCCCCGGTGGGGGCGTCGGGGGCGAAGGCGAGGGAGACCTTGACGGTGAGCGACCCGCCGGGCCCGACGCTGAACCCGGAGAACGCGTCACCGCCGTCGAACACCGCCACGATCTCGTCGCGGTCGGTCCGCTCCAGGCTGACCGGGAAAGTGCCCCCGGGGGCGTCGAAGTCCATGCGCAGGTGCGCGGGGCGCAGGGCACGGGCCTTGTCGGTGAAGACGACCACGGGGTGGATGGCCGTGCACTCGGAGCCGGTGGTGTTCGTCAGGTCCAGGAACCAGCTCTGCGCGCCGCCGCCGGTCCGGTACACGGCCGGACCGCCGCGGATCCGCGCCCCGATGGGGAAGGCGGCGCTCTTCCCGTCCCCGCAGGTGGCGAGCGCACGCGAGGGCAGCGCGGGCGCGGGGCGGGCCCCGCCTCCGGTGCCGATGTCCGCGGTCGCGGTGGGCGCGGTGGTGGCGAGGAGCGCGGCGGAGACCACTGCGGTGAGGGCCAGGGCTGTGCGCAGTCGCATGGAGGACCTTCGCTGCTCGCCGGACGGGACGATGACGCTGATGATCAGACCAGGTGACAATCACCCCGGCCCTGCCCGCACCCTGCCACGCCCACCCAACCCCCTGCCGCACGCCGCGCCCGGGTCACCCCGGTTTACCCCCAAATGGCCGACGAGTTCAACCGCGTTCCCACACGGACCCGCCACCGGCTCCTGCCGGGGCCCCTCCGCCCACCTGGCCGGGGTCGCCCTCCACCTGGCCGGGGTCGCCCTCCACCTGCAGGGGGCCCCTCCGCCTGGAGGGGGCGACGTCCACCAGGCCGGGGTCGCCCTCCACCTGGCCGGGGTCGCCCTCTACCTGGCTGGGGTCGCCCTCCACCTGCCGGGGGGCGCTCTCCACCTGCCTGGGGGCGCCCCTCCGCCTGGGGGCGTACGTCCACCAGGCCGGGGTCGCCCCCACTTGCCGCGGGGGTATCCCTCCACCAAGCCGGGGCCCCGCCCGCGCCTTGGCCGGGGCCCGCCCGCGCCTTGGCCGGGGCCCGCCTACGCCTTGGCCCGGGGCCGCCTACGCCTTGGCCGGGGGGCGTCCCCCATGCCCTGGCCGGGGGAGCCCCTCCTGCCCACGCACCATCCGGCCCCGCCGCGCAACACCAGCCCCGCCGGCGTTTGAGGCGCGGGGCCCGGGGCCTGCCCGCGCACCATCCGGCCCCGCCGCACAATTCCAGCCCCGCCGGCGTTTGAGGCGCGGGGGTCCGGGGGCTGGCCCCCGGCAACGGCGCCGCACCCGGCACGCCCACCCCCGGGCACACCCCAACCCAGCCCCGCCGGCGTTTGAGGCGCGGGGGCCCGGGGCCCGACCCCCGGCAACGGCGCCGCACCCGGCACGCCCACCCCCGGGCACACCCCAGGGCCCGGCACACACCCCCCGCCCCCTCACCCCGCACGGCCGAAGAACGGCCCCATCACCAGCTCCGCCGCCCCCTCCGCCACCCCCACCCGCGCCAGCGCCACCACCGCCGGAGCAGACCCGGGCCCCCGCGCCGCCAGCACCCCGCGGACCCCGTCCACGAACACCTCCGGGGCCGCCTCGACCACCCGCCCGCCCAGCAGCACCCGGTCCACGTCCAGCAGCGCGACCAGGTTGGCCGCCCCCTCCCCCAGCACCCGTGCCGCCCCCGCCAGGTCCCCGCGGGCGACCGCCGCCAGGCACAGCACCTCCACGCACCCCCGCCTCCCGCACCGGCACTCCGGCCCGTCCAGCTGGAGCACCTGGTGCCCGAACTCCCCCGCCGCAGACCGCCCCCCGCGATAAACCCCGCCCCCCAGCCACAACCCCGCACCGAGCCCGGTCCCCACATGCAGATAGGCAGCACAGCCCCCCGCACCGAACGCCCCCGCAGCACCGGCACCAGCAGCCACGGCACCCGCCGCCCCCGCCGCCCCCGCATTGGTGTCCTTGTCCACCCGCACCGGCACCCCCAGCCGCCCCTCCAGCACCTCCCGCAACGGGAACCCCTCCCACTCCGGGAACCCCGTCACCGGCCCCATCACCCCGGCCGCCACATCCAGCGGTCCCGGCGCGGCCACCCCGACGCCCAGCAGCGCCGGCCCCACCGGGTCGAGCACCCGCGCGCAGGCCCGTACGACCGCCTCCACCACCGCATCCGGCCCGGCCCCGAAGTCCAGCGGGCCACGGCTCTCGGCGAGGACCCCGCCCGCGAGGTCCACCCGTACCGCCCGCAGCTCGTCCCGGTCGACCTGCACCCCGACCGCGCACCGCGCCCCCCGCACCAGCCGGAGCAGGGTCCGCGGCTTGCCCCCGGTGGACGCCGCGCGGCCGGCCTCCGCGACCAGCCCCTCCGCCGCCAGCCGCGCCGTGATCTTGCTGACGGCCTGCGGGGTGAGCCCCGTACGCGCGGCGAGCGCGGCGCGGTCCAGCCCCTCCGGCCCGGCGCCGCGCAGCAGATCCAGCAGCAGGGCCTCGTTGTGCCCGCGCAACCCCGGCAGATTCACCCCGCCAAGCCCACCGGCACCACCACGCCCCGCCCACCCGTCACGCCCACCCCACCCGTCACGCCCGGCCACCCCACTACCCCTGTTCACCCGCCCATTCTCCCCCCTCCTTGCACTTCGGCAACACTGTTGCCAAAGTGGCCCCATGCGCACCACACCCCTCCGCGTCGGCCTCATCGGCTACGGACTCGCCGGTTCCGTCTTCCACGCCCCCCTCGTGGCCGCCTCAGACGGGCTCGTCCTCGACACGGTCGTCACCTCCGACCCGGCCCGCCAGGCCCAGGCCCGCGCCGAGTTCCCCGACGTCCGCATCGCCGCCTCCGCCGAGGACCTGTGGAACCGGGATCCGCACCTCGACCTCATCGTGATCGCCTCCCCCAACAAGACCCACGTCCCGCTCGCCACGGCCGCCCTCACCGCCGGCATCCCCGTCGTCGTGGACAAACCGCTCGCCGCCACCGCCGCCGAGGCCCGCGAACTCGCCGCCCTCGCGGACCGCAGCGGAACCTTCCTCTCCGTCTTCCAGAACCGCCGCTGGGACAACGACTTCCTCACCCTGCGCCGCCTCCTCGCCGACGGCGAGCTCGGCGAGATCCAGCGCTTCGAGTCCCGCTTCGAGCGCTGGCGCCCGCAGCTCAAGGGCGGCTGGCGCGAGTCCGGCGCCCCGGAGGAGATCGGCGGCCTGCTGTACGACCTCGGCAGCCACGTCGTAGACCAGGCGCTGGTGCTCTTCGGCCCGGCCGTACGGGTCTACGCGGAGACCGACGTGCGCCGCCCGGGCGCCGAGACCGACGACGACACCTTCATCGCCCTCACCCACGCGAGCGGGGTCCGCTCCCACCTCTACGTCAGCGCGACCACCGCCCAGCTGGGACCGCGCTTCCGCGTCCTCGGCTCCCGGGCCGGCTACGTCAAGTACGGCCTCGACCCCCAGGAAGGGGCCCTGCGCGACGGCCTGCGCCCGACGGCGGACACCCCGTGGGGCGAGGAGCCCGAACACCTCTGGGGCCGCATCGGCTCCGGCGAATCCCCCCTGACCGGCGCCGGCATCCCGGTCCGCACGGCGCCGGGCGACTACCCGGCGTACTACGCGGCCGTGGCGGCGGCCCTGCGCACCGGCGGCCCGGCCCCGGTCACGGCGTACGAGGCCGCGCACTGCCTCGACGTCCTGGAAGCGGCCCGCACGTCGTCCCGGGACGGCGTGACCGTCGACCTGTAGGCCACGACACGAAGGGGCGGGGCGCCAACCGGCACCCCACCCCTCCCCGCGTCTGATCGCCACACGCGCCACGCCGCGCGACACGCGCTACGCGCGCCACAGGCGCCACACGCGCTACGCGCTCTTGAACTCCTGGCGCTGACGGCCGAGGCCCTCGATCTCCAGCTCCACCACGTCACCGGCCCGCAGGTACGGCTTCGGCTCCGGCTGGCCCATGGCCACGCCGCCCGGCGTACCGGTGACGATGACGTCGCCCGGGTACAGGGTCATGAACTGGCTCAGGTACCGGACGACCTCGCCGACCGGAAAGATCTGGTCGGCGGTGTTCCCGTCCTGCTTGAGCTCGCCGTTGACCCACAGCTTCACGTCGAGCACCTGCGGGTCCGGCACCTCGTCGGCCGTGAGCAGCCACGGGCCGAGCGGGGTGAAGGTCTCGCAGTTCTTGCCCTTGTCCCACGTGCCGCCGCGCTCGATCTGGAACTCGCGCTCCGAGACGTCGTTGACCAGCACGTAGCCGCCGACGTGCGCGAGGCCCTCCTCGGCGGAGGCCAGGTAGCGGGCGGTGCTGCCGATGACGACGCCGAGCTCGGCCTCCCAGTCGGTCTTCACGCTGCCACGCGGGATGAGCACGTTGTCGTCGGGGCCGACGACGGTGTCCGCGGCCTTCAGGAACAGGATCGGCTCGGCCGGCGGCTCCGCGCCGATCTCCGCCGCGTGGCCGAAGTAGTTCAGCCCGATGCCCACGACCTTGCCGATGCGGCCGACGGCCGCACCGATCCGCAGCCCCTCGGCGTCCAGCACCGGAAGCTCCCCGGATGCGGCGGCGTCCCGTACCCGGGACAGCACGGCGTCATCGGCCAGCACAGAGCCGTCCACATCCGTGATCAGGCCGGACAGGTCACGCAGGGTCCCGTCCTGGTCGAGCAGCGCAGGGCGCTCCGACCCGACGGGTCCGACACGCAGCAGCTTCATGGGCATTCTCCCGTGGTCGTGGGTGGTCGGCCCATGGGCATGCCACGGGCCGGCCGATGGGTTGCGGCCATCGGAGGATTGGTCGATCCTCCAAGAAACCCGCCCAATCCGCAAGACCCTGTTCACACCCTGGAACGCACCCCTCCACTCGCCTGGCCACGCGACTGCAGCCAGGCCCTCTCGGCCACCGACCACGCCGTCGTGGTCAGCAGGTAGAGCCCGGCGGCCAGCGGCACCACGGCCGCCGTGATCAACGTCCCGAACGAGAGCAGGGGCAGTACGCCGCCCAGCTTCCGCAGCGCCTCCTGCTGCTCGGCACTCATCGCGGCCGAGCCCGCGCCCGCACCCCGACCCGAGCCCGCCCGCGAACCCGCCCCCGGGGCCACCACCGGGGCCACCACCGGAGCCGCCGCGGCGGCCCGCCGCCCCCGCACCGCGCTCCACGCAGCCACCACCCCGATCGCCGCGAACAGCCCGAGGAACACCACGCCCTGCGCCCCGAGCAGCCCGCCGTCCCCCAGCGCGTCGCCCCACCGGTCCCCCAGCGAGGCACCGAACAACCTCTGCCCCAGCAACTCCTCACTCGACGAGAACGCCTGGTACATCAGGAAAAACACCGGCAGCTGCAACAACACCGGCAGACACCCCGCCGCCGGGGTCGCCCCCCGGAAGGCGGCCCGGCTCAGCGGGTGCAGGGCGAGCCGCACGAGCACGGTGAACAGCACGATCGCGGCAGCGGTCGCGGACTCGGCCAGCACCGGCTCGAGAAGCCGACCCAGCTCAGCAACAACACGAGCAAAAACGGACACGTGGGCCCTCCAAGGGGTCTCGTCGAACGTCGAATGAAGAAACTTCGGCGCGACGACCCACGAGGGGCGACACAGAGCTCACGGGGAGCTCACTCAGATCTCTCTCAGATCTCACTCAGCAGAAGCGGTTGGCGCCCCTACGCGGCCGTCAGGACGAGACGGCCGGGCGCCCTGGGCCGCGACCGGCCCGCGGCATCGGGATCACGCTGCGGCAGGAACGCCGTGCGCTGCTCGCGATCACGGATCGCGGTGCGTATTCGGTGCGGCGGGACGGGCCGCACGAGCCGCGCGGCGGCGGCCAGCGCCTCGGCACCCACGGCAACGGTGGCCGCGAGGGCAACCACCACGACCCCGAGCCCGCTCTCCCCGCCGAAGAGCCCGAGTACTCCCCCGAGCAGCACCAGCGGAAGCAGCCCGAAGGAAAACAGGGAGGACAGGCGCCGACCACACACACTCCACGCCATGCGGCCCACCTCCTCACCCCACTCCCGCGCGAACTCCCGTACGAGACGCACTACTCACCCGATACTAACCACGCCCACCGACAACCGCCCCGACCAAACTCCCACTCCCTCTCCCACTCCCACTACTCCTTGAGCTTCCCCCACACCACCAACCGGTACTTGGAGCTGTACTCGGGCGTGCACGTGGTGAGCGTGATGTACGCGCCGGGCTCGCTGTACCCGTACTCCGGCTTCACCACGCTCCTCGGCACGGGCGCGAGCACCCCCACGTCCCGCTCGCTCGTCTCGCTCAGCACCTTCTCCACCACGTACACGTACCGCCGCCCCCGCACGTCGACGAGGAGCTCGTCCCCCGCCCTCAACCGGTTGATGTAGCGGAACGGCTCCCCGTGCGTGTTCCGGTGCCCCGCCAGCGCGAAGTTCCCCTGCGCCCCCGGCTGTCCGGTCCCCGGGTAGTGCCCGGCGTACCCCTTGTCCAGCACGGCCCGCTTGTCGACCCCTTGCGCGACGGGCACGACGAGCCCGATACGCGGAACGCGCAGCACGGCGTACGCCTCGTCCCGCGCCGGCGGCTTGGCGGCCGCCCGCGGCGGCGTCGCCGAGGGCGCCGCACCCGATTCGGCGGGACCGGGCACGGGAACGGGAACCGTACCGGGATCGGCGCCAGAATCAGCAGCGCCGGGCGTGCTCACGACATCAACAGGCACGTCATCCTCAAGCCCGTTCCACTCACTCTCCAGGACCTGAACCCGCTCCTGCGCGGCGGCAACGGCCTGCCGGTTGGTCCACCACACCTGATGCACCACCAGCAACAACACCACCACGCCCACGGTGACGGCCATCTCCCCAGCCGCCCACAGCACCCCCGCGAGACCGGCCCGACGCCCCCGCCGGCCGCCCCCCTGCACCACCACGGGTACACGATCTCCACGATCTCGCACGGGCGGCACCTTAAGTCCTCCCCCGCCAACTGACCAGCGGCAGTACGGTGTGAAGCATGCGCCCTGACACGCCTGCCGAGCACATCGCCGAAGCCGAGCGCCTCATCCGCACGGCGACCCGCTACCCCGAGGACCAGGAGCCCCTGCTCCTCCAGGCCGCGGCCCACCTCGAACTGGGCGACGCCCGGGACCGCGCCAGCGCGCTGTACGACAAACTCCTCTCCTCTCCCACCGCCAACCCCCACCTGATCAAGGCCCTGCAGGCGGCGAACCTCTGGGAGTACGGCCACGAGCCGGAGGCCCGCGCCCTGATCTCCGGCATCCGCGCGGCGCTCCCCGCCGACCCGGCCCCGTGGGAGGTCATCGCGGAAGCCCTCGAAGCCCACGACGAGTTGGAAGCCTCGCACGACTGCTTCACCCAGGCCGCGACCCTCCTCATCTCGAACTCCACCCCCCTCACCCCGGCGACCACCGCCCTCCTGACGGGCCGCCACCGGGTACGCCGCCTCCTCGCCCTCCCCCACGACGACTGGGACATGGTCGCGGACACCCGCCACATCGGCCCGATCCCCCTCGACGAACTCCACGACCCGAAGCGCATCTGGGCCCTGGGCTCCGACGACCCGGCCGAACTCCGCGCCGAAATCGCCCGCCTCCGCGCCGAACTGGGCGACCGCCGCGCCGCCCTCTCCCGCCCCTTCCCGGTGGCGATCCTCCACTGGCCGGCCCGCGAACTGGCGGAACTCCTCACCTCGTACCCGACCCTCTCGGCGGAGTACCCCTCCCACGAGGCGCACCTCCGCGAGATCGAATCCTCCCTCCGCACCCTGGCCGCCTCGGGCACCACGAACCTCGGCATCGTCACGGCGAGCGTCCCCTCCTACGAAGCCTTCGCTGCCTCGGAGAAAACCTCCCCGGCCTCCCCGTCCCTCCTGGCCGAATACGCCACCACCCTCGCAGCCCGAGGCAAGGCCACCCCCTGGCCCCCCACCCCCAACGCCCCCTGCTGGTGCACCTCGGGCAAGCCGTACTCGGAGTGCCACGGGATCATCACCCCCTGACTCATCGGTCCACCATCCGGACCGTGGCCACCCGGACCTGCCGCAGGGAACAAGTGCCGATTAGGCTCGCACCCGATTCGATGATCCCCGAGGCAGGCAATGACCGACGACTGGCAGTTTGAAGTTCCCACCACGGGCAGCAAGCACCTCCCTCCTGACGCTCGATACATGGAGGCGCTCAGCAGTCAGGGATACGGGTTCGAGGTGGCCATCGCCGATCTCATCGACAATTCCATCGACGCCGGCGCCCGGGACGTGGTGATCCACTTCCTGCGTGACGAGGATCGCCTGGTGAGCCTCCTCGTGATCGACGACGGAAAGGGGATGTCCGAAGAGGAACTCGACGTCGCCATGACCGTCGGGGGCCGACGCGACTACGCCTCCGAGGCCCTGGGAATGTTCGGCACCGGTTTGAAGTCCGCCTCGCTGAGCCACGCGTCCGCGGTGACCGTGGTGAGCAAGACGCGCAGGACCAGGGCCGTGGGACGCCGATGGCTCATGGAGCGCGCGGTGAACGGATACCAGTGCGACATCGTGGCCGCCGACTATGCCCAGACGCTGATCGACCGGTACGCCCAGCGACCGATCACCTGGCAGGGCACCGTCATCCGCTGGGACGGGGTGAAGAACTTCCCACGAAACGGCGGCGGCGGCCAGACGGACCGCTACCTGCACCGGACCATCAACCGGCTCGGGCTGCAGCTCGGCCTGTACCTGCACCGGTTCCTCGCCAAGGACGACTTCAACATCACGATCGCGGTCGAGGACGTCAACACCGGAACCGAGTACATGAACTTTGGGGTCGAGCCCCTCGACCCGTTCGGATACCCGGTACCGGGCCACGCCGACTATCCGAGGCGCTTCACCGTGGACCTGGCCTCCACCGTCGCCGTATCCCTCGACGCCCACGTCTGGCCGGCGAAGTCCACCCTGGACGGTTACAAGGCGGTCGGCTCCGTCCTGGAACGCCAGGGCTTCTATTTCTACCGACACAATCGTCTCGTCCAAGCAGGTGGATGGAACAATTTCCGCCAGCCGGATCAGCACCTCTCTCTTTCCCGTGTCGCCATCGACCTTCCGACACAGGGAGGCGACGTATTCCGGCTCACGGTGAAGAAGGAGGGTGTCGAAGTCTCCCCCGAGTTCGTCTCCGCCTTGGAAGAGGCTCGGGACACCGAAGGACGACGCTTCGTCGACTACGTCGCGGACGCCGAGTCGGTCTACCGCGAGGCGCGGAAGCGGGCGGGAACCGCTCGGAAGCCGGTCATCGGCCCGGGCAAGGGATTCGACCCCGTCGTACGGGAGGCGATCGAGGACGAGCTCCCCCTGCTGCCAGGCGAGGACCCCATCACGATCCGCTGGCAGGCGTTGGACAACAGCCTGTTCTTCGACGTCGACAGGGAGAACCGGACCATCGTCTTGAACCAGCACTATCGGTCGGCGATGCTCGGCGGGAGGCGCGGCGGCCTCAACGACGCCCCGACCGTGAAGTCCCTCATGTACCTCCTGCTCCACCAGGTGTTCGAGAAGGAGTACAGCGGGAGCCGCGAGAAGGACAACCTCCAGTTGTGGCAGTCCATCCTGGTGGCCGCCGCACGCACCGAACTGGAACGCGTGGGCGAAGATGACTGACCCCGCTGGATACCCGGAACTCCCCTGGTCGACCGTCGAGCACTATCTCGGGGAACGGCAGGCAGCCAGCTACCGGCTCTCCGCGCCGGCCTCGGAGCGCGCGGTCTGGTACGAGATCGGGGACGGCGGCCAGGAGATCTCGCTGCAGGTGGAACTGGATCGCCACCAGCAGCCACCGCGCTCATCGCTGCCGGCGGTGACCATCGACCAGGTGCTGCGCGGCGACACCCGCATGGCACGCATCCACACCACCCACGTGGCGTTGATGCGTGATTTCCATGATCTGCTCATCGCCGTCGCGGACCGCGTCATCACCGGCGAACGCGACCTTGGTCAGGCCTTCGAGGAGACGGTGCAAGCCTGGGGCCGACTGCTCGAGCAGCCGCGCGGCCTCGGGGTGGAGCGTCGCATCGGCCTGCACGGCGAACTCGCCGTGTTGCGCGCCGTGGCCCTCTCCCACGGCTGGGCGCAGGCGATCGACGCGTGGACCGGCCCCAAGGCGGAGCAGCACGACTTCGGGCTCCCCGAGTCCGATCTCGAAGTGAAGACCACCGCCTCCGAAACGCGTCGGCATACCGTCCACGGGATACACCAGCTCACGGAGAGCTCCGGGCGACCCTTGTGGTTCGCCTCCCTCCAGCTGACGCGGGGTGGCTTGGGCGGCCGTTCCCTGGGCGATTCGGTGGCCTCCGTGATCCGTGACGCACGCGCCGCGCACCGCATCGCGTCCGTGCGCCTGGAGAGCGCCCTCGCGGCCGATGGTTGGAGCGAGAGCGACCCGGACGACGAACGCTGGACCTTGCGCACAGAGCCGTTGCTCGTCCCTGCCGAGCAGTTGCCGAGGTTGACCGAGTCGATGATCCCCCTCTCCGTCCGAGAGCACGTCTCGTCGATCGACTACCGCATGGACGTGACCCATTTGAGCTCGGCACCCGGCGCGCCGCTCGACCTCACCGACTTCCGTCTTCCGTGACCGACGAGGACCCCAATTTGACCAGCTCCGAAACCACCCGGCTCGAACTGCACAGTGCCGTGCTCGCCGACCTGGACGGCAGCAAGCCGAAGAGCCTCGCCCGGGCTCTGGCGTACCAGGCCGAGGACATGGACCCGGAAGCCTCGGCGTACGCCGACGAGGCCGACTTCCAAGCAGCGCTGAAGGAATCCCGCTCCACGCATCAGCTGGTCGAGCTCTGGCGCAGGCAGCTCACGCGATGGGACTACGCCGACCGGCCTGCCTGGACCGACACCCCGCCGCGCACGGACGAGCGCAGAGCGGCGATCCATGGGCTGCTGAAGCTCGAGGAGACCACGCGCGCACTGCTCGACGGGCTGATCCCCGTGTCGAAGGCGGCGCTCTCCGTGGTGATCAGCCCTGAACACAAGCCCTGGTACACGCCTCAGTCCCAGCTCAGCCGACCGCACTACTGGCCTGCCTACCGCGGCCTGCTCGCGGCCAAGGGGTGGCCGGCCGAGGCCGTGGCCGCGTTGGACGTGGCGACCGATCAGGTGGTCGAGCGGCTGGCCGACCCGACCGACTCGGGGGTGTACCAGTCCAAGGGTCTCGTCGTGGGCTACGTGCAGTCCGGGAAGACCGCGAACTTCACGGGAGTCATGGCCAAGGCCGTGGACGCGGGCTATCGACTGGTGATCGTTCTCGGGGGAACGCTCAACATGCTGCGGGCCCAGACCCAGCGGCGCCTCGACATGGAACTCGTCGGCAGGGAGAACATCCTGCGGGGGGCCGACGAGATGGAATCGGACTACGCCGACGACCCGGCCTGGGCGGCCGGGAAGTTCGTGACGTTCGGCAGCCTTCCGTCCGCTCTCGGAGCCTTCGACATCGTGCGGATGACCACCCGGGACGACGACTACAAGAGCCTCCTGCAGGGCATCACGGCCCTGGAGTTCGAGAAGCGGGAGCCGGCCCTTCCGCTGTACGACCGGGAGAACCTGCACCGTTCGTCGGCACGCCTGATGGTAGTCAAGAAGAACAAGACGGTGCTGGCCAAGCTCGTCAAGGACCTGGGAAAGATCAAGACGCCGTTGGCGGAGATCCCCGTCCTGATCATCGACGACGAGTCGGACGAGGCATCGGTCAACACCTCGAAGCCGGACGTCCAGCGCAGCGCGATCAACGAGCAGATCTCGAAGCTGCTGAACATGCTGCCGCGTGCGCAATACGTGGGCTACACGGCGACGCCCTTCGCGAACGTCTTCGTGGATCCGAGCGACACCGAGGACATCTTCCCCAAGGACTTCCTCATCTCCCTGCCCCGCCCCGAGGGCTACATGGGGGCGCGCGATTTCCACGATCTCGACACCGATGTGGAGGAAGACGAGCGCACCGTCGCCAACTCCAACGAGAAGGCACACGTCCGCGACATCGTCGACGACGCGGAGGACGACACCTGCCTGCAGCAGGCCATGGACATGTTCGTGCTGACGGCCGCCATGAAGCTGTACCGGGAGGATGTCGGCGGACTCGGTGACGGCTACTTCGCGCACCACACGATGCTCATCCACGAGTCGGTCCGCACCGGAGTCCACCGCGAGCTGCACGATCGGGTCCTGAACCTGTGGCACAACGCGGGCTACATCGGCCCCCGCGGGCACGAGCGGCTGCGGAAGCTGTTCGAGACGGATGTGGCCCCGGTCTCGGAGGTCCGTGCCGACGGGCATGCCGTACCCGCTTCCTACGACGAGTTGATGCGCTACGTCGGGCCCGCGAGCGTGCGGATCGGCGGTGACGGACAACCGATCATCGTCGTGAACGGCGACAAGGATCTGGAGACGGGCGAGGCCGACTTCGACAAGCGGCCGATCTGGAAGATCCTCATCGGGGGCCAGAAGCTGGCACGCGGGTTCACGGTCGAGGGGCTGACCGTGTCCTTCTTCCGTCGCCGGGCCGGGAACGCCTCGACGCTCATGCAGATGGGTCGCTGGTTCGGATTCCGCAAGGGGTACCGAGATCTGGTGCGTCTCTACCTCGGCCGCAGGGAGACCATGGGGCGGGCCGAGGTTGATCTGTACGACGCGTTCCAGGCGATCTGCCTCGACGAGGAGGCGTTCCGTTCGGAGCTGCAGCGGTATTCCGTGATGGTGGACGGCCGGCCGCAGATCACTCCCGCTCAGATCCCTCCGCTGGTTTCGCAGCATCTGCCGTGGCTGAAGCCCACCAGCCCGAACAAGATGTACAACGCCAGGCTGGAACTCGTACGGTCCGCCGGACGCTGGGAGGAGCCCACCGCCTATCCGCAGAAGGGCGCGGATCTCCGGCGCAATACGGAGCTGTGGCTTCCGTACCTCGAATCCCTGGACCCTCATGCGAACAGCTACGGATACCGTTTCCCGGAGAAGGGCCTCGTCCACCGCTTCCGCGCCCTGACCGGAGTCTTCTCCGCCGCCACGGTGCTGGAGACCCTGTGCAAACTGCGCTGGGAGGTTCCCGAGCAGTTTCCTCCGCACCTTCGGTACCTTTCGGAGATCACCGAAGCCGGCAAGGTGGACGACTGGGTCGTACTGGCTCCGCAGCACGCCTCGGCGGCGGAAGCCAAGACCGTCGCCCTCGGCGCGGCAGGTCGGGCGTACTCGTGGTTCTCCCGTGACCGTCGCGCGGATCGGGGGCCTCTCTTCGGAGCGCTCAGCGACAAGAAGCACCGTGGGGTGGCCCACCGGATCGCGGGCGCCCTGGGACACTCGGGGGACGGCGCCACGGAGGGTCTCGTGGCCGACCGACGTGGCGCGATCGTCCTGTACCCGGTCATCGAGACGGCTCACCAAGGCTCCATCGAATCGGATCGACGCATCGATCCGGACAAGATCGTGATGGCGTTCACCTTCGTGGCACCGGCCTCGGCCCACAGTACGAACGGGCAGGTCGTCCAGTTCACGACCATCTCCTCCAAGCCCAGTGCGATCATCGACGTCACGGAGATCGACAAGAGTTGATCTCCAGGTACGGGGCGGTGCGACGGGCAGCCCGTCGCACCGCCGCCACACTGGGGTTCCGGGGGCAAAATGAGCGCGGGCATGACGGGACGGCTTCGTTCGTTGGACATCTGCTCGGGCGCCGGTGGACTGGCACTGGGTCTGGAGCAATCCGGCTTCGACCCCGTCCTCGTGCTCGACAACCGCGATGTCGCGTGCCGTACCCTGCGCGCCAACCGTCCGTCGTGGAGCGTCCTCGAAACGAACCTGCTCGACTTCGACCCCTGCGAGCACACCGAGACCTACGACGTGGACCTGTTGTCCGCGGGCCTGCCGCGGGTGAAGGCGACGGCCACCGTGGCTCGCCGTGACAGCGAGGTCGAGCTCGAACTGCTCCGAGCCACGATGCTGCTGCTCCACGGCGTGCAGCCCCGGGCACTGCTCGTGGAGAACGTGCCCGACCTGGTGACGAAGCCGGACTACGAGGCGATTCGCTCGTACGTCGCGGAAGAACTCTCCCACCTGGGATATCGACACACGTGGTTCATCGTGAACGCCGCGGATTTCGGTGTTCCGCAGACGCGGCGCCAGGGAATCCTGGTGGCCTTCAAGGGTGACGCGCTCGATGCGTTCGTCAAGCCGACTCCGACGACAAAACCGCACAGGACGGTCGGTGAGGCGCTGCTGGAGTCGATGTCCTCAAGCGGCTGGCCCGAGGCGGGCAGGTGGGCGGCACAGGCCGACCAGCCGGCCCCCACCCTGGTCGGTGGTTCCTGGGAACGCGGTGGTGCGGACCTGGGGCCGACGGGTTCCAAGCGCGCCTGGGCACGCATGGGGGTCGACGGAGGAACGGTGGCGGACGCCGTACCGGACGCCCGCTTCCATTGGGATCCGGCCCTTGGCAGGCCGGGCATGATGCCGCTGACCGTGGCCCAGGCCGCACTGCTCCAGGGCTTCCCTCCCGAGTGGCGGATCGAGGGACGCAAGACCGCGATGTACCGGCAGGTGGGTCATGCCTCGCCGCCACCGGTCGGACGCGCACTGGGCGCGGCCATCGCCGCCGCGTTGCGGGCCTGAGGGGTCGGAGGAAGGGCGCAATGGACTTTCGGCTCGGTGACTACACTTGACCCTCATGACCAGAAAGCAGCCCCAGCCGTCTCAACCTGGGCAGATCCGCGTCATGGACCTGTTCGCCGGGGCTGGGGGCTTTTCGTCGGGATTCAGCCGGTACACCCCCTTCGGGGCGACGAGCCCGTTCACCTCCGTCGCCGCCGTCGAGTTCGACCGGGCCGCTGCGGCCACCTACGCGGCCAATTTCGGCGGCGCACACGTCTTCGCCGGTGACATCGCGAGCTTCGATCCCACTCCCTTCAAGGGGCAGGTCGACGTGATCATGGGCGGTCCGCCGTGCCAGGGCTTCTCCGGACTCGGCAAGGAAGACCCGACGGACCCCCGCAACGAACTCTGGCAGGAGTACGTGCGGGTGGTGGCCAAGGTCCACCCCAAGGTGTTCGTCATCGAGAACGTCGACCGCTTCCTCAAGTCCCCGCAATACGACGAGCTACTCTCGGCCTCCGCGACCAAGGGGCACCCGCTCCACGACTACACGGTCGTGCCCGCCCTGATGAACGCGGCCGACTACGGCGTCCCGCAGGCGCGGCGTCGTGTCATCGTCATCTGCACCCACAAGGACTTCGACGAGCCGCTGCGGCATCCCGGACCGACGCACGCCAAGAACGGATACGAGGCAGACGCGGCGCAGGACGCCCTCTTCGACTCGTTTCCCGGGGGTCAGCCCCTGCCGCGCTGGGTTCCGGTGTCGAAGGTCTTCGATGTCTCTGCGAAGCGCCCGCTCCTGGCACGCATGCCCGATCCGCGCGACGAGGCGGCTGCCGCCGACGCCGTCCCCGGGCACTACCTCACGACGGATCTGCATTTCGGCCGAAACCCGGAGGACCTCTCCCGCGCTCGGTACATGGCGATTCCCGAGAACGGGAACCGGAAGAACCTGCGCGGGGTCAGCTACCGCCTCGACAAGACCGGACGCATTCGCCTTTCCACCGAAAAGGGCTACAGCCGCTTGAAGGGGCAGGAGTTCTATCTCTCCACCGAGAGCTGGGACAACCACAATTCCGGATCCGGCGACGTCATGGGCCGCATGCGGAAGAACGCTCCCTCGGTAACGATCCGGACGGAGTTCTACAAACCCGAAAAGGGACGCTACCTGCATCCGACCGAGCACCGCCCGATCACCCACTACGAGGCTGCGCTCATCCAGGGATTCCCCGAGACCTTCAAGTGGCACGGCACCAAGATCGAGATCGCCCGTCAGATCGGCAACGCCGTGCCCGTAGGCCTCGGCGCGACGCTGGCCAAGGCCATCCACACCTTCCTGGCCCGCCACAGCTGACCCGCACCGTCCGGCCGCCCCTTCACAGGCGGTCCGACGGCTTGGCCAGGTTCACCCCGACCGGCGCCCGGGGCGCGGGCACGTTCTTCCTGCCCACCGAGCGGTCCCTGAGCGGCGCCTCGACCAGCAACTGCTCGAAGATCGGGACCAGGGCATCGACCGAGGCGCGACTCACCCCGCCGTCCTGAGGGCCTTCCGGCAGCCGATCCCAAGACGCCGCCGCCGCATCCTCCGCCTCCTCGATCCAGTCCTGGAGCGCATCGGTATCGGCCGGTCGGTCAGGTGCCAGCACGTCGTACACCAGGGTGCTGCCGGCGGCGTTCACCGCCGCGGACAGCGCGTTGACGTGGTCCCCGGGTCGGGACACACCTGCGTCGAGACGCCGTTCGAGCACCTTGAGGATCGCCTGCGCGGTCGGGCGGTGATCGATGACGTCCAGGCGCATCGTGGTCTGCAGCACGTCCTGTACCCGGCAGGCAGTCTCGATCGGACGGTAGTCGGGTCCGTCACGGAACAGCTCCGCGACCCACCAGAGGCGGGAGAAGGCCTGCGTGTAGTGCGGTCCGCAGAAGCGTGCGGCCGTCGCCGCACCCGGCCCGCCGTCCGTGTCGGATCCCCTATGCCGCCAGGCGACGTAGTCGGGAGCGACCACCATGGCGATGAAGCTCCACAGCCGGCCGTCGGCCGCCTCGGCCCGCGTCATCCGCAGGGTCGCGTGCAGCCGGGGTGCGAACCAGCCGTCGGCAGCCGTGCGGTGGTCTTCGAAACGCCTCATCGCCTCGTCCACCAGCACACGCACCGGTTCCGTCCGCCACCGGTGCGCCCCGTCCAGCGTCTCGGCCTCCCTGCGGAGCGCGACCTGAGGCGGTCGCTCCTGACCGGTCTGCACGGCTCGACCGAGGTACTTGGCCACCGAGGCATCCGTCAACAAGCCCAAAAACGGAGGAAGTTCACTGCCATCGATGCGGTTCACCGCGCACCACCGGTCCCTTCGGGGTTCTGCACGGCACGCACCGCGTTGGTCAGGTTCCTGGTCGCACGGCTTCGTCTCCCGGCTGCGAACTGCACGCCGGTCTGAATCTCCGCCCACCCGTAGCCCTTGGCCTGTCGTTCGACGATCTCGTAGAGGGCATCGGTCGGTTGGCGGCCCGGAAGCACGTCCGGGAGCATGGAGCGCAGCACCGACTCCCGCCATCCCTTCGGCAGTATCGGAGTTCCGTCCTCGTCCGTGTCCAGATCACTGATGGCCGTGTGGAACATCGCCGTCCAGGCGCTCTGGGCGATCTGGGTGGCGACGAGATCACGCATCATCCGCTCCACCGGGCTACCCCCGGACCCACCGAGCGTCTCCACCAAGCCCTCGACGGCTCCGGTGTTGAGGTAAACGGTCGGAACGTCACCCGTGGTCTCGACGATCCAGGCGGACTCCTTGTAGGGCCGGAGCCACTCCTGCTCGCCCTCCTTGAAATCCACCTCGACGATCTCGATCTCCCGTTGTCTGGCGGGCGTCGAGGCCTTCAGGTCGACGTACCAGTCCTGGGCTGCGGACCCCACCAGCCTGCCCGCCACGCCTTCCACCGTCGCGACCACCAACACGCTCAGCGTGGCCCGCCGCAGGTACGACACGCTGTCCAGCTCGATGGTTCCCTGCATCGTCCCGTCCGCCGCCGGCCTCAGCACGGCCGTCGTGCGGGCGTTGGTCGCCTTCTCCGCGAGGACGGCGAGGAACACCACGTCGGACCACGGGCCCGATCGGAGCTCTGCCTCCGGGAAGGACACCGAGAGACGAAGCCGCGCCCGATCCCACACGCCCCGCCCCGCCTGGTGCAGGGCGACCGCCCGATCCACGGTGGAGATCATCGCGTACGGGAGCTCCCGGTTGTCCACCGAGACGGACACGACCCTGGATTCCACGTCCCCGAAGAGGGTGGGATAGGGAAACACCGCGGTCACGCCGAACCTCCACGAGCCTTCTGGACCTCCACGACGAGTCGGGCGTACCGGCTGCGCACCGGATGGGTGGCAGGATCCGTGACCCCGCGGAATACCGCCCTGCGCACCCCGGGCTCGACCACGAGGTCGCCGCTCTCCACGCGGCAGTCCTCCTCGGCCGCGAGGGCCGCCCACTCGACCACCGGACGGCCTCCCGAACGCACGTCGAACTTCGCCACGGGCGTCAGCCGCCACGGGTCCTCGGCAGGGGGGAGCCTGACCTCCACGGTCACGGACCAGCCGCCGGATTCGCCCACGTGTGCCGTCACTCCACGGACGGTGGGGAAACCCTGCGTCCTGCGCGCCGAACCCGTGGGCGCGTCCCAGGCGAGCAGTTCCCGCAGCGCCGCGGGACCACCCGCCCGCTTCGCCTCCCGCCTGCCCACCAGAGCCCGCACGGCCTTGTCGACATCGCTGCGGAACTCCTTGAGACGGCTGACGGCACCGCGCTCGTAGAGAGAGGTGAGTTCCTCCGTCCGGTCCCAACGATCGTGCTCAGGCGGCTCCGAGGCACGCAGGAACCGCTCCGCCAGGGCGACGTCCTCACCATCGCGCTCCGTCGCGTAGCCGGCCAGCAGCACGGCCTGGAACGGCATCGTCCCCAGGGGCAGTTCGCGCGGCCGGTGCTCCGAGATGGTCATGCGGTTGCCGCGCATGCACACCACCCGGCTGTGTCGCTCGTCCGCGTCGGCCGCCGGGGTGAGCAGGAGGACGGCCAGGTGCTCACGCCCCTTGTCCCGCGCTCGCCCCTTGCCCTTCAGGGGCGTCACGATCAGAGGTACCTCGGCACGCGCCACCTGGTCCTGCGACGTCAGGCCGTCGACCGTGTGGCCGTCGAGGTGGGCCTGGAGGGCACGGCTCAACGCAGGGTGGCGCGCGTACGGATCGACCCGCTCCTCGGGCACGACCACCACCCCGTCACGAAGCGTGGACACCCGAGCCTCCAACAGGGGACCGGCCGCGGCGCCCCCGATCATCGCCGCCCAGAAGCCGTCGGCCAGCGATCTCACCACCTTGTCGTGGAGGTCACGCAAGTCCTCTGCGTCGCCCGAGGCATCGTGGGCGCCGACAACGAGGAACGACGTACCGGGCTCGCCGGTCTGCCGATCGAGGTGAAGGCTCCGAACCGCCTGCTCGTCGGCCCACCACGACCGCGAAACGTCCTTGTGCGCCGGATCCGTATCCGGCTCGCCGAACCAGGCGGGGCCTGCGAAGGACTCGCCGTCGACCTGACGCCAGGGCAGGTCCAGACGACCGATGACGCGTCGTTCCGTCCGTCCCTCGTGCGGCTCGGAGAGCGTGGAGTTGATGAGTACGAGGCCGAAGCGGCTGGCGGCCCAGAGCGTTGCCTTGCCCAACCCGTACGACCCGCCCGCACGCCCTCCGGACTCCTTGTGACTGTCGAGTTGACGCCTGACGACCGCGGCGAAGCGACCGTCCTGGTACTCCGGTCCGGTGAGCCCGTTGGCGTTGTAGTCGTCCACCCGCAGGAGCAGCAGCGATTCCTTCGACTCCAGGTCGTCCAACGCAGCGCGCAAACTCCTCGACACCTTCTGCTTCGCCGAGGCGGCCCGATCGTAGTGCGGGCGGAGCTCGTCCCATTGGAGTGCGGCCAGGAACGAAGACAGGCGCTCGCCCGTCAACTCGTGGAGGGTGTAGTGCACTCGAACCGGCGCGTTGACGTCGAGTCGCTCATCGAGCGCGTTCTGGGTGGCCTCCCTGGCCAGTACGGCCATGTCCGCGTCGAAGGCGAAGGCGGCGGCATTGCCGTACTCGCGCCCGCCGTCCGCATGGGCGGTGCGATGGTGCCACCGCAACGGCCGATGGGTCGGTATGTCACTCGTTCGACTCTCGACCGGATCGGGACCCGCGCCGAACAGCTCGACCATGGATCGTTTGATCTCTTCGCGAGGTTCCCCTCGTCCGCCCTGCCAGGCGGAAATGGCCGCGGGGGTCAATCCGAGTCGGGCCGCCAGGTCGGACTTCGACATACCCGTGCGGGTCAACTGCCGCGTGAGCCACGAGCCGAAATCCTCACCTCGGTGCTCCATGCCCCGCCCTCCGCTGTCCAACTCACCACGGCGTATGTCGCGATCACCCTAACAGGGACGATTTGACACGGAGAGCGCCGTCAAGTATTTGAGATGGACCCTCCCGCTCGGGACTTCGGGCGAGCCTGCGCGCGACGACTCGCGACCACGGCCAGCACACGCTCCGCCGCCTCGTCCGCCCGCTCGTGCTCCCAGACACGGACGGCCAACCATCCCGCTTCGGCAAACCGGGCGTCCGTGTCTCGGTCCCGGCGCCGATTCCCCTCGATCTTGGTGCGCCAGAACTCGGCGTTGTTCTTCGGCCACGTGGCGTGCACGGGGCAGCCGTGCCAGAAGCAACCGTCGACGAACACCGCCACACGCGCGGGCCCGAAGACGATGTCCGCCTCGCGCCGCACGCCCTTCACCGGTTTCCGGTGGACCCGGTACCGGGCCCCGGCGGCGTGCAACGCCTTGCGCAGGGACACCTCCACACCGGTGTCACGGCTCTTCTGGCGGCTCATTCGCGTACGCACGGTGGCCGTCGTTGCCAGTTTCTCCACGCCACCATTGTGAACCGCCCGGCCGGCCCACTCGGGAGGCCCGCTCCCCCTCCGAACGGCGCGGATGTTCCCCGCACCGCCCCACGGAGGGATCTAGCGGTCCGCCGTCACGTAGGACGCCAGGGCCATCGTGCCCGCCGCCGTGAAGACCGCCGGCCAGGGGCCGATCTTCTTGGCCAGGGGGTGGGATCCCGCGAAGGCCGCAACGTAGGCGGTGGTGAGGGCGGCCGTCGTGGTCGGGGAGGTGCGGCGGTGCCATTCGCGGGCCGCCAGGGTGCCTGCAGCTGCGAGGACCACGCCGCCGAGGGGGCGGATCCCGGTCCAGCGGGCGGTGGCGTAGCCGCCGATCAGGCCGCCTGCGGCTACCAGTGAGGTGGGGATCTGCGCCATCGTGAGGGCCTCCAGCCGTTCGCGTTTCCCCCGAGGCTAACGCGAACGCCTGGTGAGACGGCGGGCGCCCGCAAGGCCCAGGGTGATGACGGCGCCGCCGAGGACGCCGTCCGGGAGGGCGTCGCGGATGGCGGAGGGGAGCGCGGCCAGGACTCCCAGGATGATGAAGAACGCCACCGCGCAGCCCAGCAGCCCGACCAGCGCCTTGTTCAAGAGGGTGTTGGGCATGCCGCCGGCTCCGCTTGTCGGTCAGGTTGTGTGACGCCCTGTTCAACGGCTCGGACGGGTGCGGCGATGCGGGTGGGTGCGAGCCGGCGGGAAGTCGGATTTGTCGCACACCCTCCGGATCTGTGGACTTGCCTCTTACGGAACCTCCCCGGCGTAGATTCGCTCTTGGAGACGGGCGATACGACCGAAGCCGCCCAAGCCGGCCCAAGGAGCTGCACACGTGATCTGTTATGGATCGGCCGTCCTGGATCTGTCGGAGGAGCTAGCCGACGCCTACGGTGAGGTGTTTTCCGCTCCGCCGTGGAACGAGGACGCAGAAACCATTCGCCAGTTCTCCTCCCGGCTTCAGGCGGACAGCCGGCGCCCCGGATTCCGTACCGCCTTCGCGCAGTCCGCGGCCGGCATCGACGGGTTCGCCACCGCCTGGCTGACCGCCAAGACCTTCCCCACGGACCGCGGATACGGTCAGGTGGCCGCGCAGCTCGGGCGTCAGCGCGTGCAGGAGCTGCTGGTCGGGGCCCTGGAGATCGACGAGCTCGCCGTACGGCCGCATGCGCGCGGCAACGGCACCGGGCGGGCGCTGCTCGCCGAGATCACCGCCGATGCCCCCGACGCCCGTGCCTGGCTGCTCACCTCGCGCGTGGCCACCGACACCGTGGCCACCTACCGCCGCCTCGGCTGGCACGAGGTCACCCCGCTGCCCGGCACGAAGAACGCCGTCGTCGTCTTCCTCGCCCCGGACCACCCCTCGGCCTGAGTGTCGGGCGCCACCGTCCGGGCATACCCGGCGCATGATCACTCGTATCGCGCAGCGCCAGCTGAACATGGCCACGTACCAGCAGCTCCGACGGGCCGGGATCCCGTCGGGCACCATCAGCGGCCGCAGCGGTCAGGGAGGGCCCTGGCAGCGGCTCCTGCCCCGGGTATACCTGCTGCAGACCGGCCCGCCGGACAGCAGGCAGCGCGCGCTGGCAGCCGTCCTGTACGCCGCCCATCCCCCGGCAGATCCGCTCTCCGGCGCCACCGCCGCGCTCACCGGCGGCGCGGCCCTCGCGCTCCTGGGCATCCGCGACGCCCCGCCGGATCCGCTGGACGTCGTCGTCCGCTCCCCGCGCTCGGTGACGGCCGTCGGAAGGGTCCGGCCCGGCTCCACCTCCCGCTGGCCCGCGACCATCACCGTCTCGGGGGTGCCCTGCGCCCGCCCGATCCGGGCCGCCGCGGACTTCGCCGCCCGCGCGGACGATCCCGATCTGGTGCGCTCCGTACTGGCCAACGTCGTCCAGGGCGGCTGGTGCCACCCCGACGATCTGCACGCCGAACTGCGCGCCGGCCGCCTCCAGCACCGCCCCGCCGTCCGGGCTGCCGCCGCCGAGCTGGTCGCCGGAGTGCGCTCCATCGCCGAGGGCCGGGCCCGCGACACCCTGGGGACCACCGACCTTCCCGCCCCGCTCTGGAACGCACGCCTCTACGGCCCGGACGGCACCTTCCTCGCCAGCCCGGACGCGTACTGGCCGGAGGAAGGTGTGGCGCTGGAGATCGACTCCGCCGAGTACCACTACACGCGCGACTCCTGGCACGCCACCCTCCAGCGGCGGCTGAGGCTGGAGGCGCACGGCGTGCTGGTCGCCAGCACCACCCCCGCGATCTTCCGGGACGCGCCGGCAGAGGTGATCGCCGCGCTGCGCGCGCTGCTCGCGCTGGGGGCGGAGCGGCGGGCACCGGCGGCCGTCACGGCCCGCGGGCACGCCCAGCTGGAGCTCCCGATGGACTAGGCCCCCAGGGCGCGGGAGAGCGTGTAGATCAGCAGGCCCGCCAGGGCGCCGACCACCGTGCCGTTGATGCGGATGAACTGCAGGTCGCGGCCGATGTGGGCCTCGATCTTGCGGGAGGTGTGCTCGGCGTCCCAGGCCGCCACGGTGTCCGTGATCAGCGAGGTGATCTCGGTCCGGTAGGTGGTGACCACGTAGACCACCGCGCCCTCGATCCAGCCCTCCACCTTCGACTGGAGGCGGCCGTCGGTGGCCAGGCGCGCGCCCAGGGAGATCAGAGAGGAGCGGACCCGCAGGCGCAGTTCGCTGCGCTCGTCCTCCGCCGCCGAGATGATCATCGTACGGATGGCCGTCCAGGCGGAGCTGATCACGTCCTGGACCTCGTCGCGGGCCAGGAGTTCGGACTTCAGCCGCTCGACGCGGGCGCGGGTCTCCGTGTCCGACTGGAGATCGGCCGCGAAGTCCGTCAGGAAGCGGTCCACCGCCCCGCGCGCCGGATGCTGCGGCATGTCCCGCATCTCCGTCACGAAGCGCAGCAGCTCCTTGTACACGCGCTCGCCCACCTTGCGGTCCACGAACCGCGGGGTCCAGCCCGGGGCCCCGCCCTGGACGGCGTCCGTGATCGAGTCCCCGTGCGTGACGAGCCAGTCGTGCGCCTTCGTGCAGATCAGGTCGACGGCGCGGTGGTGGCCGCCCTCCGCGACGACCTTCTCGAGGGTCTTCCCGATGCCCGGCGCGATCTCGGCGGTCTCGGCACGGCGGGTGATGGCCTCGCCGACGATGGCCTGCACGTCGGAATCGCGCAGTACGGTCAGCGCTCCGCGCAGGGCCGTGGCGAGCTCCGCCGTGACGCGGTCCGCGTGCGCGGGCTCGGCCAGCCAGGCACCGAGGCGGCCGCCGATGCCGAGGGCGTGGAGGCGGGCCTTGACCACGTCGGAGGAGAGGAAGTTCTCCCCGACGAACTCCCCCAGGGAGACGCCCAGCTGGTCCTTCTTGGTCGGGATGATCGCGGTGTGCGGGATGGGCAGGCCGAGCGGCCGCCGGAAGAGGGCGGTGACGGCGAACCAGTCCGCGAGCGCGCCGACCATGCCGGCCTCGGCGGCGGCCGCGACGTATCCGGCCCAGCCGCCGGCGCCCCATGCGTGCTGGGCGACCTTGGCCAGTACGTAGACCAGCGCGACCAGGATCAGGAGACCCGTCGCGGTGGTCTTCATCCGGCGGACCCCGCGGCGGCGCTCCTCGTCGGCGGCGTTGAAGACGAACGCCGTCTGCGCCGCCGCGGGTCTCGGCGGGGCGAGGGTGCGGCTGGCGGTGCGGCTGCCGCCGTCCGGGCCGCTGCCTCCGGCTGTGGTGCGGTTCGTCACGTGCTCCTGCCTTCCCCCGGGGGCGCCGGTTTTGTCTGCATAGCATCCGACTCCCGGGAGGCCCGAGGAGTTCCCGCCACGCCCTTTCGCTCCCGCGGGGGGTGCGGTTCGGGTGGCCCCGTGTGCCCGAACCCAACGCCCCGGGGATACCCCGGCCGGGCCCCTCGCTGCCGCCCCGGCATCTCGTACGGGCCCGCGGCCCCGCCACGCCGCGTAGCCCGCGGGCGGCGCTCCACAGCCGGGCCTGCGCCCGGCGCCTCAATCGCCGGCGGGGCTGGGGGGGTGCCCCCGGGCGGGGTCCCGGTCATCGGGTCCGTCCGCGGGGTCCCTCCGGGGAGTCTCCTCGTCCTCGCGCACTGAGGCACTTCTCGAAGCGGAGGGCGGTTGCGCGCTCGTCCTGCGGGGACTCCCCGGAGTGCCCCCGCTCCCCCCGTCGGCCATGACCCCGCCCCGTGGGCCGGGAGAGTGCCGCTGGGGTGGGGACACGGCGGAGTGTCCCCGCAGGACGAGCGCGCAACCGCCCTCGCCTGTCGAAGCGGTGCCTCAGTGCGCGAGGACGAGGAGACACTCCGGCGGGGCACCGCCCCAACCGGCCGACCCCGCCCCGCGGGACACCCCCAGCCCCGCCGGCGATTGAGGCGCGGGGGCCAGGCCGCAGGGCCCGGCCCCGCCCCAGACCCCCGGCCCAGACCCCCCGGCCCCCGCCCCCCTACAGCTCCTTGCGGAGGGACGGGCCACCGAGCGGGCGCTTCGGCGGCTTTACCTTGATCTCCACCCCGCCCCAGAACGCGAACCCCGTCACGATCACCCGCGGCGCGTCCGGTTCCGTCGGGCCGCTGCCCTCGCGCTGGTCGAAGGCGCCCATGATGCCGATGCCCCGCACGTCGACCGCCACGCCCGGCGGCACCGTGATCTGGACCCCGCCCATGATCGCGACGCAGTTGATCACGACCTCGCGCTGCGCGAAGTTCGCCTCCCGCAGGTCCAGCTCCCCGCCGCCCCAGAAGGCCACCGCGTCGAAGCGGGCGGGCACCGTCCAGCGGCCCTTGCGCTGGAAGCCCGACATGATCGCCACGGCCGTCGTGGACGTGCCCGTACCGCCGATGCGGGCCGGCCACGACGAACCGGAACCCGCGCCGGACAGCGGGACCGGCGCCGCGGGCCCGGCCGCCGGCCCCGCCACCGCCGGCAGGTCCCGCGTCAGCGGTTCCAGTTCCGCGTACGTACGGGACTTGTAGGCCGCCTCCAGCCGCTCCTCGAATTCCTCCATGTCGAGCCGGCCCTCGGCGACGGCGTCGCGCAGACGCTCCACCACCCGGTCCCGGTCGGCATCCGACGCCCTCAGCTCCGGCAACGGCTTCTCCGGCCGCTCGTCACTCATGCGCACCAGACTATGCAGGGAACGCGGCGAGTTGTATGGGTCGGACCCGGAGTCGCACCCAGAGATCGACCCCGGTTTACCCCTTACCCACAGGCCGCCTCACCCCCGCCCCGCGTACATCCGCGCGATCACGTCCTCGATGTCCGGCTCCCGCACCGACAGGTCCACCAGCGGGTACTCCGCCGCGACCGCCGCCACCAGCGGCGCCGCCGACTCGCCCGACGGGAACGCCAGCCACTGCCGCGGCCCCTCCACCTTCACCACCCGCGCGCCCGCAACCTCGATCGGCGCGAGCTCCCGCTCCAGGTCGATCACCAGGGTCCGTTCGGCCTCGCCCACCGAACCCGCCGCGTGCAGCCCGCCCAGCGGGCCGTCGTACATCAGGCGCCCGTGGTCGATCACCATCACCCGCTCGCACAGCTGCTCGATGTCCTGGAGGTCGTGCGTGGTCAGCAGCACCGTCGTGCCGAGTTCCTCGTTCAGCTGCCGCAGGAAGCCCCGCACCTTCGCCTTGCTCACCACGTCCAGCCCGATCGTCGGCTCGTCCAGGTACAGCACGTCCGGATCGTGCAGCAGCGCCGCCGCGATGTCCCCGCGCATCCGCTGACCGAGGGACAGCTGCCGGACCGGCACGTCCAGCAGCTCCGCCAGGTCGAGGCGGTCCACGCACCGCTCCAGGTTCGAACGGAAGCGCGCCTCCGGGATCCGGTACATCCGCCGCATCAGCCCGTACGAGTCCTTCAGCGGCAGGTCCCACCACAGCGTGGTCCGCTGCCCGAACACCACCCCGATCCGGTGCGCGAGCCGCATCCGCTCCCGCGCCGGATCGATGCCCGCGACCCGCAGTCGGCCGCCGCTCGGGGTCAGGATCCCGGTCAGCATCTTGATCGTCGTCGACTTCCCGGCACCGTTCGGCCCGATGTACCCGACCATCTCGCCCCGGGCCACCTCGAAGCTGATCCCGTCCACCGCCCTGACCTGGCGTTTCTCCCGGCGCATCAGGCTCACCCGGCGCCGTACGTCAAAAACCTTCTCGACCCCGTCCAGCGAGATCAGCGATTCGTCCGCCATCTTCGATCAGCTCCCCGTACTCCGGTACGAACGGACACCCGCGCGCCACGCCAGCGACGCGGGCACGAACACCACGAGGGCCACCAGCGGGCTCAGGTACGCCACCCACCCCGGCAGCCCCAGCGGATCGGGCCGCCCCAGCACGTGCAGTGCCGGCAGCCAGTTGACGAAAGCCAGCGGGACGACGAAGGTCACCGCGCGCAGCAGGTCCTTCGCGAACACCGTCGGCGGGTACTGGAGCATCGTGTTCCCGCCGTACGTGAAGGAGTTCTGCACCTCCGCCGCGTCCCCCGCCAGGAACTGGAACGCCGCCCCCGCCACCATCACCGCACCGAAGATCGCCGCACCCGCCACGATCATCACCGGCACCAGCAGCACCTTGCCCGGCGTCCACTCCACCTCGCCCGACAGCGCCCACACCGCCCAGGCCAGCACCCCCAGCCCCTGCAGCACCCGCCCCAGCCGGCGCAGCGCGAACCGGTCCGCCGCGACCTGCGCGAGCACCGGAACCGGACGCACCAGCATCGTGTCGAGCGAACCGTCCCGGATCCGGACCCCGATCCGGTCCGTGTTGCCGAGCAGCAGGTCCGCCAGGCCCAGGGAGGCCGAGCAGGACCCGTACAGCAGGGCGATCTCGGGCAGCGTGAAACCGCCCAGCACGTCCACGTGGGAGAACATGATGTAGATCGCGACGAAGTCGAGCAGGGTGATCGCCGCGTTCCCGAACGCGGACAGCAGGAAGGACGTCCGGTACGTCATCGTCGACCGGATCCACATCATCACGATCAGCCCGTAGCCCCGCAGCCCCTCCAGGGCGCGACTGCGCCGGGGCACTTCCAGCACCGGGAGCTCCCGCTCCGCCAGCACCGCCTCAGCCACCCTGGACCACCACCTTCCGCGTCGCCGCCGACTGCAACAGCCGCCCCGCACCCAGCAGTACGAGCGCCCACCCGGCCTGGAACCCCAGCGCCTCCGCCGCACCTCCGGCCCCCGCGTGCTCCCCCATCAGCACGTCCACCGGCACCTGGAGCATCGCCGCCCACGGCAGCACCCGCACCAACTCGCCGAAGCCGCCCGGGAAGACCGTCAGCGGCAGCAGCATCCCCGAGAAGAAGATCGAGACGACCGTGGCCATCATGTTGATCCCCGAACCGTCCATCAGCCAGAACGCCATCAGCCCCAGCAGATAGCGCACCGCGAAGCTCACCACCAGACCGAGCACCACGGACACCAGGAACAGCAGCCAGCGCACCGGATCATCGGGCAGCGCCAACGTGAAGACCAGCGACCCCGCCACCAGCGGGACCACCCCGCGCCCCGCCAACTGGAAGGCCGCCCGGCCCATGTCGGCCGCCAGCCACCACATCTGAAGGTCCGCCGGCCGGTACAGGTCGACCGCGATGTCACCCGTTCGGACGCGCTCCTGGATCTCTTCCTGGAAGCCGCCCCCGATCAACGCCCCGGCGGCGAGCAGCGACTGGCTCACCCACACGAAGGTCAGGGCCTGCGCCTGGTCGTAACCGCCGAGCCCGGGACGCTCGTCCCACAGCGCGATGTACGTGTACGCGACGATGAAACCGAACACGGTGTTGGTGAACACCCCGGCCGCCGTGGCCGTCCCGTACGTCGCGTAGCGCCGGAACCCGCCGGCGGCCACCGCCAGGTAGAGGCGCACTCTCTGACCCGCTTGCTGCCGCACCGTATCCCTCCCTTTCCCAGGTCGTTCCTACGTCGGCCAAAGCGCGCGAGCTTAGTGCGGAGGGGCGATCCACGCGACCGATTTACGCCCGTCCGGAGCGGAATCACCGGCCATCGGGTAGACACCATGAGGTACAGAAGTGGATATTTCGCACGGCGTCGAGGAGCCCCTGGAGATGAGCGACCAGTCACCACCCCCGGGCTGGACCCCTCGCGACCCGGACTCGCCCGACGGACAGCAGCCACCCCCGCCACGGGAACAGCAGCCGGGCAGGCCCCCCAAGCCCGGCAGGAAGCCGCGCCGCAAGCGCACCGGCTGGCGGCGGCTCATCCCCACCTGGCGCATGGTGCTGGGCGGCGTACTCCTCCTCGCCCTGCTGCTCGGCGGCGCCCTCGTCGCGGGCTACCTGCTGGTCGACATCCCGCCGGCCAACGCCGCCGCCACCGCGCAGTCCAACGTCTACCTCTACTCCGACGGCTCCCAACTCGCCCGCGACGGCGAGGTCAACCGCGTCAACGTGCCGCTCTCGCAGATCCCGCTGACCGTCCAGGAAGCCGTACTCGCCGCCGAGGACCGGGACTTCTACTCCGAACGGGCGGTGGACCCCAAGGCGATGCTCCGCGCCGCCTGGAACACGGCCACCGGAAAGGGCACCCAGTCCGGCTCGACCATCACCCAGCAGTACGTCAAGAACTACTACCTGGGCCAGGAACAGACCATCAAACGCAAGGTCAAGGAGTTCTTCATCGCGATCAAACTCGGTCGCGAGAAGTCGAAGGACTACATCCTCGAGGGCTACCTCAACACCAGCTACTTCGGCCGCAACGCCTACGGCATCCAGGCCGCCTCCCAGGCCTACTACGGCAAGGACGTCGGCAAACTCACCACCGCCGAGGGCGCCTACCTCGCCACCCTCCTCAACTCCCCCAGCGCCTTCGACGTCGTCTCCCACCCGCAGAGCCGCGACCGCGCCCTCGCCCGCTGGAACTACGTACTCGACGGCATGGTCAAGAAGAACTGGCTGACGGCCGCCGAGCGCGCGGCCACCCAGTTCCCCGAGCCCGGCAAGGTCCGCCCCGCCGCCGGCCTGTCCGGCCAGCGCGGCTACCTCGTCGAAGCCGTCAAGGACTACATCACCGAGCACAAGATCCTCGACGAGAAGACCCTCGCCGAGGGCGGCTACCGGATCACCACGACCATCGACAAGCGCCGCCAGAACGACTTCGTCAAAGCGGTGGACGCCCAACTGAACAGCAAGCTCGACCCGGAGGCCCGCAAGGCCGACCGCCTCGTGCGCGCCGGAGGCGTCTCCATCGACCCCGCCACCGGCAAGGTCGTCGCCATGTACGGCGGCATCGACTACACCAAGCAGTACGTCAACAACGCGACCCGCCACGACTACCAGGTCGCCTCCACCTTCAAGCCGTTCGTCTTCGCGGCCGCCGTCGAAAACGACTCCCGCACCCAGGACGGCCGCCGGATCACCCCGAACACGATCTACAACGGCGACAACAAGCGCCGCGTCGTCGGCACCCGGGTCCCCTACGCCCCCGAGAACGAGGGCCAGATCTCCTACGGCAACATCACCGTCAACACCGCCACCGACCTCTCCGTCAACGCCGTCTTCGCCCAGATGGTCGTGGACGTGGGCACCGTCAAGGTCAAACAGACCGCCGTCGACCTCGGCATCCCCGAGAACACCCCGAACTTCGTCCCCGGCCCGGCCATGGCCCTGGGCACCATGCAGGCCAGCGTCCTCGACATGACCCAGGCGTACGCGACCCTCGCGGACCACGGCCGCCGCACCCCGTACACCTTCCTGGAGAAGATCACCAAGGAGGACGACACCATCGGCCTCCCCGACCGCTCGCCCACCCAGGCGGTCACCCGCGAAGCCGCGGACACCACGACCTCCATGCTGGTCAGCGTCGTGGACAACGGCACCGGCACGGCAGCCCTCGCCGCCGGCCACCCGGCCGCCGGCAAGACCGGCACCGGCGAACTGGACCGCTCGGCCTGGTTCGCCGCCTACACCCCGGACCTGGTCACGGTGGTGGCGATGATGGGCCAGGACCCGGACACCGGAACCCTCCAGTCCCTCTACGGCGCCCTCGGCGAGCCCCGCATCGGCGGAGGCGGCTACCCGGCCCGCATCTGGGCCGCCTACACGAAGACCGCCCTGGAGGGCACCGACCCAGTCGACTTCGACCTCGAACTCCAGCCGGGCGCGGCCCAGCCCCCGCCCTCCCCCAGCTTCGAGCCGTTCCCGCCGGAGGAAACCCCGGAGGACGAGGTCACCCCGAGCCGCCCCGTCCGCCCGAACCGGCCCACGCGCCCGAACCCGACGAACGGCCAGACCAACGGGGGCCAGACCAACGGCGGCCAGACCAACGGGGGTCAGACCAACGGGGGTCAGGACAACGGCGGCCAGACCAACGGCGGTCAAACCAACGGAGGCCAGACCAACGGCGGCACCACCCAGGGCGACCAGGCCGGCACCACCACGGGCACCCAGGGCACCAACGCGGGGGCGGGCGCGGACGCCGGCGCGGCGGGCCTGCGCCCCCCGTCAGCCTTCCTGGAATGACCTAGTGCCCCGAGGTCGCCTTCAGCCCCACCACGGCGACCAGCAGCAGACAGATGAAGAAGATCCGGGCGGCGGTGACGGGCTCACCCAGCACCGCCATACCGAGCACGGCCGCACCGGCGGCACCGATGCCCACCCACACCCCGTACGCGGTACCGATGGGCAGGCTCTTCGCGGCGTAGGACAGCAACACCATGCTCGCGACGATCCCGGCACCCGTGAACACACTGGGCCACAGCCGGGTGAAACCTTCGGTGAACTTCATGCCGATCGACCAGCCGACTTCCAGCAGACCGGCGACGAGAAGAAGAACCCATGCCATGACGGCACCTCCGAGACAACGACCGATACGGGGTGCGTCGTCTTGTCGTACCCGGTACGGCGCGTCTCGTCGGGGTTCCCCTCCACCGTAGCAAAGGGCGGCGAAAAGGGCCGGTGACCTCCGCCACCAGCCCTTTTCCACGTCCTACAGGTACAACCCGGTGGAGTCCTCGGCCCCCTCCAGCCGCTCCGCGGCCACCGCGTGCAGGTCCCGCTCACGCATCAGCACGTACGTCGCCCCGCGCACCTCGACCTCGGCCCGGTCCTCGGGGTCGTACAGCACCCGGTCGCCCGGCTCTACGCTACGTACGTTCTGCCCGACCGCGACCACCTCGGCCCAGGCCAGCCGCTTGCCGACCGCGGCCGTCGCCGGAATCAGAATGCCGCCGCCCGAGCGGCGCTCGCCCTCCGGCAGGTCGGACTTCACGAGCACGCGGTCGTGGAGCATGCGGATGGGCAGCTTGTCGTGGGTGGTGTTCTCGCTCACGCCTCGAACTTACCTGTCCGCGACGGCCCTGCACTCCGGAGGGTCGTCACCGCTTGCGGCGCGCCGACACCACCAGCAGCCCGACCAGGCCCACCGCGACCAGCGCGACCGGCACGATCCGCGCGGGGCGCGGCGTACCGTCGTCGTGGCGCAGCCCGGCCTGCAGGTCGGTCACGCACCGGTTCACGGCGGCGAAGGCCCGCCCGGCGGCGTGATCGACGGTCCCGACCAGCCGGGCCTTCGCATCCCCGATGATCGTCTTCGGGTGCATCCGCACACCGATCTCGTCGAGCGTCTCGGCGAGCTGCTCGCGGCGGCGGACGATGTCCGCCTCGATCTGTGCGGGGGTCCTGGCTTCCGGCACCGCGCTGCCTCCGTCGTCATGGGTCGTGATCGTGGTCGCGATCGTGGTCGTGTTCGTACGTGAACAGGCTGTCAGCTTAGTCTCGTGGCATAACGATGCTGGTGCCCTCCCGAGGAGACTGACGAGATGAGCGAGCGACTGCAGCCGGGCGACACCGCCCCCGCCTTCACCCTGCCCGACGCGGACGGCAACGAGGTCTCGCTCGCCGACCACAAGGGCCGCAAGGTGATCGTGTACTTCTACCCCGCCGCGCTGACGCCCGGCTGCACGAAGCAGGCCTGCGACTTCACGGACAACCTGGACGTACTGGCCACGGCCGGCTACGACGTCATCGGCGTGTCGCCGGACAAGCCGGAGAAGCTGGCGAAGTTCCGCGAGAAGGAGCACCTGAAGGTCACGCTGGTCGGAGACCCGGAGAAGGCCGTCCTGGAGGCCTACGGCGCCTTCGGCGAGAAGAAGCTGTACGGCAAGACCGTGACCGGGGTCATCCGGTCCACGGTGGTCGTGGACGAGGAAGGCAAGGTGGAGCACGCCTTCTACAACGTGAAGGCGACGGGCCACGTAGCCAAGATCATCAAGGACCTGGGCATCTGACCCTCTCCTGCCGGAGCGGCCCGCACCGTAAATCGGTGCGGGCTGCTCCGTTTATCGGACGAAATCCCCCGTAACCGTCCGACTGTCGGTGCGTTACTCCGTGCGAGGGCCGCACGTGCGGCCGATAGGGGGAGCGGAAGCATGGTCGACCCGTACGAGCGGGACACGCTGGCCGCAGCCATCGCAGAGTCGAGAGGCTGGGCCGACCTGATGCGGCGCCTCGGACTGAAAGAGAACGGCGGACGACGCCGCACACTCCAGGAGAAGGCCGCCTCCTACGGCATCGACAGCAGTCACTTCGCGAAACGCAGTCCATGGCGCAAGTACCCGGACGAGGCCATAGCGGCGGCGGCCGCGTCATCGACCACACTGCGCGAAGTGGCGGTCCAGCTCGGCGTACGTCCCACCACCGGCGCCCTTTCGCACATCGTCCGGCGAATGGCCGCGGCGGGCATCGACGTCAGCCACTTCCCAGGCATGGGCCGAGAAGCGATCGAGCTTCCCTTCACCCCGGCAGAACTTGCAGCGGCTGCGGCATCCGCCGACAGCATCCGCGGTACGGCTCGCGCCCTGGGCATGCCCGACGACGGCCGGTCCCGCGCCGCTCTCGGGAGAATGCTGAAAGAGCACGGCATCGACACCACCCGCTTTCGCAATTCCCGGCCGGCCATTCCGGAGGAGGCGCTGCGCGCCGCCGTCCCGGGTGCGGCCGGATACGCGGACGTCATGCGCACCCTCGGGCTCGAAGTGAACGACGTCAACCACCGCCGGGTGCGCCGATGCATCACACAACTCGGACTTGACGTCAGCCACTTCAGACGGCGCCCTTGGGCAGCCCCGACGGCAGTGACGCCGAAACCCGTCGCACCCGACACCCTCGTCGTTCTCCCTGATGGATCCGCCCGGCTCAACCGCGCCCGGCTCCACCGAGCACTTCAGGAAGTCGGCGTTCCGTGCGCCTGCTCGAACTGCGGGAATCCCGGCGAATGGCTCGGGCGTGCCATCACCCTCCACATCGACCACATCAGCGGAGACTGGCTCGACAACCGGCGCGAAAACCTCCGCTACCTGTGCCCCAACTGCCATGCACTGACCGACACCTGGTGCCGCGGAGGTCGTCGCCGCAATGATGTCGCCCGCCGGACCTCGGCAGTCGTAGACTAACCGCAGCCGGCCAGGACCGATGTCCGAATTGACCGGTTAGTCGCGGTCGTGGTGGAATTGGCCTACACGCAACTTTTAGGTAGTTGTGGGAGAAATCCCTTGAGGGTTCGAGTCCCTCCGACCGCACCGACACGAAGGCCCCGTACACAGCATCTGCGTACGGGGCCTTCGGCATATCGACGGCCTCAGCCCACCAAGGCCCGAACGAACGGCACCAGCGCCCGGAACGCCTGCCCCCGGTGGGAGATCGCGTTCTTCTCCGCCGCCGTCAGCTCCGCGCAGGTCCGGGACTCGCCCAGCGGCTGGAGGATCGGGTCGTAGCCGAAGCCGCCCGAGCCCGACGGGGTGTGGCGGAGGGTGCCCAAAAGGCGGCCTTCGACGACGCGTTCCGTGCCGTCCGGGAGGGCCAGGGCCGCCGCGCAGGCGAAGTGGGCGCCGCGGTTCTCGTCGGCGATGTCGCCGAGCTGGGCCAGGAGGAGGTCCAAGTTGGCGCGGTCGTCGCCGTGCCGGCCCGCCCAGCGGGCGGAGAAGATGCCCGGGGCGCCGTGCAGGACGTCCACGCAGAGGCCCGAGTCGTCGGCGATGGCGGGCAGGCCCGTGGCCTTCGCGAGGGCGTGGGCCTTGAGGAGGGCGTTCTCGGCGAAGGTGACGCCGGTTTCCTTGACGTCCGGGATCTCCGGGTACGCGTCCGCGCCGACCAGCTCGTGCGGCAGGCCGGCGTCGGACAGGATGGCGTGGAGTTCGGCGACCTTGCCCGCGTTGCGGGTGGCCAGGATCAGGCGGGGAGCGGGAGCAGGCGTCGAGGTCATGCCCTCATTATCCGGCGGTGCAGACCTTCGAGATCTCGGAGGCGGCGTCGGCCACCGGCTTGATGTCCGGGGTGGGGTTGCCCTGTTCGATGGCGGTGCGGACGTTCTTGACGGCCGTGGTCATCGAGTCGATGGCCTTGCCCAGGTCGGCGTTGTCCGTCCGGTCGCCGATCTTCTTGAGGTTGGCGTCGATCTGGTTGAGCGCGTTCTGGGCGTCCTGGGGGCTGTTGCCCGCGTTGGAGACCGCTTCGGAGAGGTCGGTCACGCCTTCCGTGATGGCGACCGCCGTGCTCGCGCAGTCCATCGCCGTGGAGATCGCGTCACAAGAGGTGAGGGCGGGGATGGTGAGGGCGGCAGCCACGGCCACGGCGGCTATGCGGAGCTTCATGTGATGTCCCCCAAGGACTCGGATACGGATACGGATACGTGGACGGGCGCGCGGCTTTGACACCGTGCGCCCGTACCCTGCCAGACGTCGTTCCCGGCGCTTACAGTTCCAGCGCGCTCAGCTGGATGGCCTGGAGGTCCGCGCAGCCGCCGGCGGCGAGGTCCAGGAGGGCGTTGAGTTCCTTGCGGTCGAAGGGCTCGCCCTCGGCCGTGCCCTGGACCTCGACGAAGCGGCCGTCGCCGGTGCAGACCACGTTCATGTCGGTCTCCGCGCGCACGTCCTCCTCGTAGCAGAGGTCGAGGAGGGGGACGCCGTCGACGATGCCGACGCTGACCGCGGCGACGGTGTCGGTGAGCGGCTTGCGGCCGGCCTTGATGAGCTTCTTCTTCTGGCCCCAGGCGATGGCGTCGGCGAGGGCGACGTAGGCGCCGGTGATGGCGGCGGTGCGGGTGCCGCCGTCGGCCTGGAGGACGTCGCAGTCGAGGACGATGGTGTTCTCGCCCAGCGCCTTGTAGTCGATCACGGCGCGCAGCGAGCGGCCGATGAGGCGGGAGATCTCGTGGGTGCGGCCGCCGATCTTGCCGCGGACGGATTCGCGGTCGCCGCGGGTGTTGGTGGAGCGGGGCAGCATCGAGTACTCGGAGGTGACCCAGCCTTCGCCGCTGCCCTTGCGCCAGCGCGGGACGCCTTCGGTGAAGGAGGCGGTGCAGAAGACCTTGGTGTCTCCGAAGGAGATGAGGACGGAGCCCTCGGCGTGCTTGCTCCATCCGCGTTCGAGGGTGACCGGGCGGAGCTGTTCGGGCGTACGGCCGTCGATGCGAGACATGCCGCCGAGCCTAGTCGCTGCGGGGGAACGCCGAAGACCCCGTACGGGTGCGTCCGGCGTCCGTACGGGGTCCTCGGAGGTGCTTCAGCGAGCCCGGCTCACATCATGTCCTCGATGTCGGCGGCGATCGGGTCGGCGTCGGTGCCGATGACGACCTGGATCGCGGTGCCCATCTTGACGACGCCGTGGGCGCCGGCGGCCTTGAGGGCGGCTTCGTCGACGAGCGAGGGGTCGACGACCTCGGTGCGCAGACGGGTGATGCAGCCTTCGACCTCTTCGATGTTCTCGATACCGCCGAGCCCGGCGACGATCTTCTCAGCCTTGGTGGCCATGTGTTTCTCCCTGAGTGATACGAAGAACGAGTCTCGGCGGCCCGTGGATGGATACCCCCACGGGGTCCGTTTCGTCACGGTATCCCACGGTTGGCCCATCTACGCGAGCGCATAACCAACTTCTGCCGAATCATGACGATCAGCAGCAACCTGCCCACAACTGGTCTACACCAGTGTGCCGCACGTGCCGCGACAGCCAAAAACGGGCCGGTCAGGGAGGACGCCGTATGAGCGCGAGCAGCGCCGCAGCAGCATCAGCAGCACCGCAGCCGAAATGGTGGAACGGGTTGTTCCAGGGGCTGCAGAAGATGGGGCGGAGTCTTCAGCTGCCGATCGCCGTTCTGCCCGCGGCGGGCATCCTCAACCGGCTGGGGCAGCCGGACGTCTTCGGCGCCAAGGGACTGGGCTGGACCGACGTCGCCAAGGTCATGGCCGGTGCGGGCGGCGCCCTGCTGGACCCCGACCTCGGCCTGCCCCTCCTCTTCTGCATCGGCGTCGCGATCGGCATGGCCAAGAAGGCGGACGGCTCGACCGCCCTCGCGGCGGTGGCCGGCTTCCTCGTCTACCGCGGGGTGCTGCACGCGTTCCAGAAGCCGTGCCCCTCGGGGACCAAGGACATCGGCGGCGGCTGCCTGGGGCCGAACGACACGTTCGTCTCGTACACGTACCAGAACCCGGGGGTCTTCGGCGGCATCATCATGGGGCTGCTCGCGGCCTGGTTCTGGCAGCGCTACCACCGGGTGAAGCTGGTCGACTGGCTGGGCTTCTTCAACGGCCGCCGTCTCGTCCCGATCATCATGTCGTTCGTGGCGATCGGCTTCGCCGCGCTCTGCCTGTGGATCTGGCCGCCGGTCGGTGACGCGCTGGAGAGCTTCTCGGACTGGCTGGTGGGCCTCGGCTCGTGGGGTGCGGGCATCTTCGGCGTCGCGAACCGCGCGCTGCTGGTGATCGGCCTGCACCAGTTCCTGAACGTGCCGGTGTGGTTCCAGTTCGGCAGCTACACCACGCCGGACGGGAAGACCGTGCACGGCGACATCAACATGTTCCTGAACGGTGACCCCGATGCGGGACAGTTCCTCTCCGGCTTCTTCCCGATCATGATGTTCGCCCTCCCGGCGGCCGCCCTCGCGATCGCGCACTGCGCGAAGCCGCAGCGGCGCAAGGAGGTGGGCGGTCTGATGCTGTCGGTGGGCCTGACCTCGTTCGTCACGGGCATCACGGAGCCGCTGGAGTACTCGTTCCTGTTCGTGGCGCCGGCGCTGTACGCGATCCACGCGGTGCTGACGGGTGTGTCGATGGCGGTGACGTGGGCGCTGGGGGTGCACGACGGCTTCAGCTTCTCGGCCGGCCTGATCGACTACGTCATCAACTGGGGCCTGGCGACGAAGCCGTGGCTGATCATCCCGATCGGCCTGTGCTTCGCGGTCGTCTATTACGTGATCTTCCGCTTCGCGATCACGAAGTTCGACATCCCGACGCCGGGCCGGGAGTCGGACGAGGAGATCGAGGCGATGCAGGCGGAGAACACCAAGGCGTAACCGCCCGGACGTGCCGGGCGGGCCCTTCGGCCCGCCTTCGAGGCCCTCGGACCACTGGTTCCGGGGGCCTTCGCCATGTCCTGGGCCCGGCGGCCCAGACGTGGGGCGCCGACACGCCGAGTGTGGTGTAGACCACAGGAAATCGAAGGTTCCTTATCTATCCCTCACCGTGCTACAACTGGTCTACACCACCGATTGGTGTAGACCACGTGGGCCGGGTCCGGCCCCCGGGAGCCACCTTTCCGAGACGTCGCCATCCCCCGCTTCTCTGCCCCCTGGCGGCGCCTTGCCCACTGGAGGAACCACATGTCCACAGCGACCGCTGCGGAAAAGAAGAAGGGCGCTGGCGTGATGGCCGTCATGCAGCGCATCGGCCGGAGCCTCATGCTCCCCGTTGCCGTGCTGCCTGCCGGCGCGCTCCTGCTCCGCCTCGGCGCGGGCGACATGCTCGGCAAGGACACCTTCCCGACCTTCGTCAACAAGATCGCCGGCTACATGGCCGCCGGTGGTGGCGCGATCCTCGACAACATGGCGCTGCTGTTCGCCGTCGGCATCGCGATCGGCTTCGCGAAGAAGTCGGACGGTTCCACCGCGCTGGCCGCCGTCACCGGCTACCTGGTCTTCCAGAAGGTGCTCGGCACCTTCACGGACAGCAACCTGCCGAAGGTGGCCAAGGTCGTCGGCGGAAAGATCGTCGAGGTCGACGCCCCGGTCAACGCCGGTGTCCTCGGCGGTGTCGTGATGGGTGTCATCACGGCCCTGCTGTACCAGAAGTTCTACCGGACCAAGCTGCCGGACTGGGCGGGCTTCTTCGGCGGCCGCCGCCTCGTTCCGATCCTCTCCGCCTTCGCGGGTCTGGTCGCCGGCATCGTCTTCGGTCTCATCTGGCCGGTCCTCGGCTCCGGCCTGCACAGCTTCGGTACGTGGCTGACCGGCTCGGGCGCCGTCGGCGCGGGTCTCTTCGGTGTCGCCAACCGCGCGCTGATCCCGATCGGCATGCACCACCTGCTGAACTCCTTCCCGTGGTTCCAGGCCGGCTCCTTCGACACCCCGACCGGCGCCGTCCACGGTGACATCGGCCGCTTCCTCGCCGGTGACCCGACCGCCGGACAGTTCATGACCGGCTTCTTCCCGATCATGATGTTCGCCCTCCCGGCGGCCTGCCTCGCGATCGTCCACTGCGCCCGCCCCGAGCGCCGCAAGGTCGTCGGCGGCATGATGTTCTCCCTCGCGCTCACCGCCTTCGTCACCGGTGTGACCGAGCCGATCGAGTTCACCTTCATGTTCATCGCCCCGGTGCTCTACGCGATCCACGCGGTCCTCACCGGTGTCTCCATGGCGCTGACCTGGGCCCTGGGCATGCGCGACGGCTTCGGCTTCTCCGCCGGCGCGGTCGACTTCCTGCTGAACCTGGGCATCGCCGACAACCCGTGGGGCCTGGCGGGCGTCGGCCTCTGCTTCGCGGCCGTGTACTACGTCGTCTTCCGCTTCGCGATCACGAAGTTCAACCTCCCGACGCCGGGCCGCGAGTCCGACGAGGAGCTCGCCGAGCTGCTGAAGGCCGAGGCCAAGTAGGCCCTGCCGGCTCACCCGCGCCACGAAGAAGCCCCCGCTCTCCCGGAAGGGAGGGCGGGGGCTTCGTCGCGTACCGCGTCTCAGACCTCGTACACGGCGCCCGAGTACGCCAGGTCGACCTGCCCGTCGTAGACCGCGCGGGCGTCGGCGAGGTTCTGCCGGGCGTCCGTCCACGGCGGGATGTGGGTGAGGACCAGCCGTCCGACCCCGCCGCCGCGCGCGTACTCGCCGGCCTCACGGCCGTTGAGGTGGAGGTCCGGGATGTCCTCCTTGCCGTGGGTGAAGGAGGCCTCGCACAGGAAGAGGTCGGTGCCCTCGACGAGCTGGCCCAGCTCCGGGCAGGCCCCGGTGTCGCCGGAGTACGTCAGGGAGCGGCCGCCGTGCTCGACGCGGATCCCGTACGACTCGACGGGGTGCGCGACCCGCTCGGTGCGGATCTGGAACGGGCCGATCTCGAACGAGCCGGACTTCAGGGTGCGGAAGTCGAAGACCTCGCTCATCGAGCGCTCGTCGGGGACGTCGTCGTAGGCGGTGGTCAGGCGCTTCTCGGTGCCCTCGGGGCCGTAGACGGGGATGGTGCCGCAGCGGCCGCCCTCGTGCCGGTAGTAGCGGGCGACGAAGTACGCGCACATGTCGATGCAGTGGTCGGCGTGCAGGTGGCTCAGGAAGATCGCGTCGAGGTCGTAGAGACCGCAGTGGCGCTGGAGCTCGCCGAGGGCGCCGTTGCCCATGTCGAGGAGCAGCCGGAAGCCGTCGGCCTCTACGAGGTAGCTCGAACAGGCCGATTCCGCGGACGGGAACGACCCCGAACAGCCGACGACGGTGAGCTTCATGGAGCGTGAACCTCCGAGGACGGTCCGTGGACGGAATGCGGGCCGTGCGTGGGTCGAGCGTAAGGCGCGAAACCTCCGGTCGCTCCTCCGCGGCGGGCCGTTGTGGGGGGAATCACCTGCGCTGTCACCCGGGGGAGCGACGGGGTGGCACGGGCGTTGCCGTGCGCTGCCGTGCGTTGCCGTGCCGGGAGCGTGTGGCGCGGCTACGGTCGAAGCATGGACACGTCCTGGTGGCCCGCGGTGGCCGCGGTCGTGGCCGTCGCGCTGGTGGTGCTGATCGCCGGGCGCCGGCTGGGCCTCCCCCGCCGGACTCCGGCGGCGCACGGGCCGGGCCCGCCGCCGCGGCCGCGGTCGGGCGAGCTGTGGAGCGTGGCGGACGGCCGTACGTGCCTGGTCCTGGCGGTGGAGTCGGTACGGGGGCACCGCGCGCGGGTCGCGTGGATCACCGGCAAGTACGACGACCGGCGGGCCGGGGTGATCCCGCTGCCGCCGGGGACGGTGGGGGCGCAGGGCCGGGCGGGCTTCCTGGAGGCGGACCGGCCGGAGGAGGTGTCGCTGTGGGAGTTGCGGCGGCGGGTGGGGGTGCTGGACCCGGCACTGTGGGACGAGGTCAAGGGACTGGGAGGCGGACGGTGACGGCGATCCGGCTGCGGCGCGTGTACGACCCTCCGGAGCCGGGGGCCGACGGCCCGGGGGTCCCCCCGGACGGAGTCTGGGGGAGGGTGCTCGTGGACCGGCTCTGGCCGCGGGGCCTGTCGAAGGCGGCGGCGGGGGTGGACGAGTGGCCGAAGGCGGTGGCCCCGTCGACGGAGCTGCGCAAGTGGTTCCACGGGGGCGGCTCGGCCGCGGAGTTCCGGCAGGGGGCACCTCCCAGCGGTAGCTGGGGGAGGTACGAGGCGGAGCTGGCGGAGCCGGGGGCGGTGGCGGAGCCGGCCCGCCTGCGGGGGCCGGCCGGTGCGGGTCCGCTGACGCTGCTGACGGCCGTCCAGGACCCGGGCTCGAGCCACGCGGCCGTCCTGGCGGAGCTGCTGCGCGGCTAGCGGTCGCCGGTGCCGGTGCCGCTGCGCGGGGCCTTCCCCCACCCCGCCCCTTCCCGCAGTACCGATATGCGGCTCCGCCGCGTGGGGGGCTCCGCCCCAGACCCCGCGCCTCA